>PMWT01000151.1 GCA_003166025.1 Acidimicrobiaceae bacterium | reverse complement strand
ACCAGCCAGTAGCCGAGCCCGTTGCTCCTTTCGGCCCCGCCCACCACCGGCTTGGCCAAGTGGTGCCCGGCCAGCGAGCCCAGTGCACCGGTCACGCCAGAGTTGTAGACGCTCCCGTCGGCACCGATGAGCTGGTAACCGTCCAGCGTGCCCGGGAGGTCGTGGGATGCCGCCGCTTGGACAGCGGCACCGGCGTTGAGGAAACCACCGTCGATGGGGCTGCTCCCTGCGCCCAGGGGCGACGCCGTCTGGCGCAGGATGGTGGTCACCTGCGGTCCGGACAGTGCAGGGTCGGCGGCGATGACAAGCGCCGCCGCGGCCGCCACGTGTGGCGCCGCCATGGAGGTGCCGCTCTCCACCGCGTAGTTCCCGTCGTTCCACGTCGAGAGCACGTCTATACCGGGCGCGGCGATGTCGGCCGCCTGGCCGTACTCGGAGAAGTCGAGGTAAGCGTCACCACCGGAGGGGTCTACCAGGGCCTGGTCGGTCCCGGCGGCGACCGAGAGGACTCCGGGGTACGAAGCTGGGTACACCGGCTCGGTCGAGTCGAAGTTGCCCGCCGCCGACACCACCACTACACCGTGGGCTATGGCGTACTCGACGGCCGCTTCGGAGTCGGGGTCCGGGCCGCAGTCTGTGGCTGCCATACTGCAAGGCTCGTTGGTAAGGGACAGGTTGATGACCCGGGCGCCGGCCGCAACGGCGTCGTAGATCCCGGTCGCCTCGTCCATGGTGTTGCCTTTTCCCTGGTCGTCAAGGACCTTGATGTCGAGCGCCCTTGTCTCCCAGCCGAGGCTGGCCATCCCTATGCCATCGTCGGTGTCGGCCGCGATCAGACCGGCCACGAAGGTGCCGTGGCCGTTGTTGTCCCCGGGCGAGGCGCACAACGGCCGGTCGTCGGCACAGACATCCGGCCCGACGATGACTTTGCCTACCAGCTGTGCCTGGGAAACATCGACGCCTGTGTCGAGCACTGCGACCAAGACGTTGGGGCTGCCCCGGGTTATGCCCCAAGCCTGGGAGGCATTGACGGCCCACAAGTCGGACTGGCCGTCAGGGTGCACAACCGTCGCTCCCGGACCGGCGGAGGGGTTCTCGACCTTTACCGGGGTCGTGGGCCCGCACGATGCCGAATAACAGGGGTCGTCGGGGACCACGTCAGAAGGCTCCACGGCGGAAGACTGCACGGCCTCCACCGGCGATACATATTCCACCCCCTTCGACCCCGTCAGCGCGCCCTGGACCAGTCCGGCCTCGACGACGGGCAGGTCGGTTGTCCAGCGCCGCCCCGGCAACCGTTGCGGCACTGCGCCCGGGAGGCTCCCGAGCAATGAGGCCGGGTGGGTTTGCGCGGCTGCGCTCAACTGCACCACCAGCCGTTCGGTGACCACGATGTACGCCGAAGCTCCGGCCGGGGCGGGCCATGCGGACCAGACGACGCCAGCCATGATGCCGGCTCCTGCGGGCCAGCGGCGGCGTGCCCACCCCCTCAGGACCTTCGCCAAGGCACCACCCTCCTCGGTTCCTCGCCGGCTGTCGACAGACGCCGGCGCCCAGCGTCGCCGGTTTGCCCGCTCCCCGCCGCCGGACGGGCCACGCCGGGCCCCTCTGCGAGGAAAGGGCCGATCAACGACCCAGCAGTTGTCGCAACAGCCGTGCTCTGGCCCGGAGGGCACGGCCACGCGCTCGCTGCGCCAATGTCGTGGTCGGTAGTTCGACCACCGTGAGCCCGGCCACGGCACCGGGCCGGTACAAACCGGCGTCCTCGGGCGCCACCCCTTCGGGCCTGGGGGGGTACGGGTCCATTTCGGTCACGGCCACCGCCCCAGGGCGCAGCCCGTAGCGAGCGATGAGCGATCTGGCATCTGCGTCGGTGGTGACGGTGCATTGGCGAGAACTGAAGACGACGGCCCTGAGGCACGCCGGCATTATCCCCGGATCTTCGGCCACGATCACCGTGGCCTGCCTGAAGCGACGGATGGCGACGGCCAGCCCGGCCGCCGTCGCCAGTTGCGGCCACAGGCGGTCGTCGGAAAAAGGCACACCGCGCTGGACGGTGAGGACCAGCTGCGCAGGCCGGCCGAAGTGCCGGCGCACCTGCTCGAGGCGCCACCCGGCCAGGGGGCCGGCCACGGGCACGCGGACCGAGGCGGCACCGGTCCGGTAGGAAGCCATACCGACTGTCGACCCGCTGTCCCAGGCCCGCCGCACTGCGCTCAGGGTGGCTTCGGTCGCCGGACCGGGGAGGGGAGGATAACTGCCGACTACCACGACGTCACAAACCGGCATCTTGGTGAACTTACCAGTCCCAAAGTCGGCGCAAGTAGGCTCGGACGCTGTGAACCCCTGGAAAGCACGCCTACGCAAGGCCACCGCTCCCGTCCTGCAGTCCTACTTCCAGGATCTCGAGGCTCAGGTCCAGGATCTGAAGGCTCGGGTCGAGAGCCAGCCGGGCCGGCTCCAGGACCAGGTGCGCGACCAGCTCAACGACCACCTGGAGGGGTTCCGGGCGCTGCTCGGCATCCAGCTCCAGGACCAGGTGCGCGACCAGCTCAACAGCCACCTCGAGGGGTTCCGGGCGCAGTTGGGCCTCCAACTCCAGGACCAGATCCGCGACCAGCTCAACAACCACCTGGAGGGGTTCCGGGCCCAGTTGGGCCTGCAACTGCAAGACCAGGCACGCGACCAGCTCAACAACCACCTGGAGGGGTTCCGGGCCCAGTTGGGCCTGCAACTGCAAGACCAGGCACGCGACCAGCTCAACAGCCACCTGGACGGGTTCCGGGCGCTGCTCGGCCTGCAACTGCAAGACCAGCTGCGCGACCAGATCAACGACCACCTCGAGGGGTTCCGGGCCCAGTTGGGCCTGCAACTGCAAGACCAGGCACGCGACCAGCTCAACAGCCACCTGGAGGGGTTCCGGGCGCTGCTCGGTCTCCAGCTCCAGGACCAGCTGCGCGACCAGATCAACGACCATCTGGACGGCTTCCTGTCCCGGCTCCAGGGCCATGTCGCGGACACCGTCGCGGACCGCCTGTCACCCCGCCTGGGCTCGGTGGACGCCGAGGTCGCCAGCCTGCGTGATACTACCGCCGAGACGGGTTCGCTCACCGGTGCCCTGCGCGATGACGTCGCCTCTTTGCAGTCGGACATCGTCGAGCTGACCCGCATGCTGCGCATGCAGGCCGATGCCGCCGACCAGGTGGCCGAGGCGCTCGGGCGCACCCTCATCCGACTGTCGGTCGAGGTCGAGGACCTCAACGCCGCCCTGGGAGGCTCGCCGGCCCGAGGCGCCGAGCTATGGCCCGCCCTCAGCGCCGAAGAAGAGGCCCAAGAGGCCCAAGAGGAGGCCAGGGTGGTCTCGCTCGGCCTGTGGGGCGACCGGACCGGGGGCTGGCCTGCGGGCAGCGAAGGTGTTCAGGCCGAAGGGGCCGGGACCGGGCCGCGGGAGAGCCTCGACGAAGGCTCCCAAGACGGGTCCGGGACAAGCCTGGGGACGGAGCTCCCCGAGCCCGCTCCCGCCAGCGGGACAGCCGGTCCGGGCCACCGTAAGGCCACACGGCGCAGCGGGGCCCGGTCCAGGGCCGGGGTGGAAGGCAACGGCGCTCGCGTGCCCGTTGTCGACGAGGCGCCATCGCCCGAATGACAGGCCCGAGAGTCATCCTCGACCTTGTGGCCGTCCAGAGCCCCAGCTACAAGGGCCGAGGGATAGCCCGCTACAGTGCCGATTTCGCTCGGGCCATGGTCAGACGGCACCCCGAAATGGTGAGCTCGATAGCTGTACACCCCGAGCTCGGGCCCCTCGAGGGCGTGGACGACCTGAAGAGCTGGGTGACGACCAGCCCGGACTGGGCTTCGGCCTCGGTGCTGCATTTGAGCTCGGTGTTCGAGCCCGAGGTCCCGGTCCGTGCCTTCTGGCCCCGCCAAGCCACGGCGCACGGTGTGCTTACCGCGGTTACCGTCTACGACCTCATCCCCGACGTCTTCCCGGGCTGGTACCTCGAAGATCCGGGGCTCCGCCGTCGTTGGCGGAGCTGCAGGGAAGTTGTGCGCGCCGCCGACGCCGTGCTGACCCTGTCGGAATCGGCCAGACAGGACACGGTGGCGCTGCTCGGCGTCCCCGAGAGACGCGTCTCGGTCATCGGCAGCGGCATCTCCGAAGCCTTCCGCCTCCCCGAGTCCCGCCTGGTCGCGTTCGAGACCGCTCGCCGTGGCGTCGAGGGCCTTGAGCCGGGCTTCGTCTTCTACCAGGGCGCCTTCAACCGCCGCAAAAACGTGGACGGCCTGCTCGAGGCCTACGCACAACTGCCGCGGACGCTCGTAGACCGCCACCAGTTGGTCATCGCCTGTGACGTCGCCCCCCTGACCCGCAACCACTACCTGGTCATGGCAGAGCGCTTGGACGTGGAGGGACGGGTCCTGATCCCGGGGTACGTGCCTGAGGAGGTCCTCGTGAGCCTGTACCAGAGCACCGACCTGGCCGTCTACCCTTCGCTCTACGAAGGTTTCGGACTGCCGGTGATCGAGTCCATGGCCTGCGGGGCGCCCACAATTGCCGGGGACAATTCTTCGCTGAGGGAAATCCTCCCGCGCGAGGCGCGCTTCGAACCAAGCGACCCGGAGGCCATCGCCCAGGCCATGGTCCGAGGGTTGACCGACACCGCGTTCCGGGCCCGCCTGGCCGAGATCGCCCGCCAAGAGCCGCCATCCTGGGACTCCGTCGCCGACAAGGCGGCGACTGCGTTCGAGGAGCTGGCCCGGCGATGGGGCACATCGCGGCCTTTGTGGCGTCGCCGTCCCTATCTGGCTCTGGTCGGGACCCCGCCCGAACTGGGCGACGCCATGCGCCCCTTCGCCTCTTACGACTGGTTCTGTGGTTCGGGACAGCGTCCGGAAAGACGGCACGGTGCCGTCCGGGAACGGTTGGCCCTGGCCTACAGCACCCTGCCCAAGCTCGATTCGTGGCGGGGTGGCTACGACGCCGTCGTGGCGTGGGCGCCCGGCGCTGAGGGGCCAGAGCTGGACGTCGTGGAGGAGGTGGCCCGCAACTGGCCCGACCGCGCCATCGTCCTGGTCGACCGGGACGTGGCGCTGGAGCGGCGGGAAGTCATTTCCGAGTGGGAGGCCGCAGGCCTCAAGATCGTCGCCTTCGCCGCCGGTCCGGGCTGGGAGAGGACGGCCGCGGTCTTAGCCCGAAGAGCCTGGTCCAACCTCGTCGCCTGAACCGAAATGACAGTCTCCGTCGTAGTCGTCTCTTACCGGCCCGGCGCTTGGCTGGGCCCCTGCCTGGCCTCTGTGGCCGGCCAAGCCGACCAGGTCGTGCTCATCGACAACGGGTCAGAGGATGCCGCCGCCTCACGTATCGGTCGGGAAGCTGGCGCGACTGTGGTCCGCTGTCCGGTCAATACCGGTTTCGCTCCCGCCGTCAATCTCGGCACCGGGATCGCCAAGGGCACCGTCTTGGCCCTGCTCAACGACGACGCCGTAGCTACGCCGTCTTGGTTGCCCTCGGCGGAGCGAGCCTTGGAGGATCCCTCGATCGCTGTCGTTGGGCCCAAGATCGTCCTCTCGGCCCGCTTCCGGGAGGTGGTGCTGGACGACCAGCCGTGGGTAGCCCCGGGCGACGGCCGTCCGCTGGGGCGCCAGGTGCGCTCGGTGAGGGTTGACGGGATAGAGATGCTGGAGGTCGCCTCCGGGCCCGGCCTGTACCGGCTCGAGCACGACGGTGACGACCGATGGCGCTGGACGTCGGGGCCAGAGCCCTGGTACGTGCCTCTGACCGGGGACGGGGAGGGCACGAAGCTAGTCATAAACGGCCGGCCCGCCCCGCCCGGCCGGGTGGTCCGCCTGCTCAACGGCGCCGGTGCGTTCCTGGACAAGCGCGGGTACGCCGGCGACATCGGTGCTGACACCAGAGATGACGGCCGGTTCGATGAGCCCAGCGAACGCTTTGCCGTATCCGGGGCCGCCTTCGTGACCCGGCGGGGTACGTGGCGCCGGCTCGGGCCATTCGCCCGCCGCTACTTCGCCTACTACGAGGACATCGACTGGTGCTGGCGGGCGCACCTGGCCGGGATGAAGGTGTGGTACGACCCGGCCGGGACGGTGGTGCACCGCCGCTCGGCCAGTTCCGGGGGCGAGCACGAGCCCTGGGTGAGAGTGATGGCCGAGCGCAACCGTACCCTTTCCATGGTGCGCAACGGGCCGTCCCGCTTGGTGCTCGACGCATTGCGCCAACGGCTCTCCGAGGGACCGGACGGCGGGGTGCGGGCCGGGACCGCCGCGTTACTGCCCTGGGCGTTGGCTACGCGCGCCCGCCTGTCCCGGCAGTGGACGGTCCGCCCCCAAGACGTGTGGGACCGCTGGGCCGGCTGGGAGCCCTAATGCCCCGGCTCTAACGGGCGCCGGTCAACAGGCGCCGGTCATCGGGCGGGCGCCCGTCAGCGAGAGTTGGCCTTCAATGAGAAAAGATCGGCCTCGATGAGGTCGAGGACGTGCGGCCACTGATAGTTCTCAAGCACGTACGCCCGCCCCCGCTCGCCCATCTCCTTGGCCCGGGCGGTGTCCGCCAGCAGCCGCTCGGCATGACCGGCCAGTTCGCGCGGCGTCCCGAAGGCGGTCCCACCCCCGCTGCGGGCGCAGTGCCACTCGACGACGGTGCTGCCCTTGCGGGCCAGCACAGGACGGGACGCCAGCCATGACTCCATCACTGTGCGCGAGTAGCTCTCGTTGAGGCTCGGCTGGACATAGGCGAGCGCCGCGGCCAGGGCATTGTTGCGCTGGTCGATGCTCAGCAAGCCGACGTCTATGACCCTTCCCCGCAACCGGGGAGGCACCTCGGCGTCCCCCGCCCCGGCGCACACCAGCTTGACCGGCAACTCGGTGCGGGAGAACAGGTCGACCAGCCACGGCCACCCCTTGTCGGCCTCACGGCGCCCTACATAGAGCAGGAACGGGGAATCGATACCGTACTCCGAGCGGAACTTGTCGGGCCGGTAAATCTTGGGGACCTCCATGCCCGATCCGATAACGCTGTGATTGGGCGTGACAGGCCCCATCCGGTGGGCCAGGTCGTGCTCGGGGCCGGAAAGGAACCACACCGATGCCGGCAAAGACAGGACGTGGCGCATTACGTCCAGGTAGGCGTAGACCTCGTCGTGCAGGCAGGGCATGACGACGGCGCGGTCGGCCACCGCGGGCATGCAGACCGTCGTGGTCCAGAACAAATAGGGGGCGAAGATGACGGCGTCGAAAGTGTCCTTCTCCCTGAGCAGGGCCTCGAACAGCCCCGGCGTGCGGAACAGGGCGTTGAGCCAGGTGACCTGGTCGTCCAGGGACGGCACCTCCCCGGCGTAAATCCGCCCGTGGACGGCGTGCTCCTTGCTGGCCGACGCCGCCAGCACGTTTTCGAAGCGCCTCACCAAGATGCCGTCGTGCACCTCGGACGACTCCGGCAGTTCGTTGGCCCACGTGTAGGGGTTGACGGCACAGGTCGTAAGCACTTCCACCGACCAGTCCCGCTCCACCAGGCCCAGCGCGATGTCACGTACCACGGCTTCGGCGCCCCCGATTATCTCGGCACCGAAGCGAGGGCTGACGAAGGCGACCCGCCGCTTCAGCTGTTCGGACATGAAGGGCCCCCAGTTAAGCTGTCCATTCCGGGCGGTAGCATAGCGCCAGTGCCAGCAAGCCGTCCCGGACGGGGCGATTGGAGCGACCTCGCCACCTTCGCGGACGTCACCGCCTGTTACCGACTGCTCTTGGAGCGCCTCCCAGACGCCGAGGGCTTTGCTCACTACGACCGGCGCCTGAGCTCGGACAACGTCAGCGTGCACGAGCTGGTCGAAGAGTTCCTCGGAAGTGTGGAGTTCGCCCGGGCGCACGCTTTAGGCCGGCCGGGCGACCGCAGGGCCCACGAGGTGGTCAACACGTGCGAAGGCTTTCGCATCCACGTCGACCCCACCGATTATGCCGTCGGCCACACATTGGCCCGGACCGGTAGCTACGAACCTGATGTCTCAGCCACGTTGCGCTCCGTGCTCGGCCAGGGCGCGACCTTTGTCGACATCGGGGCCAACATCGGATGGTTCAGCCTGCTCGGAGCCTCACTGGTGGGCGCCGCCGGCCGCGTCGTCGCCATCGAGCCCAACCCGCGCAACGTTGCCCTGCTGCGCCAGAGCGCCAAGGACAACGGGTTCGACAACATCGAGGTGATAGCGGTCGCCCTGTCCGAGCGCCCGGGCGCCGTGGCCTTGGAGACAGACGGGAGCAACGGGCGGATCATCCCCGTCGACGGGCCTCCGGCGACGCCGGTGGAGGCCGAGTTCGTGGTGGCAAGCTACCCGCTGGACGATGTGCTCGCCTCGGCCGACATCGGGCGAGCCGATGTCGTAAAGATGGATGTCGAAGGAGCCGAGCCACTCGTCCTGCAAGGCGCTAGGGCTACTTTCAGCACCGGGCCACCCGTCCTGATCAGCGAGTTCTTCCCCCTCGCCCTGGACAGTTCGCCATGGGGGAGTGCCCAGAGCTACCTCAGCACCCTGCGCGCCTTCGGTTACCGCCTGTCGGTGATCGGGCACGAGGGAGAGGGCGACTGCGACGACAGCAAGATCCTCGCCCTGGCGGCCGCTCCGGGCCGAGACCACGTGGACCTTCTAGCCCGGCCAGTCTGAGAGCGGCCAGTCTGACAGGGGCCCGTCTGACAGGGGCCGGCTAGCCGAACAACTTGGCCAGTCGGGCCATACCCTCGGCGAGGTCATCGTCGGCCAGGGCATAGGAAAACCGTCCGCACCCCGGCGCTCCGAACGCTTCACCGGGCACAAACGCCACCTTCGCCTCCTCCAAAACGAGCTCGGCCAGCTCAAGGGTGGTCGTGGGCGCCTTTCCCAGACCGGCGAAGGGACGGCCGAGTACCCCTGCGAAGCTGGGGAAAGCATAAAAGGCGCCTTCGGGCTCGGGGCACAGTACACCGGGAAGGTCTGATAGGGCGGCAACGATGGCCCGGCGGCGCCGGTCGTAGACCGAGCGCATCTCCTTGACGTCTTCGAGGCCCCCGGAGAGGGCGGCCAAGGCCGCCATCTGGGCGACGTTGCAGACATTGGAAGTGGAATGGCTCTGAAGGTTGGCGGCCGCCTTAACGACGTCCAGGGGACCGATCAGCCATCCCACCCGCCAGCCGGTCATGGCATAGGTCTTGGCCACACCGTTGACGATGATGCAACGCTCGGCTAGTTCCGGCACCAGCACGGGCATCGAGTGGAACCGGGCCGAGCCGTACACGAGATGCTCGTAGATCTCGTCGGTCACCACCCACAGCCCGCGCTCGTCCGCCCAAGTGGCCAGGGCACGCATCTCGTCCTCGCCATAGACGGCGCCCGTCGGGTTGGAGGGCGAGACAAACAAAAGCACTTTGGTCCGGGGCGTGAGAGCCCTCTCAAGTTGCTCGACGGTCACCTTGTAGCCACTTTCCGGCGTGGTTTGGACCTCGACGGGCACCCCGCCGGCCAGGCGCACCACCTCGGGGTAGGTGGTCCAATAGGGCGCCGGGAGCAGCACCTCGTCCCCCGGGTCGAGCAAGCTAGCGAACGCTTCCTCGACCGCCTGCTTGCCGCCGTTGGTCACCAGCACCTGCGCCGCCGTCACGTCGAACTGGCTGTCTCGGGCCGTTTTCGTGGCAATGGCGTCCCGCAGCTCGGGCAGGCCCGCGGCCGGCGTATAATGGTGGTTGCGCGGCTCACGGCACGCCGCCGCGGCTGCCTCCACGATATGGGCGGGAGTGGGGAAGTCCGGCTCCCCGGCCCCGAAACCGATCACATCCTCGCCCTGGGCCTTCAAGGCTTTGGCCTTGGCGTCCACGGCGAGGGTGGCGGACTCGGAAACGGCGGCGATACGAGCGGAAACGCGTTGTCGAGGAGCAGGGGCCATACGAACATGCTCGCGCAGCACGCCGTTCGTCCGCACCCTTTAAAAAGCCCTCGAGGACGGGTAGATAAACGAGCCCGGCGGCAGTGGTCCACTATCCTCGGTCAATGGGCAGTAACGCGGGCGCGGGCGCTTGTGCCTGGGCTTCGACGGCCTGCACGGCGCCGTCTCGGACCAAACGGGTCCCGCGTGTGGCCGGTTTTTTGTTGTTGCTCGCGTTTCTGACGCTTTGGTCCACACCCGCCACGGCCGCAGCGTTGCCGCCTTCGCGCCACGCGCCGGCGGTGTTGACATCCCCCGTTCGGGGGCCTGGTAAACCTATCGCCCCTCAGGCCACCGTGGCGCTGCCCCCCTCGGCCGCGTATGTACTGGTCGACGTCAACACCGGAAATGTGCTCGCTGCCGACAACGAACACCTTCGGCTCCCACCCGCCAGTCTCACAAAGGTGCTGACGGCCCTCATAGCCGTCGATTACCTGCGCGCGGGCGCCGGGGTCCGCGGCACCAAAGAGTCGTTAGAGGCCTACCCGAACGATGTGGGCATCGAAAAGGGCGTGGCCTGGCCCCTCCATGACGTGCTCGAGTCGCTTCTGGTCCTGTCGGCAAATGACGCCGCCTATGCGCTGGCGCAACGGATAAGCGGCTCGTTGGCCACCTTCGCCTCGGTCATGCAACGATCGGCGAAGCAGGTCGGGATGACCGATTCACCCGTCTTCCATGACCCTGCCGGCCTGGACGGGACCGAGGGGTTCGAGGGCGGCAACCTGGTGAGCGCCCGCGACCTGGCCATCGTCGGACGCGACTTCCTCGACGTCCCCGAGCTCGCCCGCATCGTCGTCCAGGACAGCTACCACTTCGTCGACCCCACCGGTGCCGCCCACTACCTCCCGAGCATGAACAACCTGTTCCTGGAGAGCTATCCCGGTGCCATCGGCATAAAGACGGGGTTCACGGACAAGGCCGGGAGCTGCATCATGGCGGCGGCCCGGCGCCAGGGACGCACGATGCTGGCGGTCGTGATGAACGGCTACAACCCCACCCAGAGCGCTATCGACCTGCTCAACCAGGGCTTTCAGACCCGGGTAGGGTCCGAGCCCACTAACGATCGTCTACCGCCACCGGCTCTGCCCGGCCCGGTCGCCCTGAGCAAGTTGTCCTTACACCACGTCTCTAGTCATCATGTGCGCCCGGCCCATCACCCTCGGGCCCGGGCAGGCACCAATCTGGGCGCAGCGCGGGAACCACAGTCCCCGCGCCGGGCCGGGCCGGTAGCGCTGGGCTCGGGAGCCGGAGCCGTCGGCAGCGGGGCGGCCGCACCATCGAGGCACGGCCTGAGCTCGGTGCTCGCGGCATGGCCCGCCCAGGTGCTCCTGTACCTGGCGGCGGTCGCTGCCTTGTTCGCGTTGTGGGAACTGTGGTCCCTGCAACAGGTCTACGGTCAGGGCCGGCGTACTCATGGGCCCTCCCGGCCGGGGCCGGGGCCCATGAGCTCGGCGCCGATGAGACCGGCGACTACGAGGCCGGGGCCGATGAGCAGCATTGCCGGAGCCAGGCGACGAAGGGAGCAGCTCATGGCTTCCTACCGACCCCACGAGCACCCCTGAACTTCACGCGCCGGGCCCGCCCACCAGCCTTCTAACGATGTCTTCGGCAAACCGGCCGCTTGTCTCCAGCACGACCGTGCACGTGGCGCCGGGCTGGCGTTGCTCCCCTCTATAGCTGCCCCTGAGGTCGCAAATGGTGGCCCCCCGGGCCGGGCCGCAGCCGGTTTCCACGGTGATGCCGACAGTCATGGCCCGTTGGGGCACCACCTCGCCGGTGGCGACGCCGGCCGCCAGCGCGTCATGGCAGGGGCAGCTCCTGCGGCCGAAGATCGGGGTATAGAAGTCGAAGTAGTGGTCGAGGATGGCGGCGGCGAACCGCGCCGTCGGTGACCTCGATGCCGCCAGCGAGAGGCGTTGCTGCTCGCTCATCACCTCTCCCATGGTGGCATCGAGGGGTACGAGCGTCGTCGCCCAGGGCGCGCTGAAAACGGCCTGAGCAGCCTCGGGGTCATGCCAGACGTTGGCCTCCGCCGCCGGCGTGACGTTGCCGGGGGCCGACGCCGCCCCGCCCATGATGGTCACGCCCGCGATCAGCTGGGGGAGCTTGGGCTCCAACCTGAGCGCCACCGCCAAATTGGTAAGGGGCCCCGTGGCCAACATGTGGACCTTTCCGGGACGCTCCCTGGCGGTGCGGACGATCATCTCGGCCGCGCTCACGGTCTCCGGCCGGCCCGCCGGCGCGCTCAACTTCACGCCGCCAAGACCGTTGCTGCCGTGGACGTGGGTGCCGTGGACCGGCGCCTCGCCCGTCAAGGTCACCTCGGAGCCGACGGCGACGGGCACAGAGCCGGTCCGCCCGGCGACATCGAGCACGCACAGCGTGTTGCGGGCCGCCATGGTGGCGGAGATGTTGCCGAAAACAGTGGTGATCCCGCACACCTCAACCTTCGGGTCAGCCAGCAGGTAGAGCAGGGCGATGGCATCGTCCACCCCCGTGTCGCAATCCACCAACAAGGTCTTTTCAGCCGCAGCCACGGCCACAAACCCTATAGGTGGGCCCGGCCCTGCCGTTGGCCCGAAGCCTCGCCCGCCTCGTTAGGGTCGTGAAGATGAGAGCAGTCGTCATCTCCGACGGTGCCGTCTTCTGGGACGAGCGCCCCTCGCCCGTGCCCGGTCCCGACGAACTACTCGTGCGGGTAGAGGCAGCCGGCATCAACCGCGCCGACTTGTTGCAAAGGGCCGGGCTTTACCCGCCACCGCCGGGGCTCCCCCTTGACCAACCCGGAATGGAATGTGCCGGCGTCGTGGAGGAGGTGGGCGACCGGGTGCGGGCGTTCGCGCCCGGGGACCGGGTGATGGGCCTACTTGGCGGGGCGGCCCAGGCTGAGCTCGCCCTTCTGCACGAGCGTCTCACCCTGCCCGTCCCGCCCGCCATGTCGATGACCGAAGCGGGCGGCTTCCCCGAGGTGTTCTATACCGCCTACGACGCTTTGTTCTCCCAGGCTGGCCTGGCTATGGGCGAGCGGCTCCTGGTGACGGGGGCGGCAGGGGGCGTGGGCATGGCAGGCATCCAGCTCGGCCTGTGCGCCGGTGCCAGCGTCGTAGCCAGCGCCCGCGACAGTGGCGTCCACGACCGCCTGACGGCGTTAGGCGCGACCAGCGCCGGACCGGTCGATGCGTTCGGGCTCGGGCCCTTCGACGTCGTGCTCGAGCTTGTGGGCGGCGACAGCCTGCCTCGGGCACTGGCCGGGCTCGCCCCCCGGGGCCGTGTCGTGGTGATCGGGACCGGGGCGGGGTCTCGTTGCGAGCTCGACATGTCCCGGCTTATGAGCCGCCGGGCGAAGGTCATGGGATCCACCCTCCGAGCCCGCCCACTGGAAGACAAGGCGCTGGTCACCATCGCCGTCCAGCACCATGTCCTGCCCTTTGTCGACCAAGGCCGCGTAAAGGTGGTCGTGGAGGCCGCCTTCCCCTTCGAGCAGGCGCAGGAGGCCTACGAGCGGTTCGCCGTAGGCGGGAAGTTCGGCAAGATCGTGCTCACCCGCAGCTAGGAGACGGCCGTGAGCCCGCGAGCCTGGCGGAGCTCGCCGGCGGCTCCCGCCGGCACGACCGGTCGATGCGGGAACACAGGCTGGGGCCAGGCCGACGTGGCCGAGGGCACGGTCTGCGTTGCTAAGCGGCCCCGTACCGGCGCCGGCCTCGGGTCCGCCTGACCACGGTTGGGCCAGTAGGCAAATGCTCTCTCGGCCATGGCCGTGATGGTCAGGGACGGGTTGACCCCGGGGTTGGCGGGCATTGCCGACCCGTCCACCACATGGAGGCCCTCGTAGCCGAACACCCGGTGCCACTGGTCGATAACGCCATCGGCAGCCGAGGCGCCGATAGCACATCCTCCGAGGAAATGCGCCGTCATGGGGACCCCGAATATCTCGCCCCAGGTACCCGACGGGCTACCCCCGTTCCTACCCGCCAGGCGACGGGCCACATCATGGCCTACGGGAAGCCAGGCCGGGTTGGGACGGCCGTGCCCCTGGCGGGTCGTAAGCCGGCAGCCGCCCAGGAAGCGCCGTCGCGCCGACACGGTGAGGGAGTTGTCCCGGGACTGCATGATCAGGGCGATAACGGTGCGCTCGGACCAGGCCCGGAGGTCGAACTGGCGAAAGAAAGCCCCCGGTTGGCGAACGACCGCTCGCAGGAACCGCCACCATCCCGGCGGCCGCGTCCGCTGACCGTCAGGGCCGTCCACCAACAAAGTACCGAAAAGACCCATCATGTTGGAGCCCCGCCCGTAGCGGACGGGCTCGACGTGCGTACCGGGCTCGGGGCTAAAGGACGAAGTTATGGCTACGCCACGGCTGAAATCCGGGTGCGGCCGGCCCCGGCCGACAACGGCCCCCAGCAACGACTCGGAATTAGTGCGGGTCAACTGCCCGAGCCGGGATGACAAGTCGGGGAGCTTGGCCTCCATGGCCATGGCATGCAGCAGCTGCTGGGTCCCAAAGGCCCCTGCGGCCAGCACAACATGCTGGGAGCGCAATAGGCGCCGCCGGCGCCAGGCCCCCGACCACCCGGTGGCAACCGTGCCCACCTCCCAGCCCCCTTCGGCGCCCGGTTGCACAGACCGGACCGTTGTCAGGGGCATGATCACCGCTCCCGCCCGCTCCGCCAGGTACAGGTAGTTGGTCGGCAGGGTGTTCTTGGC
This sequence comes from Acidimicrobiaceae bacterium, assembly GCA_003166025.1. Lineage (GTDB taxonomy): Bacteria > Actinomycetota > Acidimicrobiia > Acidimicrobiales > Palsa-688 > Fen-671. Next base: position 61,573 of record PMWT01000151.1, on the reverse strand, counting down.
CCCATGCCGGCAGCCGGTCATGCACTCCCCACACTCCAGGCAGGACCGACGGGACGGGCCGGCCCCGGCGAAGTACGGGTCGGCCAGCGGTGCGCCCGGCGGGGTGCCCGGGGGCCCGAACGTCACCCCGACAGACGCCATCTGGAAGCTGCCCGCCACGCCCATTTCGCTTGCCACCTCGAGCATGGCCTCGTCGGACGGGGTCATAGTCGGGTTCTCGGTCGCCCCCAACATCCGCTTGGCCTGGTCGTAATAAGGCGCCAGCTCTGAGCGCCAGTCGGCCAGTGCGGCCCACTGGGGGTCGTCATAGAAGCTCGCTTCCATGGGCTCGCAAAGGGTGTTGGCATAATTGAGCGAGCCACCACCTACGCCTGCTCCGGCCAGGACGACGACGTGGCGCAGGAAGTGCACGCGCTGTATGCCGAAGCACCCGAGTAGTGGCGCCCACAGGAAACGCCTGATGTCCCAGGAGGTACGCGGCAGGCTCGACGCACCAAAACGGAGGCCGGCTTCCAACACCGCCACCCGGTAACCCTTCTCGGATAGGCGCAGGGCCGCGACCGAGCCACCGAAGCCCGACCCGACAACTACGACGTCATAGTCGAAGCCGACGTCAACCTCCAGAGACGTCCTGGGGCCGCGGGCTTCCCGAGGCCAAGAAGGGCATCATGGACCGCAATTGCGCGCCCACCTTTTCGACGGGGTGCTCGGCGCCCTCCTTTTGCAGCCGGTGGTAATTAGGCAGGCCGTCACGGTTCTCCTTCACCCACTCCTGCGCGAACGCCCCGGACTGGATGTCGGCCAGGATCTGCTTCATCTCGGCCCGGACCGAGCCGTTGATGAGCCTGGGGCCACGCGTCATGTCGCCGTACTCGGCCGTGGTCGAGATCGAGTACCGCATCCCGGTGATGCCGTGCTCATAAATGAGGTCGACTATGAGCTTCACCTCGTGCAGGCACTCGAAATAGGCGGACTCGGGCTGGTAACCGGCCTCGACCAGGGTGTCGAAGCCTGCTTTTATCAACGACGTGAGCCCGCCGCACAGGACCACCTGCTCACCGAAGAGGTCGGTCTCAGTCTCTTCTTTGAACGTCGTCTCCAGCACGCCCGCCCTGGTGGCGCCTATGCCCCAGGCATATGAGAGCCCCAGCGCCTTGGCCTTGCCGGTGGCGTCGCGCTCCACAGCCAGCAGCGCGGGTACGCCGCCCCCGCCCTCATAGGTGCGCCTGACGAGGTGCCCTGGCCCCTTGGGGGCCACCATGGCCACGTCGACTCCTTCGGGGGGGTCGATGAGGCCGAAGCGGATATTGAAACCGTGAGCGAACATCAAGACGTCACCCGGGCGCAGGTTGGTCTCTATGTCCTGTTTGTAAATCTCCTGTTGGGCGGTATCGGGTGCCAGCATCATTATCACGTCTGCCTCGGCCGCGGCCTCGGCCGAGCTCAGGGCCCGAAGGCCGGCCGCCTCGGCCTTGGCCCGCGAGGACGAGCCCGGGCGCAGCCCCACCCTCACGTCCACCCCAGAGTCCCGGAGGTTGAGGGCATGGGCGTGGCCCTGGGAGCCATAGCCGATTATGGCTACCTTCCGAGACGTGATGACAGAGGGGTCGGCGTCGTGCTCGTAGTAAATGGTGGCCATTGCCTGCCTTTCAGTTGCGGTTCTTGTGATGGACGGGCGGGCGTTCCAACTTCGGCAACGCCACCCGCCCAGTGCGCTGGATCTCGATTATCCCGTACGGGCGCAGCAGTTCCTCGAAATCGTCCAGCAGCGAAGGCTGCCCGGCCAGCATAACCGTAAGCGCCTCCTGGCCCACGTCCACGATGGTGGCACCGAAAATGCGGACCAAGTCGCCCACCTCGCCCCGGGAGGGCCCGGCCCCCCCGGGAGGGGCACAGCGTACAGAGAGAAGGGCCAGTTCGCGCTCTATGGCTTCGCCCGGCGTCATCTCGGTAATCTTCACTACGTTGACGAGCTTGAAAAGCTGCTTGGTCAACTGCTCCACCGACGTTTCGTCCAGGTCCACGACGATCGTGATCCGGCTGAACGAATCGTCATCGCTCGGAGCGACGGCCAGAGAGATTATGTTGAAGCCCCGGCGGGCAAAAAGTGCCGATACGCGGGCCAGCACGCCGGCCCGGTTCTCGACGATCACAGAAATTGTCTGGTGGCGCACGCGCCCGCTGCCCGAGGCCCAGGTGGCCCCCGTACTGGAAAGCGACATCACTGGACCACCCTTTCCCCGCCCGGGCGCAGGGCCGGGTGCACGACAACATCGCTGTTGGAGGCGCCGGCCGGGACCATCGGGAAGACTTTCTCTTGCGAGTCGGTCCGAAAATCGATGACGACCGGGCGGTCGTCGATGGCGTTGGCCTTGTCGATCACGGGACCGACGTCGGAGGGGTGCTCGACCCGGAAGGCGACGCAGCCCATGGCTTCGGCCCACTTGACGTAATCGGGTAGGTCCGGCGAGAGGTACACCTCGGAATAACGCTCTTGGTAGAACATTTCCTGCCATTGGCGGACCATGCCGAGGTAGGCATTGTTGAGGATGGCCACCTTTATCGGTATGCGCTCGCTTGACGCGGTGACCAGTTCCTGCGCTGTCATCTGGAAACAGCCGTCACCGTCAATGGCCCACACCGTGCGGTCGGGACGCCCGACCTTAGCCCCTATGGCGGCGGGCACGGCGAAGCCCATCGTCCCCAGGCCGCCAGAATTGACCCAGGTGTACGGGTAATCGAAACGCCAGTACTGGCTGGCCCACATCTGGTGCTGGCCGACCCCCGACACGACGGTGGTGTCGGCCGGGCTGGCGTCCCGGATCGCTTCTATGACGGCCTGTGGCTTGAGCGGGTCGCCCTCGGCTTGTGGCTCGTAATGCAGGGGGAACCGCAAGGCCCACTCCTTCAGTCGCCCCCACCACGGCGCCCGGTCCGGCTGAACGTCCCCACTGGCCGTCAGCACGCGCACCAGCTCTTCGATGACCAGACGACAATCGCCGACTATGGGGACCTCCGGACGGCGGATCTTGCCGAGCTCAGCGGGGTCGATGTCGACGTGGACCACCTTGGCACCAGGGGCGAACGAGCTCACCCGCCCCGTGACCCGGTCGTCAAAACGGGTACCCAGAGCTATGAGCAGGTCCGCCTCCTGCATGGCCGTAATTGCTGTGTAATTGCCGTGCATGCCCGGCATCCCCAGGCACTGGCGGTGGCTGTCAGGGAAAGCGCCCCGAGCCATCAAGGTGGTCACGACGGGCGCATTTATAAGCTCGGCCAGTTTCATGAGGGCCTCGGAGGCCCGGGCCTTCAAGATCCCGCCGCCGGCATAAATTACCGGCCGCTGCGAGGCGGTTATCAGCCGTACCGCCTCCCTCACCATGCGGGGGTGGCCTTTGGTGTTGGGCCGGTAGCCGGGCAGAGAGGCGGCGACTTCATCGTCGTTCGGCCAGTACCACTCGGTCTGAGCCTGGAGGATGTCCTTGGGGATGTCCAGCAGCACGGGCCCGGGCCGGCCCGTCGTAGCCAATAGGAAAGCTTGGCGCACTGACAGGGCGATGTCCTCGGCCCGCATCACGAGCTCGTTGTGCTTGGTGACCGAACGGGTGATGCCGACGGTGTCGCCCTCCTGGAAGGCGTCGGTCCCGATGATGGGCCTCGCCACCTGCCCGGTGATGGCCACCATGGGCACGGAGTCCATGTAGGCATCACAAAGAGGGGTGACCAGGTTGGTGGCCCCCGGGCCGCTCGTCACCATGGCCACGCCGGGGCGGCCGGTCACATCGGCATACCCCTCGGCCATGTGCCCGGCGCCCTGTTCGTGGCGCACGAGCACGTGGCGTATGGGCGAATCGAGCAGGGGGTCATAGGCAGGCAGGATGGCACCGCCCGGCAGGCCGAAAATGACCTCCGTATGCTCCATCTCCAGGCTCTTTATTAGGGCTTGCGCCCCGGTCAGTTGCATTTTCGGCGCCTCGCTGTCGTCGGGCTGGCTCGCAAAACAAAACGACCTCCCGTTAGGGAGGTCGTTGGACGCACGCGTTGATGGCCGCGTGCGTCAGGTAAGTACTACAAGGCCGGAAAAGGCCATACCGGCAGGAGCACTGGGACTAGCCGTGCCCTTGTGTGCGCCTGCCATCTCGTCATAATGCCACAGCTCACTGGGTGCTGCAAGGCCCCAGGACTTGGGCGGGCGTCCCTCGTGCCTTAACATGCGCTGTGGCACTGTCCGCGATAGATGGGCCCGGCACCTGGGCCGATGAGGGGTTCGACGATCTCGATGAGAAATGGCTGCGCTCCAAGCCCGGGATCAAATGGGGCCTCGCCGCCCCCGATGTCCTGCCGTGCTGGGTCGCCGACATGGACTACCCCGCTCCCAGGCCTGTTCGCGACGCCCTAAGCCAGCTGGCCGAGAGCGGGGACCTCGGCTACCCCCGTAACGACCGGGCCGCCCTGTTGGAAGAGAAATGGGCTGCTCGCATGGCGCAACGCTACGCCTGGTCCCCCGCCCCCGGCCACCTGCGCGTCTTCTTCGACCTGATCCAGATAGTCCAGATCGTTACGCACCTGGCCACTTCGCCCGGCGACGGCGTCCTGCTCTTTGCCCCCGCCTATCCCCCGTTCCCCCACACGGTCGAGAGCATGGGGCGCCGCCTCCTGGCCGCGCCTGTCGTCGACGACGGGACGGGATGGTCGTTCGATATGGAGACGGCCGCCGACCTGGCGGCGCAGGCCAAGGTCCTTCTCCTCGTCAACCCCCACAACCCGACAGGCCGCCGACTGGCTCGCACTGAGCTCCTGGCCCTGGGCGACATCGTCCTGCGGCACAACCTCATCGTCATCTCGGACGAGATCCATGCCGACCTGGGGCTGGCTGGTCCCGGGGACCATGTCCCGTTCGCCTCGCTGTCAGAGGAACTGGCCCAACGCACGCTTACGCTCTATTCAGCCAGCAAGTCCCACAACCTTGGGGGCATGGGTTGTGCGGTCGCCCACGTGGGGCACACCGGCATCGAGCGTCAACTCGCCGACTTGCCCTCTCACCTGCTCGGAGGAGCCGGAGTCGCCGCCGTGGCCGCCACTCTGGCGTCCTGGTCCGCAGAGGGCGACGCTTGGCTGGAGCGCTGTGTGGCCCGGTTGCAGGACAACCGCCGGATCCTGGGCGACTGGCTGGCGGGAGAAGGCGCCGCGTCCGGTGTGCACGGGTACCCTCCCGAGGCGACTTACCTCTCCTGGCTCGATTTCCGCCCCGCCGGGCTCGGCGACGACCCCGCCGCCTGGTTGCTGGAGGAAGCCAGGGTGATGCTGAGCTCGGGGCTCAGCTTCGGGCCGGGCGGACCGGGCTTTGCCCGTCTCAATTTCGCCACCAGCCCGGGACTGCTCCGGGAGATCCTCAGCCGCATCTCCGCCGCCCTGGCCGGTCGCGCCCTGGCCAGCCGCGCCCTGGCCAGCCGCGCCCTGGATCGCCGCGCCGGGCCGGGGGTGGCCGGGGTGGCCGGGGTGGACGCCTAACCGGGCTCAGGCGAGCAGGCCCCTGCCCTCGAGTTCCGCTCGCAGCTGCTCGGGGGACCCGAACAGGACGGCCGGGATGCCCAGCGACCGGGCCGCCTCGATGTTCTGGGCCCGGTCGTCGATGAAAAGGCAGTCAGCCGGGCTCAGCCCGAACCGGGCCAAGGCGCGCTCGAAATACTCGAGGTCCGGCTTCATGACGCCCTCGAAGGAGGATATAAAGCAGCCGTCGAACCAGCTCAGGAAGTCGTACAGCTGGAGCCGGCGCTGGAAGCTCTCCTTCTCCATGTTGCTCAGCGCGTAGCAAGCCGTCCCGGCTGCCCGTAGCTCGGCCAGGACCTCGACGCTGCCGCTAATGACCCCGGCCACCATCTCCTCATTTCGCTCGGCCCAGGCGTTGATCATCTCGGCTTGACCCGGGTGTTCCGCCGCCAGTTCGGCGCATGCCTCGGCGGTCGCTTTGCCCAAGTCCTGCTGCGCGTGCCACTGCGGGCTGCAGACGCGAGCCAAGAAGTCGTCCATGGCGGCCTCGTCGTCGCCGAACAGTTTGCGGTAGAGGTGGCGCGGGTCCCAGTCCAACAGGACGCCGCCCAGGTCCCACAGGACGGCCACCGGCCTCAGGGCTCGGTGACCGCGCCCTGGTCGGCCCCGGTCACGAGGCGTGCGTACTTGGCCAGTACCCCGTGGCGGTAGCGGGGCTCGGGGAGCTTCCAGCCTGTCTTGCGGGCGGCCAGCTCGGAAGGGCTCAGGGCGACGTCGATGCTGCGCTTGGTCACATCGATGATTATCCGGTCCCCGTCGGCCAGGAAGGCGATCGGGCCGCCGTCAACGGCTTCCGGGGCCACGTGGCCTATGCAAAAACCGTGCGTGCCGCCGCTGAAGCGCCCGTCGGTCACCAGGGCGCAGTCGCCGCCCCGCCCGGCACCCTTCATCGCCCCCGTCACCGCCAGCATCTCACGCATGCCCGGGCCCCCCTTCGGGCCCTCATAACGTATGACGACCACCGTGCCCGGCTCGATGGCACCGGCCAGGATCGCCTCCAGTGCCGGCTGCTCACCGTCGAAGACCCGGGCCACTCCCTCAAAGCGGGCAAAATCCAGGCCCGCCACCTTGACCACGGCGCCCGCCGGGGCGAGCGAGCCCCGGAGGATGGCCAACCCACCATCCGCATGGATGGGTTCGGAGAGCCGGTGGACGACTTGGCCTTCCGGTGCCGGTGGGCGCGCCGCGGCGAGGTTCTCGGCCAGCGTCAGGCCCGAGACCGTCAGGCACCCGCCGTGGAGCAGACCGGCGTCCAGCAGCTCTTGCATGACGACAGGCAACCCGCCGATGCGGTCCAGGTCGACCATGTGGTAGCGGCCGTGGGGTTTCATGTCCGCCAGGTGCGGGACTCTTTTGCCGACCCGGTCGAAGTCGTCCAGCGTCAGGTCCACGCGCGCCTCGTGGGCGATGGCGAGAAGGTGCAGGACGGCGTTGGTAGAACCACCGAGGGCCATTACTACGGCGATGGCGTTTTCGAATGCCTCCTTGGTCAGGATCTGGCGGGGGCGAGTCCCCGTCTTGAGCAACCGGACCACCGCCCTTCCCGACTCGTAGGCGAAGTCGTCTCGCCGGCGGTCCACTGCCGGTGCCGTGGAACTGCCCGGGAGCGCCATCCCTAGGGCTTCGGCCGCGCACGCCATCGTGTTGGCGGTGAACATCCCGGCGCAACTGCCCTCGGTGGGGCACGCCCTCCGCTCTATGAGCGCCAGTTCGTCATCGCTGAGGGTGCCGGCGGCATTGGCCCCCACGGCCTCGAACACGCTCACGATGTCCAACGCCTCGCCCCCTGCTCCCCGGCCGGGCAGGATCGTGCCCCCGTAGAGAAAAACGGCAGGAAGGTTGAGGCGGGCGGCGGCCATGAGCATCCCTGGCAGCGATTTGTCGCACCCCGCGAAGGTGGCCAGGCCGTCGAAGCGCTCCGCATGCATCATCGCTTCCACCGAGTCGGCGATGATCTCACGGCTCACCAGGGACGCCCTCATGCCCTCGGTGCCCATGGAAATGCCGTCGGAAACAGCAATGGTCACGAACTCGAGCGGGAACCCGCCGGCGTCCCGCACGCCCTGCTTGGCCCGCTTGGCCAAACGGTCCAGAGGCAGGTTGCACGGGGTGACCTCGTTCCAGGACGAGGCCACGCCGACCTGGGGTTTGTCCCAGTCGGCGTCGGTCATCCCAACGGCCCTGAGCATGGCCCGCGCCGGCGCCCGCTCCCGGCCGTCGGTGACTTCGTGGCTTCGGGGCTTGATCTCGCTCGGCATACGGCCACCTTAGTGAACGGCCCTGAGCCCGGCTGTTGTGCTCCAGTCAACCCGGGGTCGCGGCCCTCCGATAGGTAGGAATGGTCTTCCGCACGCGCTCGGGCCTGCACGCCGCGCTGAGCTGCCTGGCCGCCGTGGTCGCCCTCAGCACTGTGGCCGGGTGCTCGGTCAAGGCCAAGGACCTGCTCTCGGCCGCCAGCCTCGAGGCCAAGATTTCCACCCAACTGGCGGACAGCTACACCGTCACCCTCCCTCAGGTCCATTGCCCGGCCGCCGTGCCCGCCACCGTCGGCTCCAAGTTCTCCTGTACCACCATGCTCGACGGGCAGCCGCTGACCGTCTCGGGAGAGGTCGCTGGCCCCCGAGGGGCCGTCGCCGTCAAACCGGCTACGGCCGTGGTCGTGCTGGCCGACGCCCGGGCGCAGATCAGTCGTGACCTCGCCCGGGCCTCGGGCATGAAGGTCGCGGTGGCCTGCGCGGGCCCGGCTCTGCTGGTCGCGCCGCCCGGGCGCACATTCAGGTGCGGCGCGGAAGTGGGCGGCGTGCAGCGCGAGGTGGTGGTGACAATCACGTCTACCGCCGGCACGCTCCAGGTCCGCCTGCTCCCCTACGGCCCGGCCTGAACTCGGCTTGTAGGTGCCCACATCGTCCAAGGAGCGCGAAATGAGCCTGAGGCGGGCCAAGCCCGACAACGACGGGGTGCCAGCCGGGCTGGCCGGAAGGTTGGCAACGGTCACCACGTTCGTCCCGGGCGGACCGCGGCGGGGCGAGGTCGTGGTCCAGGTCCGGGGCGGCGGCGAGACCTACATGGCCGTCTCCGACGGCCCGGTGACGGTCGGCTGCGAGGTCCTGGTCGTTGAAGACCGGGGCGGACGGACGCTGTTCGTGGCCCCCCTTTAGGCCCGGTACTATCGGCAAATGGCCCGGATGCACCTACTTGCGCCGGTCACCGAGCCCGAGGCGCTCTCGGCATATAGGTCGGGGCTAAGCGCGGCTCATGCCGCCCTCACGGCCCGGCTGGTCACGACGGCGGGGAAGGTAACCCCTCCCCCGCTAGGTGCCGCTCACTGGGTGGTCCAGATCAAGCGCAGCCCGGTAGACGTGGGTGGCGTCCCCATGGTGCCCGAGGGCGTCGAGTCCCAGCCGTTCAGTGAAGTGGTGAACCAACTAGCCACGGTCGAACGGCTCATCGACGCCCTGGACTGGGCTGTGGGCCAGCAAATGGACACTGTTGAGCAGTGCCACCCGGCTACCAGCGGAGGGCGAAAGGGCAGTTGCTCGCATGACCTAGTGGTAACCGGGCCGGGCGGGAAGATGGTCTTCGAGGTCAGTGACGTGGCCGGCGCCAGCGGCAATGGCAACGGGAAGGTCACCAAAGATCTCATCGCCCTCCGGGGCTGCATCTGCAAGGACGCCGAAAACAAACGGGCGCAACGGTTCTTGGCTGTGTCGCCGTCTTCGGGGGACTGGATAAAGAGAAATCACCCAGTCCTACGGTTCCAGGTCGACGGGCCGTCACCGGCAACATCGATCGTCACGGTGTAGACATACGGGCTGGCCAAGCTGGCGAAGTCGACCAGTCAGAGCTGCGGGAAAAGCCCGAACTGCCGAGCCCACTTTCTGGGCCAGGGTGGCGCTAAGCCTCTTGGGCCGCCCGGCGCTGCTGCAATAGCTGCGTAGCGGCGCGCAGGTCGGCATTGCCACCCGTCGCCGCCTTTATCTTGCCTATGAAGAACCCGGCCAGCTTGTCGTCGCCCCCGGCGTAGCGGGCCCATTCGCGCTGGTTGGCCGCGATGACCTGGTCCACCACCTCGGCCAGGGCGCCGGCCGCCATCACCTCGAAACCGAGGCGCACCGCTATGACTTTGGGGTCACCGCCCTCGGCCACCAGGACCTTCAACACCGTCCGGGCCTGGGCGGAGGTGAGCTCGCCCTGCTGCTCCATCAGCACCAGGCCGATGAACGCATCGGCGTCGAGAGCCCCCTTGTCGCCCTCCGCCAGCTCCCCGGCGACTTCGTTGGCCAGCCGGCGAAGGGCCAGGGCGGCGTCCGCGTTAGCCATCACGGCGGCACCGATGATCCCGTCCAGTTCCAGGCGGACAACCGTCGCCACCGCTTCGGAGGAAGCGGGGACACCGGCGGCGCCGGCCACTCGCGCCCGTCTTTCCGCCGGGAGGATGGGCAGGCTGGCGGCCACCGCCGCCACCCACTCGGGCCCCGGGTCGAGGACCACGAGGTCGGGCTCGGGGAAGTAGCGGTAGTCGAACGCCTCTTCCTTGGACCGCATCGAGTGGGTCCGGGCGTCGGCCTCGTCCCAGTGCCTCGTCTCCTGGTCCACCCGGCCACCGTTGGAGATCAGCTCGATCTGGCGCTCGGCTTCGTAGGCCACGGCCCGGGCCAAGCTGCGCAGGGAGTTCATGTTTTTGATCTCGCAGCGCGTGCCGAGATCGGTCGATCCCTGAGGACGGACCGACACGTTGCAGTCGACGCGCAGAGAGCCCTCTTCCATCTTCCCGTCGGTGGCCCCGGCGGCAACGAGCACGGCCCGCAGCTCTTCGACATACTCACGAGCCTCGTCGGCGCTGCGCATGTCGGGCTCGGAAACGATCTCGACGAGTGGGACGCCGGCCCGGTTGTAATCGACCAGTGAATGACCCGCCTGGTGAATACGGCCGCCGCCACCGATATGAGTGGTCTTGCCCGTGTCCTCCTCCATGTGGGCGCGTACTATCCCTATCCTTTTGCCTGAGGGCAGCTCCAACCAGCCGCCGATATTTATCGGTACGTCGTACTGGCTTATCTGGTAGTCCTTGGGCATGTCAGGGTAAAAATAGTTTTTCCGGTGAAAAAGCGATCGCTGGGCGCGGCAACGCAGCGCGGCACCGATGCGCAGTGCGTACTCGACCGCCTGCTCGTTCAGCACCGGCAAAGAACCGGGCAGGCCCAGGCACACGGGGCACACGTTGGTATTGGGCTCGTCGCCAAAGGCGTTGCGGCACCCGCAAAACAACTTGGTCTGCGTCCGCAGTTCACAGTGCACCTCTAAACCCACAACGGTTTCCCAATCGCTCGATTGGATTGCTTGGCCTGACTGGCTCATCTCCCACCACCCTTCGCGGCAGCCGCCGCTTCGAGGACTTCGGCCACCTGGAACATGACTGGCTCTCCAGCGGCCGGCGCCAGGACCTGCGCCCCCACCGGCAGACCGTCGTCACCGGTGCCGAAAGGCACGCTGATGGCGGGGTGCCCGGCCAGATTTGAGGGGATCGTACAGATGTCGCTCAGGTACATGGTGAGCGGGTCGGATGTCTTTGTGCCCAGTTCGAACGCCGTCGTCGGTGCCGTCGGCGACAACAGGACGTCGAAGGACCGGTAAGCCTCTTCGAAGTCCCGGATTATCAGGGTGCGCACCTTCTGCGACTTGCCGTAGTAGGCGTCGTAATAACCGGCCGAAAGGACGTACGTGCCCAACATTATGCGCCTCTTCACTTCCGGCCCGAAGCCGGCCGAGCGGGTGGCCATGTACATCTCGGTGATGTCCGCCCCGGGCTTGCGCAGGCCGTAGCGGACGCCGTCGTAACGGGCGAGGTTGGACGAGGCCTCCGCCGGAGCGATCATGTAGTAGGCGGAAAGGCCGTAACGCACGGCGGGCACGCTCGTCTCCTCCACCTTGGCCCCGGAGGCGGCCAGGGCTTCGGCTGCCTCCCTGATACGGGCGGCCACGTCCGGGGCTATGCCCTCGGCCCCGGCGAGTTCGGCTATCACCCCCACGCGCAAACCCTCGACACCGCGGCCGAGGTTTTCCCGGGCCCGTGCGCTGTCGGTCGGGAGGCTGGTGGAGTCGGCTTCGTCGTGGCCGGAAATGGTGTCCAGGGCCAGGGCCGCATCGGCCACGCTGGTGGCGAACGGCCCGATCTGGTCGAGCGAGCTGGCGAAAGCAACCAGGCCGTACCGGGAGACCATCCCATAGGTGGGCTTGACGCCCACGACGCCGCAGAGCGCGGCGGGTTGACGGATGGAGCCTCCGGTGTCGCTCCCCAGGGCGATCGCGGCAAACCCTGCTGCCACCGCCGCGGCGCTGCCCCCGGAGGATCCCCCGGGGACGCGGCTCAGGTCACGGGGGTTGCGCGTAGGCCCGAAAGCCGAGTTCTCCGTCGACGAGCCCATGGCGAACTCGTCCATGTTGGTCTTGCCCACGAAGACCGCCCCGGCCTCGGTCAGCCTGCTGACCACGGTGGCGTCATAAGGGGGCACCCAGCCCTCGAGGATGCGCGACGAACACGTAGTCGGCGTCCCTCGGGTGCAAATGAGGTCCTTCAAGGCGACCGGTACGCCCGCCAGGGCACCGGGGTCCTCGCCCCTGGCGACCATCCCATCGACCTCCGCCGCCCGGGCTCGGGCGTGGTCCGCCATCACCAGGTTGAAGGCATGGATGTCGGCCTCGTCCTGATCGATGCGAGAGAGGTGTTGCTCAATAATCGCTACGGCCGAAAGCTCGCCCCGCCGGACCGCCGCCGCCATCTCCACCACCGACGTCATAGTGCCTCCCCCAGGATCCGGGGGATGCGGAACCTGTCGTCCTCGACCTCGGGTGCCTGGGAGAGCACCTCGTCCCTGTCCAGGCACGGTCGCGGTACGTCCTGGCGGAAGACGTTCACCAATGGGAAGGGGTGCGCCGTAGGCGGGACACCCTCTATGTCAAGAGCACCGATATCTGCGGCATGCTCGAGGACGCTGGCCAGTTGGGTCGTGTAGCGCTCGAGTTCCTCGCTTGACAGGGACAGGCGCGCCAGCCGGGCGACATGGGCTACATCATCTTTGGAAAGGGGCTGGGCCACCCGGCCATCGTAACTACAGTCGGGGGCCCGGTGAGGAAGCGCTATCTTCGGAGGGCACATCTATCACGAGCGGGCGGTGGGCCTGCCAGGTCGAGGGGAACATGCCGAAGTACCCTTTCTTGAGCGATGAGTGGGTCGTCGAGGCCCAGCGGATATACGCCGAGGTCGAGGCGTCGGGTGGCTTGGCGGGAGCCTCGTTCTCGCCCGTGCGGGTCAACCTGGTCATCACTGACGCACCCTTCTCCGACCGCCCCATCGACGCCCATGTCGACACGTCGTCCGGTGGCGTGACCATAAGCACGGGGCACCTGCCGAGCCCGGACGTCACCGTTTCCATGGGTTACGGCACGGCCCGGGCGCTGTTCGTCGCCGGCGACGTGCAGACCGTTATGCAGGCATTTCTGGGAGGACGGATCAGGGTCGACGGGGATCTCAGCAAGCTCTTGGACCCCCGCAGCGGCATCTGGCCCACGGCACCGACCAGCTGGGCGCCGCCGGCCCAGCCCGGCGTCGGGGGTGCCGGGGGTGCCGGCGAAGGCCTCAGTGGTCCCGCCGGGGGCCCGCCAGGTGCCTCGGACAACGGTGGCAATGGCCGGCCTCAGCCGGAGCTCGGCTTACCGGGGGTGCAGGCACTCGCCCTGGCCACGCGCCTGAAGGAGATAACGGAATGAGCGGGCGTGACGGGAGGCGCTGACAACGGCCCACCGGCCGCGCCGGCCGGGGCCCGCCTGGACAAGTGGCTGTGGGGAGCCCGCCTCTATAAGACCCGCACCGCGGCCACGGACGCCTGCCGCGCCGGCCACGTGAAGCTGAACGGGATAGCGGGCAAGGCGGCGTCGGTGGTCAAGCCCGGTGACCACATCGAAACGAGGACCGGCGACCGCCTGCGGGCCCTCGAAGTGACCGCCCTGATCGAGAAGCGGGCGGGAGCGGCCATCGCCGCCGCTTGCTATGTGGACCACAGTCCTCCTCCCCCCACCAAAGAGGAGGTCGGTTCGCCCAACTTCGCCCGGGACAGGGGGACCGGGAGGCCGACCAAACGCGAGCGTCGTCAACTCGACCGGGCGCGCCAGCAGTAGGCGGTCCAGCCGGGATCAGCGCGTAACGAGGACCACCGATTTCCCGTAGAGCACGGCCGTGCCCACCGCCGGTTGGGAACCGGTGACTGGGGCCAGCGGGCTCCCCTGGACCTCGTAGACGTACAGGCCCAGCCTCAACAGGACCTTTCCGGCCTGGTCGGCGGACAAACCGACGATGCCGGCGGGGATCGTCACCGTATGAGGCCCGATCGAGACGATGACGGTCACGGTGCTCCCGACAACCTCCCTGGTCCCCGCTGACGGGCTCACCGAAACCACATCGCCCGCGGGCACACCATCGCTGTACGCGGTGAGCTCGGCCACTTTGAAGCCGGCTCCTCTTAGCGCCGCCTGCAGGGCGGCGAAGCTCGTGCTCGCCGCCTCCGGTGGCACGACGGCCATGGGCCTGCCTTCGGAGACCACCAGTTGGACGGCCGTTCCCGGCAGCACGCGCCGGCCCCGCGGCGACCATGAGATCACGCTCCCGTCAGGGACCGTCATGCTCGTGCGGCGCGCCACCCGGCCCAGCCTCAGCCGGTCCGATCGCAGCTCCGAAATGGCCTGGGCCAGGTCGAGGGTGGACAGATCGGGCACGGCGACGGGCTCGGGGCCAAGAGAGACCGTCACCCCGACGGTCGAATGGGCGCGAAGGCTCGTCCCGGCCAGTGGGTATTGGGTGATCACCGAGCCCTTGGCGGCGGTGTCCCATTGCGTACCGACTACGGCAAGTAGCAGGTGGTCGCCCGCCAACACTGCGCGGGCGTCCCCGAGAGCCTCCCCGCCCAACCGGGGCACGGCGTAGGTCGGTGCCGGCCGCTTCAGCACCAATACCGCGCTGGCGGCACCGCCGAGGAGGACTACGGCGACCGCAACGACGAGGGACCGCTGTAGCCAGCGCCGGCGTCCTCCCCTCCCTGCCCTGTGAAGTGCGACGGTGCCCGCGACGGGCTCGGCAGCGGTGGCCCGCACGGGAGGCCCGGTCGCCGTGGCCGCCCGTGCGCCATTCTCAGGCGGGCCATTCTCGGGCGGGCCACTCTCGGGCCAGTGGGTACTGGGCGAGCCGGCGCCGGGAGCCGGCGCCATGATCTCTAGGTCGTCCACCAAGATGGTGATCCCGGCGTCATGGGGCCGACGATGCCCTCCCGCGAGCTCCGTCGGCTCCCGGCCGAAAACGCCCTCCGAACTGGCGGCGATGCCCGGCAACGGCAAGGGCGCCGGCGCCCGCAGCTGGCGAGCCACCATCGCTATCCCCTGAGCGAAGGCCTCGGCGCTCAGGCGGTCCTCGGGCGAGACAGTCCCGGCTCTTTCGAGGACCGGTGCCAGCGGGCCCAGTTCTCCCGGCACTGAGAGGGGTTGCCCGGCCCGGGCCATGAGGGCACCTAAGGCCGTGTCGCGGCTGAAGGGCACATCGCCGGTGACCGACTCCACCGCCACGACGGCCAGCGAATAAACGTCGGCGCGCCCGTCAAGAGGGGCTCCCTTCAGCTGTTCGGGAGCGGCATAACGGGCCGTGCCCAGCATGGCGCCGAGGGGCTCGGTCCAGCTCGCCTCGGCCAGTGCTCGGGCGATACCGAAATCGGCCACGCTCACATGGCCGTCTTCGTCAAACAGCAGGTTGGCCGGCTTCACGTCACGATGGACCAGGCCCCGGGCATGGGCGTAGGCCAGGGCCGAGGCGACGTCGAGCGCCAGCGCGGCCACCTGCGAGACACTGAGGCGACGACCGCTGTCCAGTAGGGAACGCAGGCTGCCCCCCTCCAGCAGTTCCATGGTCAGATAGGCGTTCCCGGCGTCTTCGCCCCAGTCGTAGACCCGCACAATGCCCTGGTGACGAAGCGCCGCCACCGTCTGGGCCTCGGCCTGGAAGCGGCGCAGGAAGGCAGCGTCGGTGGCCAGAGCCGGGTGGAGCAGCTTGAGGGCGACCCTGCGTTTTAGGCGCACGTCCTCGGCCACGTACACGTGGGCGGAGGCGCCACTGCCCACAGGGCGTAAGAGACGGTACCGGCCGCCCACGACCCGGCCCACGAGCTCCGAGCTGCGCGACACGGCCATCTAACGAGGCTAACTACGAGGGACGTGGCCCAGGTGGACCCTCGCTCCGGCGCCTATGGAGCTGGTCGAGGACGGTCCTGCCCCGTGCTCAAGGAAGCTCGCCCGTCTCCAGCAAGTGTTCGAAGCCGGCTTCGTCGAGCACGGGCACGCCGAGCTCAGTCGCCTTGGCGAGTTTGGCCCCCCCGGGGTCGCTCCCCTGCACGAGCGCCGTCGTCTTCTGGGAAACGCTGCCAGGCGCCTTTCCGCCCCGGGCCTTTATAGCTGCCTCGGCGTCTTCGCGCGACCAACGTTCCAACGTGCCCGTGACCACTATCGACTTGCCCATGAGGGTCTGGGCCGCCGCCGGAGCGCTCGGTCCCTCGAAGTTGACCCCCGCGGCGCGTAAACGCTCCACGACCTGGCGGTTGCGGGGCAAGGAAAAAAATCGCTTGATGCTGGCGGCGATCACCGGCCCGATACCCTCGACGGCGGCGACCTCGTCCTCCGGTGCGTCGATGACCCGGTCCATATGCCCCATCGCACGAGCCAGGACCTGGCTCCCGTTGGTACCGAGGTGACGGATGGACAAGCCGACGAAAAGGTTGGCCAGAGGACGTGATTTGGACGCTTCTATCGCCCCGGCGAGATTGGCGACCGAGGTGGGACCGAAGCCCTCGAAGGCCTGGGCCCGCTCGAAGTCAACGGTATAGATGTCGGCCGCGTCAACGAGCAGTCCCTCCTTGCAAAACAGTGCCACCGTGCGCTCGCCGAGGCCCTCGATGTCCATCGCTCCGCGGGACGCAAAGTGGCTTATGCGCTGCACCTGCTGGCCCGGGCAGTCGACATTTATGCAGTAGGTGTCCGCTTCGTCCGCCAGGCGTTGCAGGGGCGCGGCGCAGACCGGGCAGTTGGACGGGAAGGACCAGGGCGCCAGGCCCTCTGGGCGCAGAGGCAGGACCGGCCCACGGACTTCGGGGATGACATCGCCCGCTCGGCGCACGACAACGGTGTCACCCGGCCTGACGTCCTTGGCCCTGACCTGGTCCTCGTTGTGCAACGTGGCCAGGCTCACCCGGGCACCCCCCACCACTACGGGCTCCAGGACCGCGAATGGCGTCGCTTTACCGGTGCGACCGATGGACACCATGATGTCCTTGAGGAGCGTCGTGCGCTCCTCAGGCGGGAACTTGTAGGCGATGGCCCAACGCGGGGCTTTCGACGTCGCCCCGAGCTCGCGCCGCTGGGCAAGGTCGTCCACCTTGACCACCACACCGTCGATCTCGAAGTCAATGCCGTGGCGCCTCTCGAGCCACTCGGTGCAGTAGCGGTCGACCTCCTCCAGCGTCCCGACCGTCTGAACGTAGCCACTTACAGGGAACCCGAGCCGGCTCATCCACTCCAGAGTCTCGTGGTGGTACTTGAAGGCAGGGCCGCCGACCACTTCGCCCAATTGATAAGCGGAGAACGAAAGCTCTCTTTCCGCCGTCACCGCAGGGTCCTTCTGGCGCAGGGACCCGGCGGCGGCATTGCGCGGGTTTATGAACGTCCGCCCGCCGGCCCGCACCTGCCGGTCATTGAGCTCGTCGAAGGCGCCGACCGTCATATAGATCTCGCCCCGCACTTCGACCACTTCGGGGTGACCGGGCCCGAGCCGGGAGGGCACCGCCGCGATCGTGCCCACGTTGGCGGTCACGTCTTCTCCCAGCTCGCCGTTGCCCCTCGTCGCCGCCCGGCTGAGGCGGCCGTCCTCGTAAAGCAGCGACATGGCCAGGCCGTCAACTTTGAGCTCACAGGTAAAGACGACTTCGCCTGATATGTAACGCTCCATCCGCTTGCCCCAGGCCAGTAGCTCCTCATAGCTCGTCGTCTTGTCCAGGGACATCATCGGCGTCCGGTGCCGCACCTCGGCGAACAAGCCCACGGGGGCGCCGCCGACCTGCTGGGTGGGAGACTCGGCCGTCACTAGCTCCGGGTGCTCCCCCTCCAGCGTGGCCAGCTCCCTCACCAGTTCGTCGTACTCGGCGTCGCTGATCTCGGGGTCGTCCAAGTCGAAATAGCGGCGGTTGTGGTACACGATGAGCCCGCGCAGCTTCTCGGCTCGTTCGCCAGCTCCCTCAGCCATGGTCCTAAAGGGTACACAGCCCCAGTGACGCTCCAGCGCCCCGGGCCGCGGCTCCGCGCTGGCCTACGCCGCCGTCCCGCCGCCCAGCACCACGTCCCCGTCCTGGCCCTGGCGGTACAGGACCACCGCCTGGCCGGGGGCGACCCGACGTACTGGGCGGGCCAGGGCTACCGCGCCGGCCCGGTCGTCACCGTCCCACTGCGCCGTGACCGGGCTCCCATGCGCGCTGAACTGGGCCTGGACCACGGTGCCGGCGGCGACCGGTCCGGCACACCAGGACAGCTGGTCGACCTCCACCCGGTCGACCAGTAGGTCGTCCAGGGTCCCCACCGTCGCCGTGCGGCTGAGCAAGTCGACATCGAGGACGTAACGGCGCTCGGGCCGCGAGCGGGTGACGAGCCCGAGGCCACGGCGCTGCCCGACGGTCACCAGCTCCAGAGCGTCGACAGTCCCTAGCTGCTCACCGTCCCTCGCCACCAGCCGGCCCTGGCGGACCGGGATCCGCTCGGAGATGAAGCTCTCCCTCCCCCCGACCCTGGAGATGAAGCAGACGTCCTGGCTGTCGGGCTTTGTGGCTGTGCGCAGGCCGTGCACACCGGCCAGCTGCCTCACTTCGGTCTTGGTCAGCTCCCCGATCGGAAGGCACAGCCGGCCCAGCTCCGCCTGGCCCAACATGTAGAGCACATACGACTGGTCCTTGGCGTCGTCGCGGCCCCGGCGGAGCTCCCAGTACCCTGCCGTACACGCCACCCGAGCGTGGTGGCCGGTGGCAATGGCGTCGAAGCCGAGTTGCGCGGCGCGCTGCAAGAAGCGGTCGAACTTCAGGTGGGCGTTGCAGGCGATGCAGGGGTTCGGTGTCCTGGCCTCCCCGTGAGCGGCGACATAAGGCGCCACGACCTGGCGCTCGAACTCGCTCGTGAAGTTGAAAACGTGGTGGTCTACACCGAGTTGCTGGCAGACCCGACGGGCGTCCTCCACGTCAGCCACCGAGCAGCAACCGGAATCGGACGGGCCGCCCCACAGCTTCATGGTGGCCCCTACCACCTCATGGCCCTGCTCGAGCATGAGAGCAGCAGCCACCGAGGAGTCGACACCGCCCGACATGGCCACCAGCACACGCATTACGCCAAAGCTCCCGCAGTTTGGCCAGGCGTCCACGAGATTGGGGCCGGCGCCCCGGCGCCCCGAGGCGAGAAGCCGCGCAGCTGGGCGACCGCGGCGGGGACGGCCCGCAGCGCCAGATCGACGTCTGCTTCCGTGGAGGCGTGGCCGAGCGTGAGGCGGAGCGCGCCGAGCGCCTGCTCAGCGCTATAGCCCATGGCCGTCAGGACGTGGCTCGGCTCCATGGCCCCGCTGGCGCACGCCGAACCGGCCGAGGCGCAGACACCGTAACCATCCAGCAGTACGAGCAACGCTTCGCTCTCAACGCCGTCAATCGTTACGTGACAGTGGCCGGGCGCCTTTTCCCGTCCCGCCGCCGTCTCGTACGTCGAAGCTGTGCGGACGAGCAATCCAGCCAACAGCCGGTCCCGCAGGGCCCGGACGCGGCGGCACGCCGCGTCGCGCTGCCGCGCCGTAACTTCGAGAGCGGCCGCCATGCCGACGATCCCGGCGACATTATGCGTGCCCGCCCTTCGCTCTCGTTCCTGAGGACCGCCGTAAAGGAGCGGCTCCAGCTCCACGGGCCGCCGGAAAGCCAGGGCGCCCACACCTTGCGGCCCGCCGAACTTGTGGGCACTGACGCTCACCAGGTCAGCACCCGCCCCCAACTGGGCGACGTCGTACCAGGGCGCGGCCTGGACGGCGTCTGTGTGCAATGCCGCACCCGGGGCGCGTCGGCGCACTATGCGAGCGACCTCGGCCAAAGGTTGCAGGGTCCCCACCTCGTTGTTGACCAGCTGAACGGAGACCAAGCTCACGCTGTCGTCCAGAGCGGAGCCCAGGGCGTCCAAGTCGACGATGCCGTCAGTACTGCAGCCGATGGTCCGCACGGGCGTACCGGCGAGGCGCTCGGCTGCATGGGCAGCGTGGAGCACGGCGTGGTGCTCGATGGCACTTACCGCCAATGGCCCAGGGACGGCCCGAGCCCGGCCCAGCACGGCCAGGTTGTCGCTCTCGGTGCCTCCCCCGGTAAATACCACGTTCCCGGGAAGAACTCCCAGGCAGTCGGCCACCGTGTCGCGAGCCTCCTCGATGGCTTTGCGCGCCGCCCGGGCTATGGAGTGCGAACCGGAAGGGTTACCGAAACCGCCCGCCAGCCATGGCCCCATGGCCTCCTTCGCCTCGGTTAGCAGCGGGGACGTGGCGGCATGGTCGAGATAGGCCGGCACGGCTTCCCACCGTAGCGGCCCACCGGATCATGCCGTCGTCGTGGTGCTCGAGGTCGCGCTGGCACCGGCCGTCGTCGTTGTGATGGGCAAAGTGGTCGTGGTCGAGCTGGTGGTGGTCGTGGTCGGCCTGGTCGTGGTCGTGGTGGTCGCCTTCGCGGTGGTAGTCGTCGGCGGTTTCGTGGTCGTCGTGGTCGGTTTCGTGGTCGTTGTCGGGGGCCTGGTGGTCGTGGTGGTCGGGGCAGTCGTCGGCGCCGGCCTTGTTGTGCTCGGGGCCGTCCTGGTGGTGGTCGAGCCGACTACCGCCGCCTTCGCCGCCTTCGTCGACGTGGTCAACACCGGTTTGGTGGTGGTGAGAGCGGGCCTCGTGGTGGTCGGTAGCGGTCGGGTGGTGGTCGGCAGCGGTCGGGTCGTGGTCGGCAGCGGTCGAGTGGTTGTCGGAGCCGGCTTGGTCGTGGTGGGCGCCAAGGTGGTTGTCGGCCTGGTGGTTGTCGTACTGGAGGAGGGAGCGGTGCTGGGGACCGACGTTGGTGGCACAGGCCTCGTGGTGCCGGGAGCCGGTGCCGTACTGGCTGTTGTGCTGCTGGGCCCGTTAGCCGGCACGGGCGGGCTGGTGGGTGCCCCGGGGGGCGGGGGCAGTGTCGTGGTCGGCAAGGTGGTGACGGTCGTGATGAGCTGGGTGACGGTGGCCGGCGTCCAGCTGACCGTGGGACCGTCGAACGACCAGTCCATCACGCCGTGGTCGCCCTGTGCGGGTGACCGCGGACCGTCAACTATCTGGATGACGTCACCGACCCGGCTGAAATGGAAGAAGGTCTCGGCTCGGGCCGGGCTCAGGTTGACGCAACCGTGCGAGACGTTTTCGACGCCCTGCTCGGAGATGTCCCAGGGAGCCGCGTGCACGTACTCCCCGCTGTCGGAGATGTGGACGTCCCAGTAAACGAACTCGTTGTACCCCTCGGGGGAGTTGAGGGGTATGCCCACGCTCGACGAGATCATGTGGACGACGGACTCCCGGTCCAGGACGATGTGAGTACCGTCCATGGTCGGCCACACTTCGGAGCCGGCGCTTACAGGCCAGTCGTAGAGGACCTGGCCGTTGTCGGTGACCGTCATCTCATGGGTGAGGAGGTTCACGGTCGAGATGTGGCTGTCGCCGACGATGAAGGCGGTGGAAACGGTGCCCTGCCCCCATTCGCCCCCGCCGATGTCCCAGCCGTTGAGGTCGCCCGAAACCTCCACCTGCTCGCCGACGGGCCAGTAGGAGGTGGGACGAAAGTGCAGCTCCACGGCGCTGAACCAGTGCCAACCGCCGGGCACCGGCTGGCTCATGGCGATGTGCAGGCGGGAAAGTACGGCCTGCTGGGCGGCATAGGTGCCCACGGGCTGAGAGAAGGTGAAAACGATGGGCTGGCCCACGCCGACGGAAATGCCCGGGCTCGGGAAGACACTGGTTGTGACGGACTGTGGCGCGGCGGCAGTCGCGAAACTTTCCCAACCTTGCGCCCTCAGCCCGGTACCGTCGCTCACCACGTAGCTGACTGTGTACGTGGTCCCGGGCCAGAGCGGGCTCGTCGACCGCCACTCCTCGGCGGCGGAGTTGAACCTGCCCCGCAGCACGGTGGCGTCCGTACTCGCCGAGACGTGCACGTCTGCCAGCCGTCCGGTGCGGGCAAGAAGTGTCACCACGGTGCTGAGCTTCTGGCGTGTGGCCCCGTCCGCCGGCGAAACGACTACCTCAGACAGCAGGTGGTCGATGGCCATCTGGTGCGTCGTGGTACTGGTCGTACTGGCCGCGGTCTTGGCCGGACCGGTGGTGTGCTGGACGACGGCACCAGCCCCGTGCGTGCCAGAATGCGACGCCGTCGAGAAGCCGCCGACGATCGCCACCGCCAGGAGGGTGCCCACGACAGCGACCCCGCCCACAAGTATGGCGGTCCCGCCCGCGCTGAAACCTTCTTGGCGGCTAGGACGCCGCCAGACCTTTCTGGCCACACCTAGCAGGCTAGAGGCAAACGCCCCCACGATGGCCGCATAGATGCTCCTAGTCCCTAGGGAGGGCTACCTCGTCCTCCCTAGCCCAGTGTCCTAGCCCAGCGTCCTAGCCCAGTGTCCCGCCCGTTATGGATCAGGGTACCGGGGCCAGCCATACGACGCCGAGCGGGGGAAGGACCACCTCTGCCGAATTAGGTTGGCCGTGCCATGGCGTGCCCGAGGCCCAGACCTCGCCCATGTTGCCGAGCCCGCTCCCGCCCCAGTCGTGGGCATCAGTGTTCAACAGCTCAGCCCAGCGCCCGGGCCTAGGCAACCCGACCCGGTACCTGATCTGGGGTACGGGCGACAGGTTGGCCAAGCAGACGACGATGTCGCTCCCCGGCGCGACGGGCCCGCCTCCGGGACGCTCGCCCTGGTCGGCCTGGCCATTCGAGAGGTGCCGGCGCGAACGGTAGAAGGAGAACACGTTGTGGTCCGAATCGCTGGCGTCGATCCAGCGGAACCCCAGCGGGCTGAAGTCCCTCTCCCACAGGGCCGGCTGGGCCCGGTAAAGCTTGTTCAGCTCGGACACCATATTGTGCAGCCGGGCGTGGTCGGCCCATTCGTCCAACACCCACCAGTCCAGTGACCGCTCGTTGGACCACTCCCGTTCCTGAGCCAGCTCCCCCCCCATGAAGAGCAGCTTCTTGCCTGGGTGGGCCCACATCCAGGCGTACAGGGCGCGCAGGTTGGCGAGCTGGGACCAACGGTCCCCGGGCATCTTGTTGAGCATCGAGCGCTTGCCGTGCACGACCTCGTCATGAGAGAGCGGCAGCAGGAAGTTTTCGTGCCAGGCGTAAAGAAGGCCGAAAGTCAGGTCGTTTTGGTGGTAGCGGCGGAAAAGGGGGTCGACTTCGAAGTACTGGAGCGTGTCGTGCATCCAGCCCATGTTCCATTTGAACCCGAAACCAAGCCCTCCAAGATAGGTGGGCCGGGAAACTCCCGGCCATGACGTCGATTCTTCCGCGATCGTCGTGGCCCCCGGGTAAATGGAGAACATCGTTTCGTTCAACTCCTTTAAGAACGAAACGGCTTCGAGGTTCTCATTTCCCCCGAACTCGTTAGGCACCCATTCGCCCGCCTGGCGCGAATAGTCGAGATAGAGCATCGAAGCCACGGCGTCGACCCTTAGGGCGTCCACGTGGTACTGGTCCACCCAGAAAAGGGCGTTGGCAATGAGGAAATTCCTTACCTCGTGGCGGCCCAGGTTGAAAACCAGCGTGCCCCAGTCAGGTTGGGAGCCCATGAGGCCGGAGTGCTCGTAAAGGTGCGTCCCGTCGAAGGTCGCCAAAGCGAAGTCGTCCCGCGGGAAATGGGCGGGCACCCAGTCCACGATGACGCCGATGTCCTTACGGTGCAACGCCTCGACCAGGGCGCGGAAGTCGTCGGGGCTACCGAAGCGGGCCGTCGGGGCGTAGTACGCGCTCACCTGGTAACCCCAGGAACCCCCGAAAGGGTGCTCGGCTATAGGCAGGAACTCGACGTGGGTAAAGCCCATTTCCTCCACGTAGGCAGGCAACTGTTCGGCGAGCTCGAGGTAGGTGAGGGGACGGGCGCCTCCGGCACCATCGTCAGTCCAGCGCCAGGAACCGACATGGACCTCGTACACCGACATCGGCCGCTCGAGAGGATCTCCCTCCAACTTCTTGGCTGCCCAGCCGGCATCTTCCCAGCGGTGGTGGGAGGGCTCTGCTACGACTGACGCCGTGCCCGGCGGCACCTCGGTGGCAAAAGCGAACGGGTCGGCTTTGAGCGTCAGCCGTTCGTCGGCGGCCACGATCTCGTACTTGTAGCGCGCACCGGGCTCGACGCCGGGGATAAAGAGCTCCCAGACGCCCGAGCTGCCGAGAGAGCGCATGGGATGGACGCGGCCGTCCCAGAAGTTCCAGTCCCCGACGACCCTGACCCCCTTCGCGTTGGGTGCCCAAACGGCAAACGCCGTCCCGGCCACTCCCTCGTGCGTCCGGGGGTGCGCACCGAGCACTTCCCAGAGGCGCCGGTGGCGTCCCTCGTTGAAGAGGTGCAGGTCAAGGTCCCCAAGGGTGGGCCAGTGGCGGTAGGGGTCATCGAAGACGAAGCCGGGCGAACCCGGCCCGCCATAGAGCGCTTCCAAACGGTACCCGGGCGCCGTCGGGTCGAGGGGCGCTTCCCACAGGCCTCCTGGGTGCACCAAGGCCATAGGGGCCCTGGCCACAACGTCGCTGTCGGCATCCGGGCCCTTTACCAGCAGGTACATCTCGCTCGCTCCGGGCCGCAGCGCCCGTACCAGCCCGTCATGGCGGCCGAGGAGCGAATGCGGGTCATAGTGGCGGCCCTGGACCAGCACCTCGAACTCAGGGATGCTGGCCGGACCTTGCTCTGGTGGGCCGCTCTTCTGGAGCCCGGGCCCAGGCTTCTTGGGCCCTTGGATGGAGGTGGTAGTCATAGCGGTTGTAATACCCTCCTAGATCTCGCGGTCCTCATCCCCGGCTTCGGCCGGGTCGCGCAGGTCGACCGGCCCGGCGATCAGTTCGGCCACCGGGGCAGACAACAGGCGTTGTAGCGCCAAACGGGGTATGCGCACCCAGTCCGGTCGGAAGTCCTGTTCATAGGCCAGCTCGTACAAGGCCTTGTCTACCTCAAAGGCCACACGCACTGCGCCGCGGTCGTCGGGTGCGGGTGGCAGCAGCTCCTCTGTGCCCTTGCAGTCCTTGTAGCCGCGCACGAAAGCCGACCGGTTGCGGTCCTCCCACGCCTGGGCAAAGGGTTGCAACAGCTCGGTGTCGCTCTCGGCCCGGTCCCCCACGGCGAACTGGGTGGCGTAATTGAGCGAGCGCAGCATCCCGGCAACGTCTTTCAGCACCGAAGTGTGACGCTGGCGCTCCTCCAAGGGCCGGCTGGGCTCGCCCTCGAAATCAAGGACGTACCAGCCCAGGTCCGTGCGCATCACCTGGCCCAGGTGATAATCACCGTGAGCCCTCACGGCGGGCCCGAAGTCCTGAACAGCACCTAACCGCTGGAGGAGGGGCTGGGCCGCCTCCACTAGTTCGGGGACGAGGTGACGGGCCCTGACTTCGATCGAAGCGACCAGGGCGCCCCACTGCTCGCCCAGGCCTTGCTCGGACACCCCGAAGGCTTCGGCCATGGCCAGGTGCATCTCACCGGTCACTTGTCCTAGGCGGCACACCTCGGCGGCGAAGTCCCCGCCCGAGAGGGCCGGATGGACCGGAGCATGGGAGGTGGCCGCCCCGTAATAATCCCGCAGCGAGGTGAGCGCCATGGCCCAGCCGTCGGTCCCGCCAGCCAGGTACTGCTGGCCGAAAGCCAGGTCCCGGCCGTCGCGTTGCCACCGCAACACCGGCAGCGCTACATGCTTGAAGCCGGTGGCAGCCAGGGCAGCGGTCACGTCGGCGTCCGGGTTCGGGCCCACTGAGAGGCGGCGGAACAACTTGAGGATCACGCGGTCGTCGTACACCAAGGAGGTATTGGACTGCTCGACACCGAGCGGCCGGGCACGTTCAGCGTGCTCGGCACCGCCACTGGCCACGCCCAGGAGCTCAAGGGCCATCTCCGAGTCCACGGTGGCGTCGTAGTAAACGCGGTCCCCGAACCCGGCTATGAAAGCTTCCTCGTGGCCTCGCAGGCGGTCGCCAGCGACCGGCCTCTCCGCAATGACGAGCTGGTAATCAGCGCCTTCAGCCTCGACAACGGCCCACAGCAGCCGGCTCGGGCCGTCCTTCAGCTCGGCCAGCACGCGGGCCTCAACCACGTTCATCGACACCGGCGGGCCCTCGCCTGCGTACCACCTTTGGCGGGCCAGGTACGGCCCTACGGCCTCGAAAAGTTCGCCCGGCAGCTCCATCCGCTCGGTCAGCCCCTTGTCCATGTCAACCTCCAGTCGGGCTCGGGTGACGGTCGACCAACCCGAACCAGTAGAAGCCGTAAGGCGGGAGCGTTATGAAATAAGGCAGCTCGCCTATAGGGGGGAAAGGGATGCGGCCGAGAAGCTCCACCGGGGTCAGGCCCTCCCACCGCTGGAGGGGGAGCTGGGCGGGCTGGGCGAAACGTGAGAGGTTGCTCACGCACAGCACGCAGTCGCCGTGGGCCGCCCCCGGGTCCGGCGTAGCGGCCGCACCGGGAGCGGCGGGCGCCTCGGTAGCAGCGGGCGCACCGGGAGCGGCGGGCGCACCGGGAGCAGCCGGGCCGGCGCCCGGGGCGGGCACCGGGGCGCCCGAGGAGCGTACGTAGGCGAGGACCGAAGGGTTGTCGGTCGAGACGACTTCCATGCTCCCCGTACCGAACACCGGGTGCGCCCGGCGTACCTCGAGCATGCTGCGCATCCAGTGCAAAAGAGAGCTCGGGTTGCGCATCTGGGCTTCGACATTTACGGCCTGATAGCCGTACACCGGGTCCATGAGGGGCGGGAGGTAGAGCTGGGCGAAGTCGGCCCGGGAAAAACCTCCGTTACGGTCGGGGGCCCACTGCATAGGTGTCCGCACACCGTCGCGGTCGCCGAGATAGATATTGTCCCCCATCCCGATCTCGTCCCCGTAATAGAGCACGGGGGACCCGGGCAGGCTGAACAACAACGAGTGCAGGAGCTCGGCCACCCGCCGGTCGTTGTCGACCAAGGTGGCCAGGCGACGCCCGATCCCGATGTTGCGCTTCATGCGGGGGTCCTTGGCGTACTCCGACCACATGTAGTCCCGCTCTTCGTCGGTCACCATCTCCAGCGTGAGCTCGTCGTGGTTGCGCAGGAATATTCCCCAACTGCAGCCGTCGGGGATGGCCGGGGTCCGGGCCAGTATTTCGGTTATGGGAAAACGCTGTTCGCGCCGGACAGCCATGAACATGCGGGGCATCAGAGGGAAGTGGAAGCACATGTGGCATTCCTCGCCCCCGCCGAAGTACTCGACGACGTCCTCAGGCCATTGGTTTGCCTCGGCCAGCAGGACTTTACCCGGGTAAAGGGAGTCGACTTCCTTGCGCAGCCTCCTCAGGTAGGCATGAGTTTCGGGCAAGTTCTCGCCCTCGGTGCCGTCGCGTTCGAACATGTACGGCACGGCGTCGAGGCGGAAACCGTCGAGGCCGATGTCGAGCCAATAGCGGACCACGTCCAGCATCGTGTCGGCGACTTCGGGGTTGTCAAAATTGAGGTCCGGTTGATGCGAGAAGAAGCGGTGCCAATAGTACTGGCCCCGCTGAGGGTCCCACTCCCAGTTCGACTTCTCGGTGTCAACGAAAATTATGCGAGCTTCCCCGTAACGCTGGTCGTCGTCGTTCCAGACGTACCAATCGGCCTTGGGGTTGGTCCGGTCCTGGCGGGACTCCCGGAACCATGGGTGCTGGTCGCTCGTATGGTTCATTACCAGGTCGGCGATGACCCGGATCCCCCGACGGTGGGCGTCATCGACCAACTGCGCCACGTCAGCCACCTGCCCGTACTCGGGCAGCACGGTCCAGTAGTCCGATATGTCGTAACCGCCGTCCCGCAAGGGCGACTGGTAGAAGGGCAACAGCCAGAGACAATCGACCCCCAGCCACTGCAGGTAGTCCAACTTGTTCATGAGGCCCGGGATGTCGCCCGTCCCGTCGTTGTTGGCATCGTAGAAACCGCGTACCAGGACCTCGTAGAAAACCGCCCGCTGGTACCAGCGGACGTCCTGGCTGGCTGTGCCCGAGACGGGCGCGACCCCTCCTCCGGGGGGCCTGGGCATGCTCATCTTCAGACCTGGTTGCGCACGTGAAGGATATGGGCCACACGGTAAAGGGGGTCGAGCCTCACATAAGGACCGGCGCTCCACATATAACGTTCCCCGGATAGCTCGTCGTACACCTCGAAAGAAGTCGCCGAGCCCAGCCCGAGGGCCTCCGTGTCGAGGTGCAGGGTAGCCTCCCCGACCGCGTACGGGTTGAGGGTCACGACGACCACCACAACATCTCCGCCGTCGTCCGAGATCCTCGAGTAGACCATGATGTCGGGGTTGTCCGAAGCATGGAAGCGCACGCCGCGGAGATTGGCAAAGGCGCGGTGGCGACGCCGGGCGTCGTTGACCGCCTTTATGAGCGGGGTCAGGCCGGCTTGGGAGAAGTCCCTCTGTTTCAGCTCGAACTTCTCCGAGGCCAGGTACTCCTCGTTGTCCGCAGATGCAGGCAGGTTCTCGCACAACTCGTACCCGCTGTAGATGCCGTAGGACGGCGACAAGGTGGCGGCCAGGACGAAGCGCAAGGCGAAAACGCCGGGAGGGCCTCCCCGCAGCGGGCCCGACAGGATGTCGGGTGTGGTGGGCCAGAAGTTGGGCCTCATGTAGTCGGCCAGCGGGCCGTGGGCGAGCTCTTCCACGTAGGTACGCAAACCTTCGGGCCCGTACTGGACGGTCCGCCAGGTGAAGTACGTATATCCCTGGGAAAAGCCCACCTCGGCCAGGCGGGCCATCACTTTGGGGCGGGTAAAGGCTTCGGCCAGCAGGACGATGTCAGGGCGCTCCCGGCGCAGCGCGCTCACCAGCCATTCCCAGAAGGCGAACGGTTTGGTATGGGGGTTGTCCACCCTGAAAACGCGTACGCCCCGGTCGGCCCAGAAGTCGATGATCCCCTTGCATGCTTCCCAGAGCGCCAACCGGGCCGTCTCGGACCGCGGCCAAAAATTTAGCGGGTAAATGTCCTGGTACTTCTTCGGCGGGTTCTCGGCATAGGCGATCGAACCGTCCGGGCGGTGATAGAACCACTCGGGGTGCTCCTTGACCCAGGGATGGTCCGGCGTGCAGTTGAGCGCGTAGTCCAGGGCCACTTCCATGCCGTGAGCGGCCGCTGTCCGGACCAGGTGGTCGAAGTCGTCGAACGTGCCGAGGTCAGGGTGCAGGGCGGTGTGGCCTCCCTCCTCCGACCCGATGGCCCAGGGGCTCCCGGGGTCCCCTGGCCCGGCGGTGAGGGAATTGTCCCTTCCCTTGCGGAAAGTGTGGCCGATCGGGTGGACGGGCGGAAGGTACAGGACGTCAAAACCCAGCCCGGCCAGCCGGGGGACCTGCCCGGCCGCACCCCGCAAGCCCCCGAAGCTGCGAGGGAACAGCTCGTACCAGGCCCCGACGGCGGCGAGGGGACGATCGGCCCAGATGGAGCCGGGGGGCGCAATAGTCAAGTCGGTGGCAAACTTTTCGCCCGCCAGAGCCTCGGCCACGGGTGCGGACAGGGCACGGTTTATACGAGCGGCGTCGTCGAGGGCTTCATCGCGCAATGCGGCCAGGGCCTGGGCGATCGGCCCGTCGGCGCCCACTTCCCCATCCGGGCCCCACCATTCGGACAGGAGGGCTACGGCCTCCGCAATCTCGTTGTGCACATCCTGGCGCGCCGCCAATTTGACCGCCGCCCGATGGGCCCAAGTGGCGTAACGGTCCGTCCAGGCCTGCACGACCAGTTCGTGAAGGCCCATCTCGGCCGGCCGTACCGTGCCCGACCATTCGTCGTTGCCGGTGTGGACAAGGGCGCAGGCATCGACCACTTCACCGTCCTTGCGCAACAGGACGCGCGCGGCGAGGACGTCATGGCCGTCTTTGAAGATGTTCACCCGCACCGGTACTGCCTCGCCCACGACGGCCTTCGCCGGGTAGCCATGGGGAGTCGACGGGCGCAGGTCCTGCACAACGATGTGGAGGAGCGTACTCGGCGAAACCGCTTGCGGCTTTTGCGCCTCGGTACGGGACGGCATCCGGGCCCGGCGACCGGTCCTGGGGTGAGCAGCCTCGGTGGTCATGGCCCCCCAACCTAACGAGGTCCGCTGGTCTTGGTACGTTGGCCGGAGATGAAAGCGTACAGAAGCTTCACCGTCAGGGCCAGGCTCCCCGAACCATTGGCCCCCCTGCAGGAGCTGGCCTTCAACCTGAGGTGGTCGTGGGACGAACGTACCCGCGACGTTTTTCGCTGGGTCGACCCCAACCTGTGGGAACGTACCCAGCACGACCCGGTCAGGGTCCTGTCCCTGGTGGCCCGGGAACGCCTCGAGGCCCTGTCCAAGGACAATGCCTTCATGTCGTTCCTGGGCGAGATACATGCCGACCTGCGCCGCTACATGAACGTCCACCGCTGGTTCCAGAACCGTGGGCGCTCGGCCCTGGTCAAGGTGGCATACTTCTCCCCCGAGTTCGGCATCGCCGAGGCTCTCCCGCAGTACTCGGGGGGCCTCGGGATACTGGCCGGGGACCACCTAAAGGCCGCCAGCAGCCTCGGGGTCCCGATGGTCGGCGTCGGCCTTCTCTACCGGGAAGGTTACTTCCGCCAGCGCCTCAACGCCGACGGGTGGCAGGAGGAGCGCTACCCGGGCATGGACCCCCATGCCATGGCCTTGGCCCCGGTCGAAGGCACCCGGGTCACCGTCGACCTCGGCGGGCAGGTCCTGACGGCCCGCATCTGGGTGGCGTACGTCGGCCGGGTGAAGTTGTACCTTCTGGACGCCAACATCGACGATAACACCGATGACCTGCGTGAAGTCACCGACCGGCTTTACGGCGGCGGCACTGAGCACCGCCTCCGCCAGGAAATCCTGCTCGGCATCGGCGGGGTGCGCGCCCTCGAGGCACTGGACGAGCAGCCCCAGATCTTCCATTCCAACGAGGGCCACGCCGGGTTCCTGGGCCTCGAGCGCATCCGCCAACTGGTCACCCAGAAGGGCCTGTCCTTCACCGAGGCGGTGGAGGCGGCCCGGGCGGGGACGATCTTCACCACGCACACCCCCGTGCCGGCCGGGATCGACAGGTTCCCAGCCGACCTGATGGAGAAGTACTTCTCCGGGTGGGCGGACGAATGCGGTGTGGACATCACCGACCTGATGGCGCTCGGCCACGCCCCGGGCGAGCCTGCGTCGGCCCCGTTCAACATGGCCGTTATGGGCCTGCGCCTGGCCAGCATGGCCAACGGGGTCTCCAAGCTGCATGGCAAGACAAGCCGCCTCATGTTCCAGCAGCTTTACCGGGCGGTGCCGGTAGACGAGGTGCCCATCGGATCGGTAACCAACGGCGTCCATGGGCGGACGTGGGTCTCATCGGCCATGAACGACCTGTTCAGCAAGTACATCAACCCGTCATGGGAGGATGCCGGCCCGGCGGACTGGGCGCGTATCGGCGAGGCCCGGGACGACGAGCTGTGGAGGGCGCGCGAACAGGGTAAAGAGGCCCTGATCGGTTTTGTCCGCTCACAATTGAAGTCGTCGCTCGTGGAAAAGGGCGCGTCCCCTGTCGACGCCGCCTGGGCGGACGAGGCCCTGGACCCGACCCTCCTCACCATCGGTTTCGCCCGCCGGTTCGCCTCCTACAAGCGGGCTACGCTCCTGCTTTCCCAGCCCGACCGGCTGAAGGCGCTGCTCCTCGACCCCAAACGGCCCGTCCAGTTCATATTCGCCGGTAAGGCCCACCCGGCTGACGACCTGGGCAAGGAAATGATCCGCCATTTGGTCCAGTTCGCTCGGGGCCCGGAGGTCCGCCACCGGATCGCCTTCGTCGAGGACTACGACATCGCCGTGGCCCGGACCCTGCTCCAGGGCAGCGACGTCTGGCTCAACAACCCCCGCCGGCCAATGGAGGCCAGCGGTACCAGCGGCCAGAAGGCAGCCCTCAACGGTGCTCTCAACCTGTCGGTGCTCGATGGCTGGTGGGACGAGATGTTCGACGGCAAGAACGGCTGGCAGATCGCCTCGGCCGAGACGTACACCGACCTGCAGCGGCGCGATGAGGTCGAGGCCAACAGCCTCTTCGAAATCTTGGAGCGCCAGGTCGTCCCGCTCTATTACGACCGTGGCGGGGACCGCTTCCCCCGCCAATGGGTGGCCCGTATCAAGGACTCGCTCAGTTCTCTCGGGCCCCGTGTCCAAGCGTCGCGAATGGTGCGGGACTACACCAGGCAAATGTACGAGCCCATGGCCAAGCGGGCCGACGTCCTCACCGCCAACAACTTCGCCCGGGCCAAGGTCCTGGCGGCGTGGAAGGCCAACCTGGTCGGGGTGTGGGACAAGGTCGCGGTCGTCTCCGTCGACGTCGACTCGGCGGCGCTGGTGACCGACCTGGGCGCCACCAGGCAGGCCACTGCCGAGGTTTCCCTGGGCGACCTGAAGCCGACGGAGGTGGCTGTCGAACTGCTCCACGGCCCGGTGCGGGGCCCCGACGAGATCGAGGACTGGCAGACCGTCCCCATGGAGATGGAAGGGCCCGGGACCAACCCCGGCACCACCCTTTGGCGGGGCAGCTTCGTCTGCGACGTCGCCGGACGCCACGGCTTCACCGTCCGTGTCGTGCCCGCCCACCCCGATCTCCCCGTACCCCTGGAGATGGGCTGCGTGGCTTGGGCCGGCTCCTGAACCGTCGGAGACAGCGTCCTCGTGGGAACGGGGGCGACCGCCCGTCGGCTGACCATCGTAGGGGTCGTCACCTTGCCGTCCATCGGGGTGACGTTGTCCGACCACGTGTCGCTCGGCCGGGGTGCGATGCTCCCGGAGAGCACGCTGCTGGGCATCGAAAACCTCAGCGCGGTCAACCCCAACGCCGCCGAGGCCTTTTCCGCTCTTCCGTCCACATTGGCGATCGACCTCGGCCCGGGCCTCCCGGCCGGCCCTCTCGTGAACAGGATCGTGGCCGCTCACCCCGGCAACGAACCAGGAGCGATCTACCAGGTCCAGCGGGTGCTCGGGGCTGCCGTCGTCAACGCCGGGCAGATGAGCGGGCAGCCTGTGGCCCTGGCGGTGGTGCTGGGCGTCGCCGTGCTCATCTCATTGGGCGCCGCCGTGACCGCGAGCGCCCACCGGCGACGCCGCGAACTGGCCGTTCTCAAGTCCTTAGGCCTCACCCGGCGGCAGACGACGAGCGTCGTGGCCTGGCAGACAGTCACGCTCTTGGTGATCGCCGTTGTGGTCGGCTTGCCGCTTGGGGCGGCCACGGGCCGTTGGGCCTGGAACGGCTTCGCGTCGTCGATCGGCGTCGTACCAGTGACGGTAGTGCCGCTGGCGGGCCTGGCCGGGGGGCTGTTCGCGCTGCTGGTCGCCGGGACGGCCCTGGCCGGTCTTCCTGCGGTCGTGGCTGCACGTACTCCCGCCGCCTCCGCCCTTCGCCGCGAATGAACAACACCGGGTAGAGCTCGGCCCGTTCGACGTCTTCCCCGCACCTAAGCGGCGCAGCCAGCCCTTAGTCCAACCGCCGTAAGTTCGGCCTAGTCTCGGTTGGGTGCAGGAACATGTCGACGTCGAGCGGCTCATCGACCTGGCCCGCGCCCTGATCGCGGTGGGCACCCCCAACCCCCCGGGCAACGAGGCGGCCGTTGCTGCTGTCCTGCGGGGCGCCCTGGCCCCCTGGAAGCCGTCCTGGACGGAGGTCGAGCCCGCCCCGGGGCGGCTGTCCCTCGTAGCCCGGCTGCCCGACGGGGGGGACCGCGGGGCCCGTCCTACCCTGATCGTCAACGGCCATACCGACGTGGTGCCGGCCGTGCCCGAGCGCTGGTCCTCCGACCCGTTCCGGCCCTCGGTGGTCGACGGTCGGCTCTACGGGCGGGGCAGCGCCGACATGAAAGGGGGGCTGGCGGCGGCCATTTGCGCGCTGGCCACCCTCAAGGCCGCGGGCCATGAGCCGGCCTGCGACATCGTGTTCCAGTTCGTGGCCGACGAGGAACGGGGCGGGGCGCTCGGCACCCGCGTCCTGCTTGAGTCAGGGCTCATCCAGGGCGACGCCTGCCTGGTCCCCGAACCCACCTCTCTCGCCGTCTGCGTGGCCGAGCGGGGGCTCTTGCAGGGGGAGATCCTCATCAAGGGTCAGCCGGCGCACGGCAGCCGGCCCCGGGAAGGCGTCTCTGCCGTCGAGATCGGTGCTCAGATTGCTCTCGCCCTGCACGCGGCCGATTTCGGCGGCCCGGACCATCCTCTCCTGGGCCAGCCGACGGCCAATGTAGGCACCTTTCAGGGTGGCAGCGCCTTCAACGTCGTCGCCGAGCAAGCCCGCCTCGGTTTTGACCGCCGGCTACTTCCCGGGATAAGCCTCGACGAGGCCGTCGACGGGTTGCGCCAACGCATTGACAGCCTCGGATTGGGCGCGGGCCAGTACGACATCGTGGTCCATGATTACGGCGAGGGCAGCGAGATGAGCGCCGACCACCCCTTCGCGACGCTGGTCAGGCAGTGCGTAACCGGCGTGACCGGCCGCCCCACGCCCACCATCGGGATGTCGTTCACCACGGACGCCCGGTTCGTCCGCAACCAGGGCGGCATCCCCGCCGTGGTCTGCGGCCCTGGCGACATAGCTCAGGCTCACGGGATTGACGAGTGGGCCGCCGTCAGCCAGCTCGTGGAGGCCACCGCCGCCTACGCCGACCTCTACCGCTCCTTCGGCGCCGAGCCCGCTCAGCCCTCCACTTAATACCTTCGACAGAGCATTTTCGACCGGCCCGTCAGGGCGCCGAGCTGGTCAGAGGTTGCCCCGCCAACCAGGACGCCACAGCCTCGGCCGCCTCGCCGTCACGGCGACGGAGCCCATGGTCCCCACCCTCCAGCCATCGCACCGTTACCGGCCCGGGAATGGCGGCCAGAGCCGCTTCCAGCTCCGTCGGCGGGGCAAAAGCGTCGGACGTACCGGACACGAACAGGCACGGCACGTCGAGGGACCCGAAGTGCTCGGTGCGCAGCCGGTCGGGCCGGCCGGGGGGGTGCAAAGGGTAGCTAACCAACACCAAGCCGGCGGCCGACATCCCTGCCGCCACGGCCATCGAGCAGATGCGCCCGCCCATGGACCTTCCGCCCACGAAAATCCGCCCCGGGGCAATGCCGGCCTCGTCGGCCAGAGACCTCGCCTCCCTTACCACGGTGGCTACGAGGACATCCGGTCGGTCAGGAGCACGCCGGCCCGCCAGCCGGTAAGGAAAATCGATCCGGCGCACTGTCGCGCCGAGGGCGGCAACCGCGTCGTCGATGGCCACCAGCCCAGGTTGGTCCCGGCCGGCAGACGCTCCCGGGGCGAGCAGTAAGCCCCACCGGCTCAAGCGTCAGACCATCTCGTGAAGCATCTCGGCCAACAGGGCCGCCTCTCTCGAAATCTCCTCGTTGCGGGCCTGGTGGTCCAGGGCGGCGACCACGACGTGGCCCTGGCTCCGGACCCGCCACCAGTACGCGTCGTCCACCCCCACCGGTGTGGGCAGCTCCACCGCTCCCACGGCCTCGAGAAAGCCAGTGCGACGCTCCTCACTGCCGGGGTCGTTGGCCAAGCGGTCCACAGCTCCGAAAAGTTCCTCGATGGACCGGTAACGGGCTTCGTCATCGTCGTCCAGCGCCCCATGGACCTGCTCGAAGAGCCCATCGACCTCAGCCTCGTGCTCTTCGGCGATGGTGAGGTCGGCCCCGTCCCAGGAATAGGCGATGCCCGCCCCCTCAAGCAGGGCGGACAGCTCGACCCTCTGTTCGGGCAGCCACTCTACCAGCTCGTAGACGAGCTCTCCAGTATCCTCCTCCTCCTCGTCTTCCTCGACTTCGCTCTCCTCCCCGTCCGTCCCCGCGTCGAACGACCCGTCCTCGGAGTTGTCGTCGGCGCCGGAGGCCAGGTCCAGCGGCGGCGCAGACGCCGCCGCGATGACAGCTCCCGCCGGCAGGTCCGCGGCTTGCGCCGGGACGGCAATGTTGTCGACGCCCCCGTCCGTGCCGACGCCCCCGTCCGTGCCGCCGTCCACCTCACCGCCGGGCACCGTCGCGCCAAGCACCGTCTCGCCAGGCACCGTCGTGGCGACAAGCGCCGCCTCGCCCATCTCCCCGCCCGGGGTGACCGGGGACCGAGGGAGGGCGACCGGCCTTCTCTTTTGCTTGGCCCCGGCCTCGAGCCGCTGCCGCGCCCGCTCGATCTCCGCGGCCAGCTCGGCCTCGCCCGCGGCGGGGGCGAGCAGCCGGCACAGGACCTCAGCCTGGTGGCGTATCTCGTCCTCTAGGGCCTCGTCGGCCCCAAGGGCCCCGAGCAACCGACGGGTGACGCGGCCCACGGCGGCGAGTTGGTCCTCGTCGAGGTCAGGAAGGGAATCAGCCGCGAAAACGGCGGCCGAAGACTCCCCCAGGGCCACGTCAGCCTGCATGTCCGTGGGGTCATCACGCAGCACCTTTGCCGCGTCGTAAAGGTCTCGGGCGACATTCTCGCCCGTGTTCGTGCCCCCCCGGCCCAGTCCCTCGTCGTCCTCATCCTCGTCGTCGTCCGCCAACGCGCCCGTGACTTGGGCCACGATCCTGTCGACCCTGGCTTCGTCGGCAGCCAGAATGACAAGCTCTTCCTCTTCGAAGCGATGACGGGTACCGGCAGAAATGAGCACCTGGATGAGGCGGCCCCGGGTCTCGTCGTCCCATAGGTCGAGCCGGTAACCGACTTCGTCGTCCTCGGGCCCGGACTCGAGCTCGGGCAAGGGCGAGGCTACCAACCTCTCTCCGCAGCTGTGACAGCGGCCCCGGCTATTGACCTCGTACCCGCACCTAGCGCAGAACCAGACCTTATTGCTCACGCCGCTCCCGCCTTCGCTCTCTTGGGCAGTACGGGAGCATCGCGGCCCGAACCCGCGCCGGCGGGGCCCTGCGGGGCACCCGGCCCGGTGGCCTTCATCTCTTCGTGGTACTCCTCTTCGACGTTGACCGACCATACGTCATGGGACGCTCCCATGAGGTTCTCGACCGTCAGCATGGCTGTGTACATGGAGTGGTCCTGGTTGTTGTAGCGGTGCATCCCATTGCGTCCAACAGGATAAACATTGGCCACGTTGGCATCCAACCAGGCGCGCAAAGTCTCGACGTTCCGTTTGTAGTCCGCGTCGTAGTAGGGGTACGCCTTGGGCATGCGCACCACGTAACCGGCCTCGACGGTGGCCGGGTCCACTAGCCCGAGGGCGCCGATCTCGCGCTTGCCCATCTCGACCAGGTCGTCGTCCGCCATCGACCAGAGGTCGTCGCCCTCAAAAACGAAGTACTCGAGGCCCAGGCAGGTGCGGCCGTCTTTCACCATGTAGGGGGACCAGCGGCCGAAGTTCTGGATCCGTCCCATGCGCACCGTGGGATCGTGCACGTAGACCCAGTTGTCGGGAAAGCTCGCCATCTCGGGCACCACCAATGCAACCGTCATGTGGTCCCGGTAATTGAGGTCGTCGGCGGCGGCCAGGATCTCCGGGGGAGCCGGAGGGTCCAACGCCCTCACCAGCGCCGAAAGCGGCATGGAAGAGATCACGGCGCTGGCCTGGTGCTCCGTGACCGCCCCGTCGGTCACGGAGCTGACGGCGACGGCACGACCGCCTTCGTGGCGGACGCGGTTGACCATGGCCCGCATGTGCACCTTCGAGCCGGCCGCTTCGACCCTGTCCCGGCAGCGCTCCCACATCATGCCCGGACCGAGGCGGGGGTACTCGAACTGGTCGATGAGGGTGGTGATCTCGCGCTGGCCTTTCTTCGGGAAAAGGGCGCTCTTCACGGCGGTGAAGAGGTTGAGGTTCTTGATGCGTTGCGCGGCCCAGTCGGCTTGGAGCTGCGAGCCGGGGTAACCCCACACCTTCTCGGTATAGGTCTTGAAGAAGTGCCGGTAGAGCCTCCACCCAAACCTCGCCGCCACCCAGCCCTCGAAAGTGCCCTGGTCCTTGGGCGGGTGGGCTCGGGCCCATGCGTAGGAGCCGGCGCAGCGCAAAGACTCCACCAGGCCCAAGTTGCGCAGCGCATTGAACGGTTTGAGCGGGTAGTCGTAGTACTTGCCCCGGTAGTAGATGCGTGACAGGCGGGGCCGGAGCATGAACTCCTCCCCGGGCAGGATCTCGTGCCAGAAATCCTCGACGACCTTGACCTTGGTGAAGAAGCGGTGACCCCCGATGTCGAACCGCCAGCCATCGCGCTCGGTCGTGCGGGATATGCCGCCAACCTCGTCGTCGGCCTCCAGGACGGTGCAGATCTTGCCCAGGCGGCCCAGCTCGTAGGCGGCGGTGAGACCGGCCGGTCCCGCTCCGATGATGACGACGTCGTCCGCCTGCCTGCTCGGCGCGTCACCGAGGGGCTCGGGCGGCTCAGGCGGGTTCTCGGGCTGAGATGAAACGGGCAAGGGTTCGCTCCTGCAAGGTTACGGTTCGGGCACCAGCGCGCGGCCGGCCGGGCCGACCACCCATTCTGCCGCTTCAGCAGGGCCGCGGGCCAGGTGGCACCGGATTACTCAGTCGGGTTTCAGCTCGGGAAGCGTACGAGGTTTTCCGGCTCGTAGTAGTTAAGGTTCTGGCTCATGACCGTCTCACCGCCGGGGTGGTACATCTCCAACCAGTTGGCCAGGTCTCCGCAGCTGCTCCCGAACACCTTGTAGCCGTTGCGCCACACCAGCCACAGCGTGCTCCCGGGGTTGAGCTGGGACACGGTCTCTCGCGCCACCGTGGCGGGGGAGGTGTTCTGGATAGTGGCGGCGTAGTCGATCCAGTCGATGCGCTGCGGTCCCATCATGCGGGGATAGGTCAGCTCGGTGACGTCGGGCACGGTGAGGAGGCGGTCTACCGCCGGGCCTAATTGGTCCGGGCAGTAGACGATCATGTCGCCCGGCTGCGCCTGGGCGTTGAGCACGGCGGCTACCTGTACAGCCTGGGTGCGGGGCTGGGAGTTCCACGACTGGGCGGACAAGAGGCCGGCCACACAGGCGACGGCGAGCACGACCGAGGTGACGGCGCGGGAGCTGAACGCCGTCAGGCCCAGTGCGCAGAGCAGCACGAAGAGGGGGAAAACCACGCCTATGTAACGGCTGTCGAACGCCGCCCCGGTCAACAGGCCGGCGACCACGGCCACGCCGAGGGCCCCCATGACCAACCACGCCACCAGCGCCGACCGGGGCTGCACCTTCATTTCCAGGACCACGCTGGTCGACCTCGGACCGGGCCGCGCCAGCAGGGCCAAGCCGACCAGGGCAAAGAGAATGAAGGTGAGGAGCTCGCCCCAACCCCCCACGCCGCCGAAGTAGCCGAACACCAAGAGCAGGTCCTGAGGCCCGGGAGGGCTCGTCCACGGCGTGCCGGTGTGCAGGGCCTGAAAGATGAACACCGGTGACCACGGCAACCACAGCACGCCGCCTGCCACCATGGCGAGCAGCACCTTGCGGGCCGCCCGGGGGTAGGCACCCGGCGGCACGACGCCCCGGCGGGCCTCGACCACGGCGCGCCACAACGCCCATAAGGCGCCGATGCCCACGAGGTAGAGATCCCAGTAGTGGGTGTACATCAACGCCGCCGTGAGGACGAGCACGCAGATCAGGCGGCCCCGGCTCGGGAGCTCCACCGCCCGGCGGATGGAGAGGTACCAAAGAAGCGCCTCCAGGGCCATGAGCGAGTACATGCGGGTGTCGGTGCCGTAGTAGACCGCCCACGGCGAGCTGGCCCCCAGCAGTAGTGCCGCCCACGCCACCGGCCTCCCGCCCACTCGCTTGCCGGCCGCCCACAGGAAGGGCAGTGTGACGACAGAGGTGATGCCCGACAGCGCCCGCACCGCCACCTCGCCCTGGCCGAAAGCGAGCATCCAGTAGTGGAGCATCAAGTAGTAGAGGGGCGGCGAGCCGTCCTGGACCAGCGCTCCCGGTATCTGTTGGAGGGGCAACCGGGAGATGTTGACCGACAGCGCCTCGTCCAGCCAGAGGCCGTTGGGGGCGATGAACCTGAGCACTACACCGGCCGCCACCACGGCCCCCGCCACCAGCATGCCCAGGCGCGCCAAGCCCCGCTCGGGAAGCCGAGGCCGCCACTGGCGCCAACCGGCCCCGGGCTGCGGCTTTCCCGGCGCGAGGACACTGGGAGCGGGCGTAACTGCGGTCGCCACTGTGGACACAGTACAGGGCCCCTGGTGTTCGCCCACAGGGGCCGAGCCCGGGCGGAGGCCCCCTTCACGCCGGGCATCGGCACCGCTGGCGAGTGCAGCCGGCGCCGCCTAAGGGCTTCAGCCGGCGGGCTCGAAGTGGCTGCCCCAGGCGCAGCAAGCGGCGAAGAACGCCGCAGGTCCGTGGCCCCGGGCCCGGCCCATGGCCCAGCCACGGTGGCGCAGGCCGGCCTCCAGAGCGAGCAGCAGGGCACGGCCCGCACCCTGACGCCGGCTCGCCGCGTCGACCAGCACGAGGACGTGCACCCGGCCGCCGGGGCCCGGCTCGGCCCATGACACCGCCACGCCCACCACAGCTCCGTCCCGGCGGCCGGTGAGCACAACCTGTCCGGGGCCATCGCTCTGAACAGCACCGGGCTGGCCTGCCGCCGGCAAGGCCCCGACGACCCCTAGGGCCTCATCTTGACGCTCGAGCATGGCCCTGGCGTCCGGGCCTAGAAGACGGCCCGCGGTGATCTCGAGTTCGAGCCCGCCCCGCCCTACGACCGCCGCCCGGCCCAGGCAGGCATCGGCGACAGGCAGCCAGCGCCTCTCGGTCTCCTGCAGGAGCACGACGCGGTCGAAAGACAGCGCCGCCCGGTACTCGCTCAGGGCGGCGGCAGCAGCGACGGCGCGCTCGACCGGTGCTTCGTCGCAGAGAGTGACGTGCGGCTTCCAGGGCCAACGCTCCTCACGCAGCAGAGGGCCGGCCCGGACGGCCCGGTGGAGCCGAGCCAGATCAGCGAGCCCGGGCCCGTTGACGTCCAGGAAAACCACCGGGTTCAACGGCAGGAAGGTGCCGGCCGGTCCGAGGTCGAGCTCGAGCGTGCCTCCCTGGTCCGAGGCGGCCGCGCGCAGCACGGCCACGGCCTCGTCCAGTGCGCCGGCACGAACATTGACCGGCGGCACCAGGGTCAGGTGCGGAGCGATGCGCTGGAGCGACCCGTCCCCGAGGGCCCGGCGCAGACCTTGCACTTCGTACGCGAGGGGGGCGTCCAGGACAAGAGCTACCCCCAGGCGGTGGCGGCGGGCCCCGCTGGGCCCGGCCGGGGCAGAGGTGGCACTAGCTGGGCTCAGCGGCGTCGCAAAGGATGATGACGCGGTTGTCGTTGACCTCGACGAAGCCGCCCTCCACCTCGAACCGAAGCTCGTCGGCACCCCCCCCGGGGTGCACTATACGCAGGGGATGGGGCTCCAGGGCCCCCACATAGGGCATGTGGTTGGCGAGGAAAGCTATGTCCCCGCCGGCCGTGCGGCACACCACCATGTCGGCTTGCCCCGAGTACAGCATCCCGCTCGGCGTGACCAGCTCCACCTGCGTCGTAGCCAAAGTTGCTCAGGCTCCTTTTTCCAGTTCGCGAGCTTTTGCTTTGGCGCTCTCAGCGCCGCCCACGTTGAGGAACGCCTGCTCGGGCAGGTCGTCGAGATCTCCGTTGACCAGGGCTTCGAAAGAGTCCACGGTCTCGGCGATCGGCGTGTACACGCCTTTAATACCTGTGAAGACCTCGGCCACGAAGAAGGGCTGAGAAAAGAAGCGCTGGATCTTGCGCGCCCGCAGGACCGTTGTACGGTCCTCTTCGGAGAGCTCGTCCATCCCGAGGATGGCAATGATGTCCTGGAGCTCTCGGTTGCGCTGCAACACCTGCTGCACGCGCCGGGCCACCTGGTAGTGGCGCTCTCCCACGACCTCCGGGGACAAGATATTGGACGTGGAGGAAAGGGGGTCGACGGCTGGGTAGATGCCGATGGCCGCTATCTCCCGGGAAAGCTCGGTGGTGGCGTCGAGGTGAGTGAAGGTGGTGAACGGCGCCGGGTCGGTGTAGTCGTCGGCCGGTACATAAACGGCTTGTACCGAGGTGATCGAGTGGCCCCGGGTAGAAGTGATCCGCTCTTGGAGCTCGCCCATTTCATCGGCCAGGGTCGGCTGGTAGCCCACAGCCGAAGGCATGCGGCCGAGCAGGGTGGACACTTCCGAGCCGGCCTGCACGAAACGGAAAATGTTGTCGATGAACAGCAGTACGTCCTGGTTGCGGACGTCGCGGAAGTACTCGGCCATGGTGAGGGCGGACAGGCCGACCCGAAGGCGCACCCCCGGCGGCTCGTCCATCTGGCCGTAAACCAAAGCCGCCCGCTTGATGACGCCGGACTCTTTCATCTCCAGCCAGAGGTCGTTGCCTTCACGGGTGCGCTCGCCCACGCCACCGAAAACCGACACCCCACCGTGCTGCTCGGCCACCCGGTGGATCAGCTCCAGGATGAGGACCGTCTTGCCCACGCCGGCCCCGCCGAACAAGCCGATCTTGCCACCCTGCACGTAGGGCTCCAGGAGGTCGATGACCTTGATCCCGGTCTCGAACATTTCGGATTTGGGCTCCAGGGTGTCAAAGTCGGGCGGCGGTCGGTGGATTTCCCACCGGTCGTCGATATCGCCCAGCGGGTCCGAGTCCAG
The DNA here is from genome assembly GCA_003166025.1 of Acidimicrobiaceae bacterium. Lineage (GTDB taxonomy): Bacteria > Actinomycetota > Acidimicrobiia > Acidimicrobiales > Palsa-688 > Fen-671. The sequence continues at coordinate 19,067 of PMWT01000151.1, read as the reverse complement.
CACGTCGCCCACCACGTTGAAGACGTGGCCCAGCACGGCGTCGCCCACAGGGACCGTAATGCCCCGGCCGAGGTTGCGGACGGTGGTGCCCCGGCGCAGGCCGTCCGTGGGCTTGAGGCAGATGCAGCGCGCCCGTCCCTCGCCGATCTGGAGCGCCACCTCGGCCATGATCGTGGTGCGCTGACCTTCGAGCTCGATGTCCATCTCGACCGCGCTGTTGATGTCGGGCAGGCAGTCGGGCGGGAACTCGACGTCGACCACGGGCCCGGAGATGGCGACGACCCGGCCGCTACGCGTCTCCTTCTCCGCAGAAACGTCCGGTGCCTTGGTTGCGCTCTCAGTGCTGGTGCTGCTCACGTTCGCTCCTGTCAACTTGCCTCGGGAAAGACGTATATATCGGGCCGGCCAGCGATCTCGTCGCCCCGGCCGGTCTGGCGAAGTGCCTCGGCGCCGCCGACGATCTCCATGATCTCGGTCGTGATGGAATCCTGGCGGGCACGGTTCATAGCCCTACTCAAGGCCTTGATGAGGTCGTCGGCGTTGTCGGTAGCCGCTTTCATGGCTCTTTGCTGGGCCACATGGAAAGAGGCGGCCGATTCGAGGAGGGCGAGGTAAACCTCGGCTTCGAGCCAACGGGGCAGCAGGCGGTCCAATATCTGGGCGGGGTCCGGTTCGAACTCGAAGACCGTGCTGGTCTTCCGCTCTGGCAGATCCAAAGGCACCAGGCGCCGGGTTTGGACTTTCTGACTGCCCACGCTCAAAAAACGGGTCGACACCAGGTAGATCTCGCCGACCGTGCCCCCTTCGAGCTCGTGCGTGATCGCGGCCACGATCTTTTGGGCGTCCTCGAAGCGAGGACGGTCCGCAAGACCTTCGAAGCTCTCGGCCATGGCGCGGCCATTGAAGCGGAAATAGCTGACCGCCCTCCGGCCGACGGCTATCAGGCCCGGAGCGCCCGCCCGGCGTGAAAGGCGCCGCAGAAGCTCGTCCGCCGCCCGCAGCACGGAGACATTGAATGCCCCCGATAGCCCCCGGTCGGCGGCCAGCACTACTACGAGCGGGCGATCACCACCGCCGGCGAAAAGCCAGTGGTCCTTGGCCTCGGGAGTGGCGGCGATCTCGCCGACGACGTCGCTCATCCGTTCGGCGTAGGGCTTAGCGGCGGTGATGGCAAGCTGGGCGCGGACTATCCGCGACGCCGCGATCAGCTCCATGGCCCGGGTGATCTTCTGGGTCGACTGGATGCTCCGGATACGGCGCCGGAGGGTTCGTTCCTGACCTGCGGGCACGGGCTTAGGCTCCTCCGCCCGTCCCAGCGGCCGGCCCCGGTGCTGGTGTTTGAGGGGCGGCGCCCGCGGGCGTGGCGGCACTGGCATCCTGCTGATCTTCTGAGGCCTCGTCCTGCGTGCCCCCGTCTTCAGTGGCCCCGTCGTCTTTCGTCGCTTTGTCTATGGTCTTGAAGCCTTTTTTCACCTCGCGTATCGCCTCTTCGAGCTCGCCGGCGGGCGGCATCTCCCTGGTAGTGCGGATATGCTCCAAAAGGTCGGCCCGGTTGGCCCGCAGGTGCTGGACCAGGGCCAGTTCGAAGGGGCGGACGTCTTCCACGGCGAGGTCGTCCACCAACCCGTTGGTCCCGGCAAAAATGGCGACGACCTGCTCCTCGACGGGCACCGGCGAGTTTTGCGATTGTTTGAGCAGCTCGGTGAGCCGAGCGCCGCGATCGAGCTGGGCCCTGGAGACCCGGTCGAGCTCGGACCCGAACGTGGCGAAGGCCTGCAGTTCCCGGTACTGCGCCAGGTTGATCTTCAAAGCGCCAGACACCGACTTCATGGCCTTGATCTGAGCCGCCCCGCCCACCCGTGACACCGACAGCCCGACATTGATGGCGGGCCGGATCCCGGCATAGAACAGGTCCGTCTCGAGGAAAATCTGCCCGTCGGTGATCGAGATCACGTTGGTCGGAATGTAGGCGGAGATGTCACCGGCCTTCGTCTCGACAATGGGCAGCGCCGTCATGGATCCGGCCCCGAGCTCGTCATTGAGCTTGGCCGCGCGTTCGAGCAAGCGACTGTGCAGGTAAAAGACGTCCCCCGGGTATGCTTCCCGCCCTGGCGGACGGCGCAGCAACAACGACAGCGTCCGGTAGGCCTCGGCCTGCTTGGAGAGGTCGTCGTAGACGATCAAGGCGCTCTCGCCATGCTCCATCCAGTGCTGGCCCATGGCGCAGCCGGCATATGGGGCCAGGTACTTGTAGGGCACCGGGTCGGACGCCGGGGCGTTGACGACGACCGTGTACTCCATGGCCCCGTGAGAGCGCAGGGTGTCGACCGTCTGGGCGACCGTCGAACCCTTTTGGCCGATGGCCACATAGATGCACTTAACGCCCTGGCCCGCCTGGTTGATTATGGTATCGACGGCAATCGAGGTCTTGCCGGTCTTGCGGTCGCCGATTATCAGCTCCCGCTGGCCCCGCCCAATGGGGGTCATTGAGTCGATGGCCTTGATCCCGGTCTGGAGAGGCTCCTTCACGGGCTGGCGGGAGATGATCCCGGGGGCCTGCACCTCCAATCGCCTGGTCTCGTGCGTGGTGATGGGGCCGAGACCGTCAAGGGGACGGCCCAGGGTGTCCACCACCCGCCCGAGCAAGTTGTCGCCGACCGGTACCGACAGGATGCGTCCCGTCGCTCGTGCCAGCTGTCCTTCCTGAAGAGCGCCCGTCTCGCCGAGGATGACGGCGCCGATGGAGTCTTCGTCGAGGTTGAGGGCCAGGGCGGTGACGCCTCCCTCGAGCTCGAGCAACTCGTTGACAGCGACATTGGGCAACCCCGTGATCCGTGCGATCCCGTCACCGATCTCGCGGATGCGCCCCACTTCCTCGCCCGTCACCCCGGGCGTGAAGTTCTCCAGGTTGCGCCGGAGGACTTCGGCGATATCGGCGGCGTTGATGTTCAGCTCAGCCATGCGGTCATGGATCCTTTCAACTTTGGCCCGGCCCGTTCCCGGCCACTTCGCCGAGCGAGGTCGACGGAGCGAAGAGGAGGCTCCGGGCCTGCTCGAGACGGCGACGCAGGCTGGCGTCGAAGACCGTGTCGCCCACAGAAGCGACAAAACCGCCCAGGAGCCTGGGCTCGGTACTGACCCGCACATCGACTTGGTAACCGGCGAAGCGCGTGAGGGCCGCCGCCAGGCGCGAACGCTGGGCCTCGGTCATCTCCACCGCCGAGCGGACGTCGGCCACCTGGCGGTCGGCCTCTTCGGCAACGCGTTGGACGAGCCCCTCCAGGAGCACCGGGTAGTCACGCGGGCGCCCGATAGCAACGGCATAGGCAGCCAAGCGCGTGGTCGCCGGTGTGGCCTTTCGGGCCAGAAGGTCCCGGACCACGGCTTGGCGCAAATGGGCGGGCACTTCAGCGGTGATGAGGACAGCGTTGAGCTCGTCGTTGCCCTGCACGGTCATCATGAACCGGAACAACTCGTCCTCGACCTCTCCAAGGTGACGCTCCCCGCGTACGCCGGACAGCACTGCCGTCGCATAGCCCTCCAGGCGCTGTGCCGCCGCCGTGCGGCCCAGCGGGCCTTCGTCCCTGGCCACCATACCGTCACGCCTAGCTGCGGCCGCCGCGGCGATGCCCGCAACGTCCTGGACATAGTCCGCACCTGGACCGCTCTGTACCGCAAAACTGAGCAGGTCGAGCGTTGGACGCGACAACTTCTTGCCCAGGAGCTCCTGGGTTATCGCCCTGCGGACCGGCACCGAGGCGCTGGAATTGGCCAGGGCGAAACGTAGGTCGTCCGACTGCTCCAGCAACAGCAAGAAGGCCTCTAGTTCGCCCGCCACCGGGCCGACCTTGCTCCCCAGGTCCTCGAGGACAGCATCGGTGTAGCCCGCCACCCGTTCGTGCATCTAGCGACCAGCTCGCGTCGCCCCGGCGGGGACAGGCCCGATGGCACCGTGCCCTGCCACAGTGGCCTGGGCCTCCACCTCGGTGATTGCCCGCTCGATCAGCTCCCGTTGCGCGCTGAGGGTGACCCCTTCTTCGAGCACCCGTTCCACGACGTTCACCACCAGCCCGGCGACCTGGGCCCGCAGCTCTTCAGCGGCCCTCCTGGTCGCCGCCTCGATGTCGGCACTGGCCCGGCTGACAAGGCGCTCGTACTCCTCCTCACCTTGCTTGCGTAGCTGCTCCCGCAATTGCTCGCCCACGCGGGCGGCCTCGTCTTTGAGCGCCCGGGACTCGTCACGGCTTTGCTGGAGGATCCGTTCGCGCTGCTCCTCCAGCTCGTGAGCGCGCTTGGTCGCCTCTTCGGCCTCGGACAAGCTGCGCTCGATGGTCTTCTGGCGAGCCTCCATGGCGCGGTTGACGGGCGGGAGCACCCATTTGTTGAGAGCCCACAGGACGATCAAGAAGATCGCCAGCTCGACGACGAATGTCGGGCCGGGGACCAGGAAGTTGGATGAGGCGACTAGCACAGGTCTGGAGCCCCTTTTGCCGCTCTAGCTTTTGCCCGTGGCGAGCACGAACACGAACAGCGCCGTGAAGGCGAGGTTGATGAAGTACATGGCCTCCACAAGGCCGACGATCAGGAACATCGTCGAGTACAGCCGGCCCTGGACCTCGGGCTGGCGGGCGATGCCCGCGATCGTCTGGCTACCGGCAAGACCGTCACCGACAGCGGCGCCCACGGCGCCGCCACCCAATGCCAGACCACCGCCGACGAAGGCGCCGGCCAGTTCGACCGCCTTCTCCATGCTTGCAGCCATTTGGTTCTCCTATTCCGTCTGATTTTCCGGTTTTGAGCTCAGTGGCCTTCGGTGGACACTGCGAACTGGTAATAAAGGATCGTCAGCAAGGCGAAAATAAACGCCTGGATGACGCCGATAAACATATCGAAGAGCTTCCAGACCACGCTGAAAGCTATCGAGGCAGGGAAGAAGTAGATCGGGATCGCCAGCAGGAGCGCGATCATGATGCCGCCCGAAAAGAGGTTGCCGAAAAGCCGCAACGCCAGGGTGACGGGCTTCATGAGCTCCTCGAGGGCACGGATGGGCGCCAGCCAGCGTGGGGGGGCGAAGAAGGACTTGATGTACCCGCCCAGGCCCTTGGCCCGGATGCTCGCCCCATTCGTCAGAACGAACACGACAGCACCGAGGGCGTAGGTCAAATTGACGTCGGCGGTCGGCGATGGGAGGTAATCGGTGTTGTGCCACAGGCCTGGGAACAGCTCTACCCAGTTGGCCGCCAGCACCAGCATGAAGATGGTCACGGCCAACGGCACGACGTGGCGGTAACGCTTGCCCAAACCGGTTTCGACTTGATCGGCCACCCAGCCCACAACAACTTCCCAGAGCAGCTGCATCTTGCTGGGGACGCCTGATGTGATCTTGGCGCGTAGATAGAAGCCCAGACCGAGGACGGCGGCAGAGGCGAGCAAAGAAGTCCATATCGTGTCGGCGTCGAAATTGAGGCCCGCCACGCGCCATACCACGTGGTCACCGACCGGTATGTTTATGGCCAGCAGGCGGGGTACGGGACTGCTAGGCATGGGCTTCGCCCGCGTCCTTCGCTGGGCGACCGGCAGGAGGGCCCTCGCCAGGACCGCCAGGGACAGGGAGGTCCATGGCATGGCTCTGGGCGGTGACGCTCGGGGCTAGAGCGACGCCGGACAGCTGCGCCCGCTGGTAACGCCAAAGGGCCCCAAAGGCGTTGGCCATCAGCAAGCCCTGGAAGGCGACCAGGCCGCCCACCATCCCGAAGCCCATGGGGCGGACGAGGAAAAGCAGGGCGAAGGCGATAATCGTGAGCCCCCCGAGCCGGGCGGCCACGCTGCCCGCGTACGGCTTGCGCTGGAGATGGCCTTCGGCGTTGCTGTAGCGGGCGGTCGAAACCTGGAACAAGCGGTGGTTCGCCGTGGCCCCAGCCAGCCCCAACACGACTCCGGCACCGGCCAAGGGCTGGCTAAGCAGCACGCCTGCGGCCAGCGCGACGACAGCCAGGGCTATGCACGCGACGATCGTGCGCCGCACGATGACGTCGACGTAGAGGACAGGGAAATCTGTGAACATCAACAGGGTCCGATCAATGGCAAAGCGTCGGCTCGGGAGCGCAGCGCATGCTCACAGGGCCATGCCATGTTACATGGGGACGTCGCGTTGCATGAGGACCTCAGGATTTGTAGCGGCGTAGCTCCGCCCTGGCGCCCAGGACAGCGGCGCCCGCCCCGGCCAGCAGGCCGACCAGGAGGAAAACCGGCAGGGTGCCCAACGCCGAATCGGCCAACCAACCGAGCACCCCTCCGGCGCCTAGGCATACCGCACCAAGCATGCCGATGCCGGCGTACGCCATCGGCCCGGGGTAGTTGTCCGGTTCCGGCCCGGCCGGCTGCCCCCCCGGTTCGGGAGCGCTCATGGCCATGACCGCTGCACGTCGCGCCGACTTGCCATCCCAGCAGCACCTTACCGCTCGCGCCCACTCTGTTCAGGCTAGGAAACACGCCCGTAACACTGCAACTCCTCGGGCCGGTGCCTGCCCGGCGGGGTGTGAAGGCACTGTGCCCCGTACGTCGCTCAGAGCCCGCCCAGGGTGTGCTCGGAGTGCTCGGCCGGGTCTCCGGGCGGAATTATGCGTACGCGGGGCGTGACCACCGGGGCAGGAGCGGCCGGAGTTGCAGGGACGGCTCTCGGGCCGCGGTGACCGTTGGTCCCCACCTCGGGCTCGCCCTTCCCCACCCCAGGCTGGCCCGCGCCCACTACCCCAGGCTGGCCCGCGCCCACTACCCCGGGCCGGTCCGTGCCCACGGTGCGCCTCGACGTCCACGTCGGACGCTTGGCCGGCGCCCCGTTCCCGTTGGCAGTACCGACCGCCGCTTCTTGACCAGGCCCGCGCTCGTTGTCACTGTTGCCGGCACTGGCCCGCCCCCGGGGAGCGAAGAGCGTGTAAAGGACAATCGACAAGGCGCCCACGGCAATCGGCGGGATCTCGTTGTGAGAGTTGGTGACGCCGGGCCACAGCACGAGGCCTGAGAGCAAGGCGGTCCACGCCCACAGGATGATGACGGCGGCGCGGTGGCCATGGCCCAGCCGCATAAGCCGGTGGTGCAGGTGGTTCAGGTCGGCGACCGCCGGGCTGGTCCGCTGGCCCGCCCGGCGCACGACAGCAAAGACCGTGTCCAGCATGGGGATGCCGAGGATGAAGAAGGGGATAATGATGGGGGCGAAGAAAAAATAGGTGCGCCCACTGAACTCGTAGGGATCCTGGCCTACGACTGACAGAGTCGACGAAGCCACTAGGACGCCTAAGAGCATGGCCCCCGAGTCCCCCATGAAGATCTTGGCCGGGTAGAAGTTGTGGGGCAGGAAGCCCACGCAGATCCCGACCGCGATCACGGCGATGAGCGGCCCGGCGTTGCCGGAGGAGATGTTGCCCACGTCGCCGAGCTGGTGCGCATAGATGAAAAAGGCCCCGGCCCCGATGGCTACGATGCCCGCGGCCAGCCCGTCCAAGCCATCTATGAAGTTGACTGAATTCGCCATCACGGCCACCCACAGGACCGTGGCCAGTACGGCGAGGTCAGGGCTCAGGACCACTGTCGTCTGCGCCAGCGGGACGTGGAAGAAGAGCATGTCGACGCCGAAGAAGTAGAGCACGGTACCCGCTAGTACCTGCCCGGCGAGCTTGGCCGGTGGGGACATCTCTCGCATGTCGTCGGATAGGCCGACCCCGAATATCACCGTCGCCCCCAGCACCACGCCCAGGGGCGCGGAGCTGCCTCTGAAGACAGGCCCAAAGGCCGGCATCTGGGAGGCGACCGCCATGGACACCAGAAAGCCCAAGTACATCGCCGTCCCCCCCGCCGTAGGCGTGGGCCGTTCGTGCACTCGGCGCTCGTCGGGCATGACGAGCAGCGAATGGCGCCTCGTTAGGGAGCGCACCACGAACGTCGTCAACCACGTGGCCAGAGCGGCCACGGCAAAGACGATGATGTACTCCCGGAACCGGATCAAGAGAGAGCGCTCCCAGTGGTGGTACCGGGCTTCAGCTGCCCGATGTCTCGCTCAAGGGTAAGGCACGAACTTGGAGCAAAGCGCTGCCACCTCCTCGCGCACCGCCGCTCGTACAAGTTCGTCGCCCGGGTCGGCCAGGACCCGCCTGACCAGCTCGGCGATCTCGATCATCTCCGGCTCGCGCATGCCCGTCGTGGTCGTCGCGGCGGTACCGATGCGCAGGCCGCTGGTGACAAAGGGCGACCTGGGGTCACCCGGGATCTGGTTGCGGTTGAGGGTAATGCCCGCCTTGTCGAGCGCTTCCTGAGCAGATCTGCCGGTCAGGTCGGGGTCGAAACTGCGCAGGTCGACCAGCATCAGGTGGTTGTCGGTGCCGCCCGAAACGATCCGAAAGCCCTGCGCCGCCAGCGCCCCCGCCAGGGCCCGGGCATTGCTCACGATCTGAGCCGAGTACTGCTTGAACTCCGGCTGCATCGCCTCATGGAAGGCGACGGCCTTGGCGGCGATGACGTGTTCGAGCGGGCCACCCTGAAGTCCGGGGAAAACGGCTTTGTCGATGGCCTGGGCCAAGCCCTGCCGGCACACGATGCAGCCTCCACGGGGCCCCCGCAGGGTCTTATGGGTCGTAAAGGTGACAATGTCCGAGAACGGCACGGGGTTGGGATGGGCACCCCCGGCCACCAACCCGGCGATGTGGGCGGCGTCGAACAGGAGCAGTGCGCCCACGGAATCGGCGATCTTGCGCAGCGGCTCTGGCTCTATCACCCGCGAGTAGGCCGTGGCGCCGGCCACGATCATCTTGGGGCGGTGCTTCTCGGCCAGGTCCGCCAGGGCCTCGAAGTCGATGCGCTCGTCGCTTTCGCTCACCCCGTAGCTGACGAAGTTGAAGAGGCGCCCGCTGGCATTGACCGGCGAGCCATGGGTCAGATGGCCGCCCTGGTCCAGGCGCATGCCGAGCACGGTGTCGCCCGGTTCGAGCACGGCGAGATAGGCGGCGAGGTTGGCATTGGCGCCCGAGTGGGGCTGAACGTTGGCGTGTTCGGCCCCGAAGAGCTCGCACGCCCGCCGTCGGGCGAGGTCTTCGGCCCTGTCGATGACCGAGTTGCCCCCGTAATAGCGCTTGCCGGGGTAACCCTCCGAGTACTTGTTGGTCAGCACCGAGCCGGTGGCGGCCAGCACCTCCCTGGAGGCGAAATTCTCGGAGGCGATCAGCTGGAGGGTGGTGTTCTGGCGCTCTTTTTCGTCCGCGATGATGGCGAAAAGTTCAGTGTCGGACTGCACCACCACGAGCCTACCGTTGGGCCAGCCCAAGGACCAACGTCCCTGGCGCCCAGAGGTGCCGGCGGGAGCGGGTGCGCCAGGTCAGACGAGGGAGGCAAGGATCTCGGCGACCGAGATGCGCCCTTCCCTCAGCACCTTTGGCGCGCCGCCGGTGCAGTCGACGACGCTCGAAGGCAACTGGTCGCAGTTCCCGCCGTCGAGCACCAGGGCGATCTCGGGCCCAAAGGCCTTCGCCACTCCTCCGGCAGTCGTGATGGCCGGTTCCCCGTGGCGGTTCGCGCTGGTGGTGGCGATCGGTCCTACCTTGGCACAGATGGCGAGTGGCACCGGGTGGGCGGGGCACCGGATGCCGATGGTGGCGTCCTCCTCGCCCAGGTCGGCATCCAGGTCGGGTCGCCGCGGCAGGACCAGGGTGAGAGGTCCAGGCCAATAACGCTCCATCAGACGACGGGCCTCCACCGGCACTGCCGTGCACAGCGAGAGAGCCTGCTCCTCGCTGGCCACGAGCACCGGCAGCTCGACATGTCGGGGGCGGCCCTTCAGACGAAAAAGGCGGTCCGCGGCGCCGGTGTGGAAGGGGTCGGCAGCGAGACCGTAGACCGTGTCGGTCGGCATCCCGATAATGTCGCCTCCAGACAGGGCATCCACTGCCATGGCGATCGCAGTCGCCGGCGGGGGGTCACCACGGGCGCTTACAGTGGTCATGCGAGGTTAACGCTACCTCCGGCTCAGCCGCCGCGGCGGGCGACCAGCACTCGGGGCCGGCCCGTCAGGTCGGGCTTCACGAAGGCTTCCGCGAAACCGGCCGAGTAGGCCAGGTCCACCGCCGCCCTGTCCTGATGGGGGGCGATCTCAGCCACCAACGCGGAGCGCGCACCGAGCCAGGCCGGAGCGTCGACCGTTATGGCTCTCAGGGCTTCGAGCCCGCTAGGACCGGCGACCAGCGCCTGGAGGGGCTCCCATCTCGACACCTCGAAAGGAAGGGACTCGACTTCGTTCTCGGCTATATACGGGGGGTTCGCCACGACCAGGTCGAGCGTGCCCTTGAGGGCTCGGGGCAGGGCGTGCCACCAGCTGCCCTGCACGAGCCGGGCCTTGCCGGCCGCGACCGTGCCCAAACCGGCCAAGTTGGCGGAAGCCACCGCCAGGGCGTCCTCGGACACGTCCGTAGCCCAGACTTCGGCGCCGGCGCATTCGGTGGCGATGGCCAGGGCTATGGCGCCCGACCCGGTGCCCAAGTCGGCCACCAGCCGGGGCCCGCTCAGGCGGGCCAGTTCCCCCAGCGCCACCTCTACCACCACTTCCGTCTCGGGCCGGGGTATGAGCACTCGGCGGTCGACCATGAGGTCCAGGTGCCTGAAGGCCCAGTGCCCCAGGACGTACTGGACGGGCTCGCCCGTCTCGCGCCGGGCCAGCATCGAACGGAACGCCCCATCGGCCCGTCCGGGGACAGGCTCGTCCAGCACCGAGGGCCACGTCCCTCCCGAGGCCTCCTCTACGAACCATTGGGCCGCTTGGCGGTCAGCGAGGCGTTCCAGGGCCTCCAGGTAGAGGTGGCGCCACGTCACCCCGGGCCGCTGGCCCCGGCGAGCTGGCTGGCGCGTTCATCTTCCAACAGGGCGTCGACGATCTCGTCCAGTTCACCGAGCAGCACCCTGTCCAACTTGTAAAGCGTGAGATTGATGCGATGGTCGGTGACGCGGTTTTCCTTATAATTGTAAGTACGTATTTTTTCCGAGCGACCACCGCCGCCGACCTGGCTGCGGCGCGCTTTGGAAAGCTCGGCCGCCTGGCGGTCCTGTTCCGCCTTCAGTAAGCGGGCCCTCAAGACCTGCATGGCCTTGGCCCGGTTCTGGATCTGGCTCTTTTCGTCCTGCATGGAGACGACGATCCCGGTGGGCAAATGCGTGACCCTCACAGCCGAGTCGGTGGTGTTGACCGATTGGCCACCGGGCCCGGTGGAGCGGTAAACGTCCACCCTCAGGTCCTTTTCTTCTATCTGGATCTCCAGTTCACGCGCCTCGGGCAAGACAGTCACCGTCGCTGACGATGTGTGCACCCTCCCCTGGGACTCAGTGACGGGGACCCGCTGCACCCGGTGAGGACCGCCCTCGTGTTTGAGGCGCGTCCACGCCTCGTGACCTTTCACCACAAAGGTAACCTCGTTTACCCCGCCCATGGGCGAGGGGTCGCTCGACAGCACTTCAGTTTTTAGGCCCACCCGTTCGGTGTAGCGAAGGTACATGTCGCGCAGGTCCCGGGCGAAGAGGTTGGCTTCCTCTCCACCTTCGGCCCCTCTGATCTCGACGATCACGTTGCGACCATCGTTGGGGTCCTTCGGGAGCAGGAGGACCTTGAGCTCGTCCTCGATCTCGGCCAGTCTTTTCTCGGCCCCGGCGATCTCGTCGCTCACGACGTCTCTGTCGTCGCCCTCCGCTCCCACGAAAAGGTCGTGCGCCACCTCGAGGTCGCCCTGCGCTGTCAGGTAGGACCGGTAGGCGCCAACGATGGGCTCGAGCTCGTGCTGGCGCCGCGACACTTCTCTCAGCCTGCGCTGGTCCGCTATTACGGCCGGGTCGGAAAGCTGCGAGAGGACGGCATCGTATTCACCTACAAGGTCGTCCAGCCGTTCGAACACTTAGCTCCCGGCGCCCGACCTCGCACCCCGCCGGCCGTAGCGGCGCTCGAAACGCTCGACGCGTCCTCCGGTATCGACGAGCTTCTGCTTGCCCGTGAAGAACGGGTGGCACTCGTTGCACAACTCCGTGTGCAGTTCCGGCTTGGTGGAACGGGTGGTAAAGGTGTTGCCGCAGGAGCAAGCGACCTTGGCCTGGACGTACTCGGGATGGGTGTCGGCTTTCATGGCGTCCTCCAGACTAGCTAGATCGCAGGGGCCGGGGTCTTGGCGATCTCGGCCAGGAACTGTTCGTTGCTCCGAGTAGAACGGATCTTGTCGACCAGTAATTCCAGGCCGGCCGCAGCATTGCCGTCTGAGGCCAGGGCGTTTAGCACACGACGGAGCTTCCAGACCTGCGCGAGCTGGTTGCGGTCGAAGAGCAGCTCTTCGTGGCGAGTAGAAGAGGCGTTCACGTCCAACGCCGGGTAGATACGCCGCTCAGCCAGCTTGCGGTCGAGACGCAGCTCCATGTTGCCGGTGCCCTNNTCCTCGAAGATCACCTCGTCCATGCGGCTGCCCGTCTCCACCAGGGCAGTAGCCAGGATAGTGAGCGACCCACCTTCTTCGATGTTGCGGGCGCTGCCGAAGAACTTCTTGGGGGGGTAGAGGGCGCCGGTGTCGATGCCACCGGACATGATCCGGCCCGTCGCGGGCTGGGCCAGGTTGTAGGCCCGGGCCAGACGTGTGATGCCGTCGAGCACAATGACGACGTCGCGCCCGGCCTCGACGAGGCGTTTGGCCCGCTCAATGGCGAGCTCGGCGACCTGGGTATGCTCGTCCGCCGGGCGGTCGAAGGTCGAAGCGATGACTTCGCCCTTAACCGAGCGGCGCATGTCTGTGACCTCTTCCGGACGCTCGTCGACGAGCAGGACCATCAAGTGGACGTCGGGGTTGTTGGCCTCGATGGAATGGGCGATCTGCTTCAGGACAGTCGTCTTGCCCGCCTTGGGGGGCGAGACGATGAGGCCGCGCTGGCCCTTGCCGATGGGCGAAACGAGATCCACGATCCGGGCCGTCACGTTGCCCGGTTCGCCGGGGATCTCGAGGCTCAACTTGTCGTCCGGGAACAAGGGCGTGAGGCTCTCGAACTTGGGCCGGTTGCGGGCGTCGTCCGGCGGTAGGCCGGCTACGGAATCGACCTTCACCAACGCCGGGTATTTCTCGTTGTTGGCCGCCGGGCGGAAAGAGCCGTCGACAAGGTCACCCTTGCGCAACCCGTACCGGCGGACCTGGGTTATCGAAACGTAGACGTCCGTCGAACTGGCGAGATAACCGTTTGTGCGCAGGAAGCCGTAGCCCTCCTCGCGGAGGTCCAGAAGTCCCGAGACCTGGACGAGCTCGCCCGTGTACGGGACTTCAGCGGGCGGCTGGGCCGTGAACTCGCGCTCGGGGGCCCGCGGCGTCTTCTCCCGGTTGCGCCGCCTCCGGCGTCGGCTGTTGCCGAGACCGGCATCGAGGTCATGTCGCTGCTGGCGTCCCTGATCGGAACGCTGGAACCCCGAGGCACTGTCCCCGGGCTGGTTATCGCCGGCCGGGGCCGAGGCGCGCTCAGCAGTCGCCGGTGCGTGACCGGGCTGGCTGCCGTTGCCGTGACCATTCGCGTTTGCGTTGCCGTTGCCGTTGGCGGCCGGTACCGGCGCGACCTGGTCGAACTGCTCGGTGACGGGCTGTGGGGCGTGACCGTTTGTGCTCGTCTCCGTCGCCAGCTCCAGCTGGGTGGCACTACCGTCGGTGACCGGGCTGTCTGCGGGCACGGCCGCGGGCTTGCGGGCACGCGGTCGGCGCGGCTTATCGGCCGCCGGTGCCGCGTCTGCCTCTACGCCGGTGACCTGGAGTATGTGTGAGACCAGGTCCGCCTTCTTGGTGCGGGCCGCCGGGGACGTCCCCAGGGCCACGGCGATGGCGAAGAGCTCGTCCCGCTCCTTTGCCTCAAGCACGGAACGCTCGAGCTGCACGTCGCTCATTGACTACCTCTGTGGTGGTGTGAGTGTTTGAATAATTGGTTCGTCAGGGCCGGGACCAGATTTAAGACTGGACAGGTTCTCCTGAGCCTGGACCATCGCCGCCTAAACTTGCGGCCTTGGCCACTGGTGACGGCCCCCCGGGAGAAACCCGCTCCGGATGAGGTCCCGCTCATGCCAACGCCGAGCCGGGCAGAACTCATAGTACCAGGCCCGCCGCGTTCGCGCCAGGAACCCTGCACCTACAGCGCGAGCTCCTCCATTACGGCGGAAAGTTCGGCGGGGACCGCTTTGGGCACGGCGATCTGCCCGATGGCCACGTCCGGATCTTTCAGACCGTGGCCGGTCAGGACGCAGACGACCCTGGACCCGGCTGGGGCGCCGACCTTGAGCAGGCCCGCCACCGACGCCGCCGACGCCGGCTCGCAAAACACGGACTCCTCTTTGGCGAGGAAACGGTACGCCTCGAGGATCGCCTCGTCGCTCACCGCGTCGATCAGGCCGCCCGATTCCGAGGCCGCGGCGCTGGCTCCGTACCAGGAGGCGGGCTTGCCGATCCTGATCGCCGTGGCGATCGTTTCCGGTTTTTCCACCGGGTGCCCGAGCACGATCGGAGCGGCGCCAGCCGCCTGGAACCCCATCATGCGCGGTAGGCGCTTGAACTTGCCAGCGTCCTGGTACTCCCTGTAACCCTTCCAGTAGGCGGTGATGTTGCCGGCGTTGCCGACCGGGATGCAGTGGAGGTCAGGAGCGTCACCGAGCACATCTACCACTTCGAACGCGCCTGTCTTCTGGCCCTCTATCCGGTAAGGGTTTATGGAGTTGACCACGGTCACCGGCTCTTTCTCCGCCAGTTCCCGCACGAGTGCCAGAGCTCGGTCGAAGTTCCCCCTTACCTGGACCACCCGGGCGCCGTGGACCAGAGCCTGCGCGAGCTTGCCCAAGGCTATGTAGCCGTCCGGGATGAGCACGGCACAGGCGATCCCGGCCCGGGCGGCGTAGGCAGCCGCCGATGCCGACGTATTGCCCGTCGACCCGCACACCACCGCTTTGGCCCCTTCCTCAAGGGCTTTGGAGATGGCCAGCGTCATCCCGCGGTCCTTGAACGACCCCGTCGGGTTGGCCCCTTCCACCTTCAACCACACCTGGGCCCCCACGCGGGCGGACAGCCGGGGCGCCTTCAGCAGCGGCGTACCCCCTTCAAGCAGGCTCACCACGGGCGTCTGCGCGCCGACCGGAAGGTGCTCCCTGTACTCCTCAATGACGCCGCGCCACGCTACCGGCGCGCTCAAGGGACCACCGGTGAGCTCAATGGCCCACGACCCGGACCAGGCTGCCGATGCGCCGGACGCTGTCGAGCTGGCGCAGTTCGTGCAGGCAGGCCTGCATGTCCCGCTCGAAAGCGGGGTGGGTGACGAAAACCAGATGGGCCTGGGCCTCGCGGGCCGGCTCGGGACGGCCCGGGTCGGGCCGGGACGGCCCGGCGACGCCTGGCTCGGGCTCGGGGGCGTCCTGTTCCATCGAGCGGACCGACACGTTGTGGCGGCCCAACACACCCGAAATGGCAGATAGGACCCCAGACCGGTCGGCGACGAACAGGCTCAGGTAGTAAGCGCAGCGCAGGTCGTCGATCGGCCGGATAGGCACCTCGCGCAGCTCCAGTTTCCGGGCCACCCCTTTCACCGTCAGGTTGTGAGCGGCGTCCACCAGGTCGCCGAGCACGGCACTGGCAGTCGGCGGCCCCCCCGCTCCCCGGCCCAGCAGCATTAGCTGGCCCACCGTTTCGCCCTCGATGAACACGGCGTTGTACGAGTCGCTCACCGAGGCCAACGGGTGAGCCTCGGGGACCATAGCCGGGTGGACCCGCACACCGAGGGCCCCGTCCTCGCCGGCCTCGACCACGGCCAACAGCTTGATAACAAAACCAAGGCGCCGGGCTGCTTCGATGTCCTGGCCGCTGACGTGCGAGATGCCCTCCCGGTAGACGTCGCCCGCCACCACTTTGGCCCCGAAGGCCACATTGGCCAGGATCGCCGCCTTCGCCGCGGCGTCGTAACCCTCGACGTCGGCGGTGGGGTCACGCTCGGCGAAGCCTAGGCTCTGGGCCTCGGCCAGCGCCTCCTGGTACGTGGCACCCGAAGCCGCCATGCGAGTGAGGATGTAATTGGTCGTCCCATTGACGATGCCCATCACCCGATGGATGCGCTCGCCCGCCAGCGACTCCCGCAGTGCCCGTATGAGCGGCACCCCGCCGGCGACAGACGCCTCGAACAGAAGGTCCACGCCCGCCGCCGCGGCGGCGTCCCATAGCTCAGCTCCGTGGTTGGCCAGCAGCTCTTTGTTGGCGCTGACCACCGGTTTGCCGCTGCGCAGGGCCTCGAGCACCAGGTCCCGGGCGGGCGATATGCCTCCCATCACCTCGACCACGACGTCGATCGCCGGGTCGCGGACGACCCCGAAGGGATCGGTGGTGATAAGACGCTCCACCCCCGGCACATCGCGTTCTTTGGACGCGGAGCGCACCGCCACTTTGACGAGCTCGAGCGCCACCCCCGTCCGTTCGGCGATCCGTCCGGCGTCGGTGAGCAACAGGCGAGCCAGTGCGCTGCCCACATTGCCGCAGCCGAGCAGACCGACCCGTACCGTGGGCCGGCCCCAAGTGCCGGGCCCGGCGTCTTCAGAGGCGGAGGCGGATGGCGACATGCCAGTGCCTTCCATTTGGTTCGTTTCTATGAATGAGCAGGCTAGCCACGGGGGCGGTCCCTTGGCCAGGAAGGGCGGGAGCGAGGCGGCTCACGCCTCCAGCGCCAGGAGGTCGGAGTAGGTCTCCCGCCGGACGACCACGCGACGGCGGCCGTCTTTCACGAAGACAACCGGCGGGCGGGGGACCTTGTTGTAGTTCGACGCCATGGAATGCCCGTAAGCACCGGTGACGGGCGTAGCGAGGACGTCGCCCACGCTCAGGTCCTCGGGCACGCAAGCGTCCCGGACCAGGACATCGCCCGACTCGCAGTGCTTGCCCACCACGGTTACCACCCGGGGCCGGGGAGCCGTGACCTCCCTGGGCAGGAAAGCCTCGTAGCCAGAGCCGTACAGTACCGGGCGCGGGTTGTCGCTCATCCCGCCGTCGACGCTGACATAGGTCCGCAGACCGGGCAGGTGCTTAATCGTCCCGGCGGTGTAGCACGTGAGCCCTGCGGTGGCCACGATGGACCGTCCGGGCTCGGCGCTGAGTACGTTCAGGTCGGCGATGCCGGCGGCGCCGGCAGCCTGGCGCAGGACTTGGGCCCACTCGGTAATCGACGGAGCCGTCTCGCCCGTCACGTAGGCCACGCCCAGGCCGCCGCCGATGCACAGTTCTTCGAGCTCGAGCTGGTTGAAAAATGGGACCAGTACGGACAGCGCGCGCTCGTAGGCCTCCAGAGCGAAAATCTGCGACCCGATGTGAGCATGCACGCCCACAAGCTGTACGCCCGAACTCAGGTGGCGTAGCCGCTCCACCGCCCTCGACGCGTCCCCCGAGGCCAGGCCGAAGCCGAACTTGGAGTCGTCCTGGCCCGTCATCACGTACTCGTGGGTGTGGGCCTCGACGCCCGGGGTGACGCGCACGAGCACCCTGGGGCGGCGCCCGGCCCCGTTCCTCCGCCCGCTGAGCACGCTCAGGCGGTCGATCTCATCGAACGAGTCCACCACTATCCGTCCCACGCCCGCCTCCAGCGCCGCCTCCAGTTCGGCCACGGACTTGTTGTTACCGTGCAGGACCAGGCGCTCTGCCGGAACGCCGGCGGCGAGGGCCACCGCGAGCTCGCCGCCCGTCGAGACGTCGACGCAACAGCCCTCCTCATGGGCCAGAGCGGCCATCGCCCTGCATAGGAAGGCCTTAGAGGCGTAGGCCACCCGGGGACCGAAAGCCTGCCTGGACTCCCGGCAGCGACGGCGGAGATGCTCCTCGTCGTAGATGAACACCGGCGTCCCTAGCTCTTCTGCCAGGTCGAGGACGTCCAGGCCCCCGATGCGGAGCCGTCCTAGGCCATCCACCTCAGCCGTCTCGGGCAAAAGGTGAGAGGGTAAGGGGCCGTGACGACCGGCCGTGACCACGCCGGCCGGCAAAGGCCCGGGACTACAGTCAGCAGAGAGAGGGTCAGGTATCACCTGACCAATGGTGGCAGGCCGGAAGGCGTGGGCGCGGCGCACCACTATGCTGGACCGACGGGCCCTCGTAGCTCAGGGGATAGAGCACCGGCCTCCGGAGCCGGTGGCGTGGGTTCGAATCCCACCGAGGGCACCAGGGGTTAGTGACAAAACTAACCAGCTCACAGCGACAAAACGGCGGCACCGTGAGGGCTCATCACGAGTATGGGCCCTGGCGGTGACCGTTACCCGTCTTTCGGGCGTCGATGAGCAAAAGCGAGGCCGCAGCCGGGAGGCCCGAGCGAGAGTGGGCGCGTCCGGTTAGGGGTCGCCCGCCGGTGACGCCACTAGAACGGGCTTTTCAGGCCCGGGGCCGGTAGTCGTTGAGGCTCACCCGTCGGCGCCGGGCCCGCTCGGCCACCTGGGCCGTAGAGCCGTCGGCCACCATCTGGCGGAAGGCGGCGGTCCTCCTGAAGTTGCCCGCCATTAGCAGGACCGCCACGAACAGGCTCTGGGCGGCGATGCCCCGCACCCGGCGGCGCCCGGGACAAGCCAGGGCCTCATGGGCGGTGTCTTTTAGGTAGCCGTTGGCGCCCTCGATGGTGTTGCGGTAGGTGGCATAGCCGACTGGGTGCACAGCTTGGGCGGCGGGACGGGTGGGCCAAGGACCGGCACCTGGCCCAGGGCTTTGGCCGGTTGCCGTAGTGGGCAGCACAGGTGGGGGTGGTCCCCCTGGGCCGGGCAGGCCAGCCGTTCGTAGCCATCTTGGTCAGGGCCCTGTTTTCGCACCAGGCGCCAGGCGGACCGGGCGGCCAGGCGCGCTTTGTAAGTGGCGTCGTCGGTCGTCCCCGCCCGGTGCTCGGCGCTGGACATCACCAGGGCCTCGGGCATGGCCGGGCAGTAAAAGGCCCCGTCGACCATGACCGCCCCGGCGCTATTGGCCTGGCGCCCGAGCTGGGTGGCCTTGTAGCCCATGACCAGCGAGTAACCCAACGATCTCACCGGCAGGTGGAAG
>PMWT01000157.1 GCA_003166025.1 Acidimicrobiaceae bacterium | reverse complement strand
GGCGCCACGCCCCGGCCCAGCACCGAGCCCTCTAACGCCTACTCGGGCAGCCTCTCAGCCCGGCCCGCCGGGAAGACAGCCCCGCCTGCCGTGACTCGGCAGACCTTATGTCCTCACCAAGCGGCGGTAATCCCCGGCTCTTGGTGACGCGGCAGGCCAGGTGCCCCTGTTGAGAAGTTGGCTCTTGCCCCCGACCCGGGGACGGTGAGCCGTCCCTCAGCGCAAACGGTAGCCGGCACCGGGCACGGTCTCGATCACGGGGGGGTCGCCCAGCTTGCGGCGGAGCCTTCCTATGGTGACCTGCACAGTCTTGGTAAACGGGTCGGCGTTCTCGTCCCATACCTGTTCCAGGAGGTCCTCGGCACTGAGGAACACCGGGCTCGCCTTCATGAGCGCCTCCAGCAGCGCCAGTTCCTTGACTGAAAGCTCGAGCTGGCGGTCGTCGCGCACAACTGTGCGGTTCAGGGGGTCGAGCACCAGGCCACCCGCTCGCAGGACACGGGGCTGCGCTGTCGGTTTTCGCCGAGCCAGGGCACGCACCCTCAGGACCAGCTCGGGGAAGTGGAACGGCTTGCTCAAATAGTCATCGGCCCCGAGGCGCAATCCCGAGACGCGGTCCCCCGGCGTGCCTGAGGCGGTGAGCATGAGCACCATGGCGGGGCGGTCCCCTTCGGTAATCATGCGGCACAGCACATCCCCGGGCAGGCCGGGGAGGTCTCTGTCCAGCACCACGACGTCGTAATCGTTGATGTTGACCTTGCTGGCGGCGTCCAGCCCGTCATAGGCCACGTCCGCCGCTATGCCCTGGTCCCGCAGCCCCTCGGCAATATCGTCTGCCAGGCGCCGCACGTCTTCGACGACAAGGACCCTCATACCCGCACAGGTGCCGCGGGGAGCTCGACCACGACTCGTAGGCCCCCCTCGGGGCGCGCCTGTAATTGCAGGCTGCCACTGTGCCCATTGGCGATGGCCCTGACAATCGAAAGGCCCAGGCCCGTCCCGTCATTATTCGCCACCCGCTCGGCACCTAACCGGTAAAAGGGCTCGCCCAAATGTTGCGCTTCTTCTTGAGGGATAACCGCTCCGTCGCTTTCGACGACGAGGCGCGCTCGGGCACCGCGAGAACCGCTGGAGATATGGACACGGCCGCCGGGGACATTATGGCGGACGGCGTTGTCGACCACATTGGCGACGAGCCGGGCGAGCAATGTCTCGTTCCCGGTCACGTCGCCTTCGACAGTACCGTCGTCAACGACAAGCGCCCGCCTCACTATCTCGGCGCGATCGGCATCGAGGGCCTCGGCCACAAGGCTACGCAATGAAACCTCGGTGATCTCACCGACCCCACCCTGCTGGGCGCGGGCCAGGAGCAACAAACCTTCAAGCAGCTTGTCGGCCTGGTCCAAGCCTTCTCCTAGTTTCCCCGCCAGGACCGTCACTTCCGCAGGGACTGGAGAGGGTTTGCCCAAGGCGACGTCCAAAGACGTACGCATCATGGCCAGGGGTGTCCGCAGTTCGTGAGAGGCGTTGGCCACAAACCGGCGCTGTGCCTCGAAAGCCGTCTCCAGTCTGGCCAGCAGGCCATCGATGGTGTCGCCCAGGTCCTTCAGTTCATCGGCCGGACCGTGTACGGCGAGCCGCTCGTCAAGGCTTTCCTCGGAGATTTGACGGGCCGTGACGGTCATGGCCCGCAGCGGGCGCAGTACCCGGCCGGCGACCAACCAGCCCAGCCCGATGGAAACTACCGCCATTAGGGCGAGGGCGATGCCGGACTCGATCAGCAGGCGGTGCAGTTCGCCCGGGGTTGGTAGGGTGGCCTGAAAGGCCAGGAAGTTGACGTTGCCCGGCAACGCGTTGCGGAGAAGGGCCCGGACCGCGGACGGCAGTTGCGGTGGCGTCGGTCCACCGCTTGCCGAGCGAGTGATGAACACCCCCCCGGGGGCAGGGGGCGGGACGAGCACCCTTGCCTTCGCCGGTAGGAGCGTCACACTTCCCCTGACGGTCCCCGCCACCTGAAAAAAAGCCCGCATGGGCTGGCCGGCCACGAGCGCGTAAGTTATAGCGAGCAGGCCGGCGCCGGACGCCAGGAAGAGGCCGCCGTAAAGGGCCGTAAGCCGCAGGCGGACAGTACGCCGTGGCCAGTGCACCCGTGAACGTAAAGCCACGGCTACCTCTCTCTTTTGGTTGTTGCTCTTGTGCCCATTAGCCTCGTCGATCGGTGGTAACAGCGGGATAACAGCGCCTGTTGGGACGGTGTTACCGGTGTACCCGGTGTAGCCCTACAGCGGCCCCATGACCGGGCCACACCCGGTGGCACTCCCATTTTGCCCAGTCGACCGACAGCTCATGGCCCACCGCCGTCCGAACAGGCGCGTCGCGCACCCGTACCTCAACGGGAATGTGTTGCCTCTAGCCCGGTCCGGGCTGTGGAGATCATGCGGCCTAGGGCCACGGCGTCCCGGGCGGCACAGCCAGTGATGACGGCATTTACGTCATCGGCCTCGACGTCATCGTGTACGGCGCCGGCCTTTTGGGCTCGGGCGAGCAGCTGCCCCATGACGTCCATGATGTCGTGCCTGCCCTGGGAGCACGCGGCGCCGAGGTCGTAGCCGGCGCCGGTGAGCGCTTCGGCAAGCCCCTTGTTGGTGGTGCCCTCAGTCACGATCTCAGCGAAGTAGGCGAAGAACGCCTCCTCAGGGCCGCTGGAAGCGAGCAACGACTGCCCGATGCCGTCGAGCCGTTCGACCCGGCTCATGAACGCAGCTTCGAACAGCAACTCTTTTGTCGGGAAGTGCCGGCTCACCGTGCCGGTGCCCACGCCCGCCCGCCTGGCGATCTCGTGAACGGAGACCGAGAGCCCCTCCCTGGCGAACGTGTCAAAGGCGACCTCGGTCACCCGTTCACGGTTCCGGCGGCCGTCGGCACGCATGGCACGACCCTGGCCCGGGCGTTCGCCGAGCATGTCAGTCATCGTCGTGGGGTGGGCCGGGGTCTTTTTATCGGCCATGGACCAGATCTCCTGCCGCCCTCTTGACAAACGGGATGGGCGTCCCGCATAGTCGTAGACGGGATGGTTATCCAGGATGATAACCGACGGGGGTGCACGGGCGCGCGGCGGTGGCTGAGCGCCGCACCCGGGCGGAGCAGACCCGGAGCCGGTGGTTGTAGCGCACCGATCGTCTCCCCAGGCTCCCGAGGTCAGAACGGCGCCCCGTAGAGGCCCTTCTCTGGTCACAAGCGGCCAGGAGCGGATAACAGCAAATCAACAGGGCCTGTTACGTTCGTGTTACCGCGCTCCACGTATAACGAGGCTGATGACCACACTGCCAAAGCGACCGGTCGCGCTGGGACCACGCGGGGCCGCTTTCACCACCTTATTGGTAGCAGGTGCCCTGCTCGTTACCGCTTGCGGAAGCAGTCCCAGCAGCTCGGCCGTCGCTCACCTCGCCACCACGACGACCCAAGCGGCGAGCTCACGAGGCGGCGGCTCACCGGCGAGCACCGTCCCGCAAGCGGACAGCGGTCCTCAAACCGGCGGCGGTCCTCAAACCGGCGGCGGTCCCCAAGCGGGCAGTAGCTCGGCGTCGGGTGGCAGCTCAGGACAGGGCCGAAGTTTCGCCATGAGCGGCGGCAACGAGGCCCAGATGCTGGCCTACGCGCAGTGCATGCGTTCCCATGGGGTGGCGAACTTCCCCGACCCCAACGGCCAGGGGGTGATACAAGGCAACGGTATAGACCCGGGCTCGGCTAGTTTCCAAGCCGCCGACAAGGACTGCCGGCACCTCTTGCCCAACGGCGGCCAACCCTCGGCGGCTCAGCAGGCGAAAGCCCTGGCGCAGGCGCTCGACTACTCGCAGTGCATGCGTTCCCATGGCATCTCCGATTTCCCCGACCCCCAGTCCCAACCCGGAGGCGGGATCAGGATCAGTCTCCACGCCGGTCCCGGCGGCGACCTCAACCCGCAAAACCCCCAGTTCCAGGCGGCTCAAAAGGCGTGCCAGGGCATCATGGGCGGGCCTTTTGGTGCTGGTCCGGCGAAGTCGGCCGCCTGAATGGCCACCAAGCGCCCCGTGGCCCTGCGG
The DNA here is from genome assembly GCA_003166025.1 of Acidimicrobiaceae bacterium. Lineage (GTDB taxonomy): Bacteria > Actinomycetota > Acidimicrobiia > Acidimicrobiales > Palsa-688 > Fen-671. The sequence goes on along the minus strand of PMWT01000157.1, from coordinate 1,411 downwards.
CACGCAAGGCGGAGCCATACGAGGTACCGCTCCCAAGAAAGTCCCTTAGAACTCAACGGTGTTCTCCGGGCCGGGCCAGGGTGTTCCCCTATTCCTCCCTTATCGAAGAGCAGAGATAATATTTCCATCGGTTACTCCCGAGCTCTTGCCATAGGAAATCCCCACGGGCGCGCTTGGCGCGCCGGGCTCGGCACCTTGGTTGTGTGTGGTCTCGCTCTCGTTGCCGCCGCCTGCGGTGGCGGGGGCTCCCACGGGTCCGCGAACGCGGTGGCCCACCTGGGCACCACGACCAGCACGGCGGGCAGCGCGCTGGGTGCCGGGCCGGGGCCGGGTAGGGGCCCGACCAAAATCGGCGGGGACCTCATGAAGTACTCCTCGTGTATGCGCGCCCACGGCGTGGCCGACTTCCCCAACCCGGTCATCTCTGCCAACAGCGTGGGGCTCCAGATAAACCCGACCATCGCCGGCTCGCCGGACTTCAAGACGGCGCAAGCGGCGTGCCAGCACCTGCTGCCGGTCCGGCCCACGGCCCAGAACTTCACCACGGCTCAACAGGCGGACTACTTGAAAGCGGCCCAGTGCATGCGGGCCCACGGCATCAACGGCTTCCCCGACCCCGACTTCTCAGGCGGTGGCATCCGTTTCCCCTTGCCCCAGGGCATGAACGCAAACTCCACTCAGTTCGAGGCGGCCCGGGAGATATGCCAGAAGCTGATCCCCAACGGCCTTCCTTACAGTGCTTCCTCTGAGGGCCAATGAAGCCGACGGCAGTTGTCAGTCAACGGAGGTCCACCAACGAATGAGTAGCACCCAACCGGGCACAACCGGGGCCCCCGCCCTGGGCTGGCAAGCAGCCGGTCCCGGCGGCCCCCCTGATGGGCCTGGGCCCGGCGGGCGGCAACGGCGCCGCCGTTGGCTCATCGGCGGCGTGGTAGTTGCGTTAGTGGCTGGGGCGGGAGCCGTCGTAGCGGTGACGGGCCCGTTTTCCAGCCCGTCCAGCTCCAACAACGGCGTGACCGACAACGCCTACCCGATCTCGTACACCACCGTCGAGCACGAGCCGCTCCAGTCGCAAACTGAGGTTCAAGGCACCCTAACTTTTGCCAGCACCAACAACAGCAGTACGACGGCCAACGTCGTCCTCCCGGCCGGAACTGCCACCTCCACGGTCCAGCAGGCCGAGTCGCTGGTCGCCAGTGCTCACCAGGCACTCTCCGCCGACGAAGTCGCTCTCCAGTCCACGGGAGCTTCCAACGCCGAGAGCCTGTCCCAGGCCGAGGAGGCGGTCAGCGCAGACGAGGCCAGCCTGGCCCTCGCCAACACCGCCAACTCCGAGGGCCTTACCCAGGTACAGCAGAGCAGCAACTCGGACAGGGCCGCCCTGGGCGCGACCAAGACCGCCAACTCCCAG
>PMWT01000063.1:23274-35649 GCA_003166025.1 Acidimicrobiaceae bacterium | reverse complement strand
TGCGTGAAACAGCGAGGCTAGGGCTTTGTGCTGATGCAGCCTGATGATGATCGGACGTACGTCATCGTGGGAACGGTCGCCGGGACGAGGACCGGGCCCGTACCTGGTCCCAAGCCACCGGAGGTGGGCCGGCGGTTGTAGACAGAGGTCATGAACCTTTCGGATTGGTTCCTCACGGCCGAGGAGAGGGGGAACTCGGCCACGGTGCTGGATCGCCGGCACCCGTCGGGCGAGGCGTGGACGGCTGGGAACGAGGTGCGGCCGCTGGTGCACGGGGCCAGCTATTTCTCCGAGCTGCTGGTGTCGGTACGTTCCCTACAGCCCGGCGACTTGTTGCTGTTCACGGACTGGCGCGGCGATCCTGATGAGCTGCTCGACGGTGCCGGGACCGAAGTGTCGCGGGTGCTCTGCGACGCGGCCGCAGCAAGGGTGGTCGTCCGGGGTTTGGTGTGGCGTTCGCATCTCGACCGGCTGCGGTTCTCGGAACGGGAAAACCGCCACCTCGGCGAGGACATCAACGCGGCGGGAGGGATCCGCTTGCTCGACATGCGGGGCCGGCCCGGCGGGTCGCATCACCAGAAGTTCGTGGTCCTTCGTCACCCCGGCCGACCCGAGCTCGACGTCGCCTACGTGGGTGGCATCGATCTGTGCCATAGCCGGCGCGACGATCCTGAACACTTGGGGGACCACCAACCACAGCCCATGGCCGCGGTCTACAGCGAACGACCGCCATGGCACGACATTCAAGTGGCGATACGCGGGCCGGCCGTCGGTGACGTCGAGACGGTGTTCCGCGAGCGATGGCACGACCCGTCACCTCTTTCCCGCAATCCCCTGCACCGCCTCCGAGACCGGCTCCAACGTGTCGACACGAAGGCCAGCGGGCTCCCCGACCAGCTGCCAGACCCGGCCCCCCGGGGCCGAGGCGCCGTTCAGTTGCTGCGAACCTATCCCCCCCGACGCCGCGGCTACCCCTTCGCCCCTGCGGGGGAGCGAAGCGTTGCTCGCGGCGTCGACAAAGCGATCTCTCGGGCCCGGCACCTTGTCTATCTCGAAGACCAGTACCTGTGGTCACGCGACGTGGCCGCCCGGTTCTGCACGGCGTTACAGGCACAGCCCGACCTGTTGCTCATCGCCGTTATCCCCCTGCACCCCGACCAAGGCGGCCGGTTCGCGCAGCCTCCGAACCTCGTCGGCCGTAGCCAGTCGCTGTCCATGCTGCAGCGGGCCGGGCCGGCGGCAACCGAGTCTCGGTGTATGGCCTCGAGAACCACCAGGGCACACCCGTGTACGTCCACGCCAAGGTCTGCGTAATCGACGACACGTGGGCCAGCGTCGGCTCCGACAACCTCAACCGCCGCTCCTGGACCCACGACTCCGAGCTCTCCTGCGCCGTCGTCGACCAACCCGTGGAGGGTAGGCCGACCCAGAGCGAGCGGTCCCCCAGCCGGTCCTACGCGCAGCAACTGCGGCTCCTGCTGTTTCGCGAACACCTCGACCGATCAGACGGCGACGACCAAGACCTCGTGGAACCTCACGCCGCCTACCAGGCCTTCGCCGCCACCGCCGCCAACCTCGACCGCTGGCACGCCACCGGACGAGTCGGTCCCCGCCCCCCCGGTCGGCTTCGCCGCTACCACACCCCAAGACTGTCGCCGCTCACCAGCGCCTGGGCCACCCCGCTCTACCGCGTCATCTACGACCCCGACGGCCGACCCCGCTCCATGCGACGCCTCGGACAATTCTGACACCCAGCTCACAGCTCCAGCAGCTCGTCGACGGGCCCTTCACGGGCGACAAGCGCAGGCTGCTCGGAGCTCACTTCCTGCAGAACAAGAGGTCGGTAAAGGTGTCCGAACTCACCGCCAGAGCTCTCATCGGAAAGTCTCGTATACTTTGGGAACGCCTCATGTCGCTCGTCTATTACATGGAGACCGGCCGAGAGATTCCCAAGACCGGCAACGGCTCCGTGAAGTCATCCTTCTTTAGCTGGATTCGGACCACACCTCGATGGCGATATCTTGAACCCTACGAACAATTCCTTGAGTCGTTTGACGCCTCCTACAGGACCCCGGAATACCACAAGCGTCCATCCTGCGAGCAGAACTGCTCGGCCGGAGGTCTTCTCTGACCTTCATCGTCCGGCAGGCGAGGAACATGGCATCGACTTCCGTTACCTGGAACAGCAGACCACCCGCATAGGGTCTTAACTTCTTCCTCGTCCTTGGTGTTGACCGAGATGGCGGGTCAATTTCTCCGTCCCGAGCGCCCCTCTTGGCCCGGCTGGGAGCCCCGTTGTCACCGGGACCGTCCCGCGCCTCTCGATCACGATGAGCCCAAAGGGCAGGTCCACCACGTCACCCAGACGACATCCATGTTGTTCCGTGAGCTGAGAGGGCCGCCTGCCCCCCACCCCCGTTCCCAACGCACGCTCGCTATGGAGGGGTTGAGTTCGTCGGCTGGCCAGGCCGTGCAGAGGCGCGTAGGTAGCCATCCATAGCTGTCTCGTCAACCGCTTCGACAAGTTGCGTGGAGGTCATATGGTCTCGGACGCGCCCACCCGATTCGACCCAGAACCTGCGGAGTCTGCGTCCGGCGTTCGCCGGCGTTCATCCGTGTTCAAAACGTCCCGCAGTTACGGGGTTCCTTGTTCATGGGCGTTCGCACCAGTTCACCTGTGTTCGCCGTGCGTGGCTCCCCATTTGGCTCCCCCAAAGGGCGTTGCCTTGCTTACATCTCCGAGGGGGCGTGGGCGCACGGGTACTCGCGAACGTACGGGAGGGCGAAGTCGACGCAGCTATGGCGGACGGTTTAGGTGAGCGTGGTGAGCCGTAAGCGCGCTCGCTCGGCCCGCCGGTCCGTTCCGACGGACCCTCCGCGTCCGCCTTTCGGGGGTCTCGGTCAGCACGTCCTCAAGGACGTCGCGGGGACGAGCCCACACCCTGCGCGGGGAGGGCCGTGGCCCTGGCCGGCCGCCCGGCACGGTGGCTCCAGCCCTCTTCCGGCGACTACGCCACTTGGCGTCGGGCGCCCGGTTAGTTGCGGCCGAACGACGCTGGCCGCCGCCTGCCCGCAGGCTCCCGGGCGGGTGTTGACATCTTTCCATCAGAACTGATAGAGTCTTACACTAATGAGTCCTTATCACAGTAGCGGTACCACGAGAAGGAGCCGACCCTGATGGAAAGCACCACAACGGCTGATGCCTCGCCGAGAGAAGGCGCCCTCCCTGCCGACCAGCGAACATCGGTTGACCAGGCGCCGCCCGAGGCCCGGGCCGAAACGGGGGCCAGCAGCCCGTCAGGCTCCCAGCCCGCGAGAGCGCGCTGGCGCCAGCGTGGCAACCAGGTGACGCCGCCTCCCTGGCGGGTGGAGGGCGTGCCGGACAAGGAGCGGGACAAGGGGGGTGGGCGCACGGACTGGTCCCGTTTCTGGTTGGTACTGGCAGCGCTACTGCTCGTCAACTGGGCCCTGTCAGCGCTCCTGTTCGGCCCGGCAACGCGCACCACGGTGTCCTACACGTTCTTCCTCACCCAAGTGAGCTCGCACAACGTCGGCTTGGTCACCGCGACCGGCGACACCGTCCAGGGGACCTTCAAGCACCAGGTGACCTACCCGCCTGGGGCGACGGGCGCCGGGCCCGTGCTGCAGTTCACGACGCAGCGCCCCTCCTTCGCCGACGACCACCTCTTCCAGCGGCTGCAGGCCAGCGGCGTCACTGTGAACGCCGAGCCGCCGAGCCAGGGCACCCCGTTGTGGGAGGACCTTCTGCTCTGGTTCGGCCCGGCCTTGTTGCTCGGCGGGCTGTTCGCGCGGTTGGGGCGCAGCGGCCGGCTGGGCGGGCTCGGCGCCATGGGCGGCTTCGGCCAGTCCCGGGCCCATCGCTACGACCCCTTGGCCGCCAACCGGACCACGTTCGCCGATGTAGCCGGCATCGAGGACGTCAAGGCCGAGGTGACCGAGATCGTGGACTTCCTGCGGGACCCGGGCCGCTACCGCCAGCTGGGGGCGCAGATCCCCCACGGCGTGCTGCTGTCCGGCCCGCCGGGCACCGGCAAGACGCTCTTGGCCAGAGCGGTCGCCGGCGAGGCGGACGTGCCGTTCTTCTCCATCGCGGCGTCGGAGTTCATCGAGATGATCGTCGGGGTAGGGGCGAGCCGGGTGCGTGACCTGTTCAACCAGGCCAAGCAGGTCGCCCCTTCCATCATCTTCATCGACGAGCTGGACGCCATCGGCCGAGCCCGGGGTGGCGCCGGGTCGACCGGTGGCTACGACGAGCGCGAGCAGACCCTCAACCAAATCCTCACCGAGATGGACGGCTTCACCGGCAGTGAAGGCGTCGTAGTCCTGGCCGCCACCAACCGGCCCGAGATCCTCGACTCGGCCCTGCTGCGCCCGGGCCGCTTCGACCGGCGGGTGGCCGTGTCCCCGCCGGACCAGCCCGGGCGGCGCCAGATCCTTTCTGTCCATACGCGGGGCGTCCCCCTGGCGCCCGGCGTCGACCTGGACGCCCTAGCCGCCTCGACCCCGGGTATGGTCGGGGCCGACCTGAAGAACCTGGTCAACGAGGCCGCCCTGGCGGCCGGCCGCCAAGGCCATAGCCAGGTCACGATGGCCGACTTCACCGGCTCGCTGGAGAAGATCCTCCTGGGCACGGTCCGAGGGATCGTGCTCTCGGCCGAGGAGCGGGAGCGCACGGCCTTCCACGAGTCAGGCCACGCCCTGCTCGGCATGCTGACCCCCGGCGCCGACCCGGTGCGCAAGATCTCCATCATCCCCAGGGGCCAAGCTCTGGGCGTCACCTTCCAGGCCCCCCAGGCCGACCGCTACAGCTACTCGGCCCAGTACCTGCGGGGCCGCATCGCCGGTGCACTAGGCGGGCGGGCGGCCGAAGAGGTCGTCTACGGCGACGTGACCACGGGTGCCGAAAGCGACCTGGAACACGCCAGCCAGATCGCCCGCCAAATGGTGGGCCGCTGGGGGATGTCGCCAGCCATCGGGCCCGTTTCGGTGCTCCCCCCGCCGGGCCAGGAAACTTTCTTGGGCATGGACGGCGTGGCGCCCGCCACCAAAGAGCTGGTCGATGCGGAGGCCCGCCGGATCGTTGAGGAATGTTACGGGCAGGCGATGGCGACCCTCAGAGACAACCGGGACCGGCTCGAGCGGCTGGCACACACCCTCTTAGAGCAGGAAACCCTGGACGAATACGAGGCTTACGCCGCCGCAGGTGTCGCTCGCCAGAGGGTCCCAGCCACGGTCGCCGCCGCCCAATTGGCGACGTCCTCAGCGAAGTAACCGTGAGTACGGGGACCAACGGACATGGCAGACGAGAGCTCGTTCTCGAGCCCGGCAGTTTTCTGTCACAGATCATCAGTATTGATGTATCATCATGCTAAGAACGCCCCACTGCCAAGTCAACCGGTGCGGCCCGGGGCTTGCCACGGCAGTGGGCAAAGGAGGAGCAAGTGATGGCAGAGGCAGCGATGGCAGCTGGCGCGCCGAGGGCGTCACGGCTGGACCGGCGCAAGGCCCGCACCCACCAGGCCCTCATCGACGCAGCGGTGCGGCTCATCGCCGAGGGCCGCGGGGAGCGGGCGAGCATCCAGGAGATCACCGAAGAGGCCGACATCGGCTTCGGGTCGTTCTACAACCATTTCGAGAGCAAAGGACAGTTGTTCCAGGCGGCGTCGGGGCAGGTGCTGGAACGCTGGGGGCAGATGGCCGACGACGCCAGCGCGGGCATCGCCGACCCCGCCGAGCGCTTGGCCGTGGGCCTGCGGCTCTCAGGGCGGCTCGCCTGGAGCCACCCCGACATCGCCCGGTTCCTAACCGGCGCCGGCCTGGGCGCCCTGGACACCCCGAGCGGCCTCGCGCCGCGCGCTCTGCGGGACATACGGACCGGCCAGGCGGCCAGCCGTTTCAGTTTCCCCGATGCCGACATCGCCCTGAGCGCCGTGGCAGGAGGCCTCCTCGGGCTGTTGTGGGTGCACCAGCGCCACCCCGGGCGCATCGACGAGACCACCGTCGACCGCCTCAGCGAGGCGCTGCTGCGGCTCCTCGGTCTCCCGGGCCCCGAAGCGGCCCGCCTCGTGGCCATGTCCCCACCTCCCCGCGACACTTGGTGACAGCCGATGACGCGGCGAGCTCGCACCCGCCGGGACCGTGGGCAAAGCACAGTGGCACCGGCCACCACGAGCCCGACGAGACGCGGGCCGTCGTGGTCGCCCCAGCAAGCACGGCACCTTGGCCGGCCAAACAGTGGAAAGGAGCGAAAATGCACAAGCCAGACAAGCTTCTCGAGGCTGCAGTTCGAGAAGAACTCCTCTGGGACCTTCACCTGGACGATAGGCGCGTTGTCGTGAGAGCCCAAAACGGGCGGGTCACGCTGAGCGGCTGGGTGCCCAGTTATGAGCAAAAGAGGGTCGCAGTGGACGACACCTGGGCCAAGGGCGGGGTCAGGGACGTCGACGACGAGTTGCTTGTCGGCGCGGCTGCCGAACCGGCAGCGGACGACGAGCTTGCGGGAGCCTGCCGACGCGCCCTCCGAGCCGAGGGGCTCGTCCCCGACGGAGCAGTGAAGGTCAGTGTGAAAGCTGGTCGCGCCACCCTCTCGGGCGAGGTCCGCCGGCGGCACCAGCGAATAGCCGCTGAACGGGCAGTGCGCACGGTTGAGGGCATCCTCGGCCTCACCAACAGTGTCGCCGTGACCGACGACCCGGTGCCGAGCGATGTGGCCCACCAGATCCACAAGGCTTTGCGACGTCAGGCCGTAGTCGACGGGTCCCCGCTCCAGGTGACGAACGAAGGTCACACGGTGTCCCTGGACGGCACGGTTAGGTCGTGGAAGGCGCGTCAAGTTGCCGAGAGGGCCGCCTTTGCCGCACCAGGCGTGAAAGAGGTCGTGGACCGGCTGTCGGTCGCCACAGATCAGAAAGGATGACAGTGCACAAGCCAGACGGCCTTTTGGAATACGACGTCAGAGAAATGCTTTCGTCGGACCGGCTGCTCGACGACGGCCGGGTACTGGTCAAGGTGCGCGCCGGGCTCGTGAGCCTGAGCGGTGCCGTGGGCAGCTTCGAGGAGTCGGCCAGGGCAGCACAGGACACTTGGAGCGTCCCCGGCGTAACGGGCGTGGACGACCGGTTATGGGTAGGGCCGGTCGCCGGGGCTATCGAGGACCGCATGGTCCGGGCCAGTTGCCTCCGCGCCCTCGACCGCGAGAGCCACGTCCCGACCGGGTCGGTCTCGGTCTCAGTCGAGGACGGGCTGGTGACCCTTCTTGGTACGGCCCACCATCGCTTTCAAGCCGCCGCGGCCAAGCGTGCCGTGGCCACGGTCGACGGCGTCAAGGGGGTCGTCGACAACATCATTATCGTCAGTGACCCCATCCCCGGGGACGTTGCCGCCCGCATCGAGGGGGCCTTACGACACAAAGGGATCCGCCTCGGTGCGCACATAGAGGTTTCCGGCCAGGACCGGACCGTCTTCCTCGATGGCAGAGTAGGCTCCTGGGCCGCCTTGCGGGAGGCTGAAGACGTCGCCTGGAACGCGCCGGGCGTCTCCCACGTGGTCGACCGGCTTGTGGTGGCGCCTCACGGTGACGCTTAGGCGGTAACGGAAAAGAGCATGAGCATGAGTACTCTGCACGCAGCCGGTCAGGTGATCTGGCAATGATCTCTCCACCGAAGGCCCCTGTCCTGCTGGTGAACCCAAGATCCGGCGGAGGCAAGGCACAGCACCACGACCTGGTAGGTCGGTGCCGTGCCTGGGGCATCGAACCGCTCCCCCTAGGGCCCGGCGACGACATCGCCGCGGTAGCCACCGCAGCCGTGCTCCGTGGTGCAGACGTTATCGGCATGGCCGGCGGCGATGGTTCGCAGGCGGCGGCAGCAGCTGTGGCGGCAGAACACGACCTCCCTTACGTTGTGGTCCCGGCCGGCACCCGCAACCACTTCGCTCTCGACCTAGGAGCCGACCCGGACGATGTCGTCGGGGCCCTGCCTGCCTTCTTCGGCGGGCAAGAGCGTCGGGTCGACCTCGCCCGGGTCAACGGGCGCGTGTTTGTGAACAACGCCTCGATGGGCCTGTACGGGAGCATCGTCCAGTCGCGCCAATATCGGGACGCCAAGCTCAGGACGGTGATCGAAATGCTGCCCGAGCTGCTCGGGCCACGGGCGGAGCCGTTCGACCTCCGGTTTACCGATGCCGAGGGCTCTGAGCATCTCGGCGCCCAACTGCTCCTGGTGTCCAACAACCGCTACGAGCTCAACCCGCTTGGAGCACGGAGGGCACGAGGCAGGATCGACAAAGGCACGCTCGGGGTGGTGGCGGTGCACCTGGCCCCGCCGCCGTCTCGGCCAGTATGTGAATGGACCACCCCCGAGTTCCGAGTGAGCTCTGGGGGGCCCGTCGATGTCGGCTTGGACGGTGAAGCCGTCACCCTTGGACCGCCGCTCGTGTTCGAGTCCCTGCCGTCGGCTCTGCGGGCCCGGACGAACGACCAGGCGCACCGCGGAAAGAACCGAGGCGGATGACTGGGCACCACGCTGTTGGTATCAGCGCACGGAATTCCCCCGGCCGATGACGTCCGCTTTCGCGCTCGCTCCCGGTGAGGCTCTCGTTGCTGCCGGAAAGGCGGCCCGATTGCGGGCACCGCTGGAGTCCCATGGCGAGTTCTCTCGGTCTGCGTCGAGGGACCCGATCGGGCTTATTCTTGGCCAGGCTGGGTCGCGGGTAGCCGACTTGGTTCCGGTCCGTCACGGCCGCATGCTCGTCTCGCCGCTCACGTACTTCCGGGGCGCGGCCCTACCGATGGCGGCCGATTTGGCCGGTACACCTTCGTCTGGGCTCGTGGTGCAGCTCTGCGGCGACGCTCATCTATCTAACTTCGGCGTCTTCGGCTCGCCCGAGCGGCGGGTGGTCTTCGACTTGAACGACTTCGACGAGACCCTGCCCGGTCCCTTCGAGTGGGATGTCAAACGCTTGGTCACCAGTTTCGCCATTGCTGGCCGGGAAAACGGTTTCCCGGCCAAGGTGCGCCGAGCGGTGACGCGTGCCACCGGTGCTGCTTATCGGACGGCGATGCGCGAGTTCGCATCTATGCCGGTCCTTGACGTGTGGTACTCGCGCTTGGACGTCGAGGCCGTCCTGGCCGAGCTGAGGTCGGAAATGCCTAGGAAGGCTGTGCGCCAAACGGAGGCGCACCTGGCCAAGGCCCGCGCCCGAGACGGTACCCGGGCGGTGGCGAAACTGACCAAAGTCGTCGACGGGCAGCATCGGATAGTCAGTGACCCTCCGCTGATCGTGCCGATCGAGGAGCTCGCCGGGGACATCGACGTCGAGGAAATCTACCGTTTCATCGATGCTCTGGTCCTCGAGTACACCAAGACGCTGCCGGCCGACCGGCGCCGGCTGGCGGAGCGGTTCAAGCTCAGCCGACTAGCCAGGAAAGTGGTGGGCGTGGGCAGTGTCGGCACCGAGACATGGGCCCTGCTGATGGAACCCGACGACGGGCTCGCCCCGCTGCTCCTCCAGGCCAAGGAGGCGCAGCGGTCGGTGTTGGCCGATTACGCGGGGGAGAGCGAGTACGACAACCAGGGGGAGCGTGTTGTCGTCGGCCAGCGTCTCATGCAAGCCGTGGGGGACATCCTGCTGGGATGGGTACGGGCCACGCCCCCCACTGGTGGCTCCAAAGACTTCTACGTACGCCAGCTGCGCGACTGGAAGTACGCGGTCGAGATCGCAAGCATGACCCCGGAGGCCATGACAACCTATGGCCGCATGTGCGGCTGGACACTGGCAAGGGCTCATGCTCGCACCGGCGAGCGGACCGCCATTGCCTCTTATCTAGGTAAGTCCGCCGCCTTTGAGCAGGCGGTCTCCAGCTTCGCCGAGCGCTACGCCGACCAGACCGAAGCTGATCACGCTGCATTCGCACATGCAGTTTCTTCCGGGCGAGCCCAAGCCCTGGTTGGTGTCTGAGGCGATCAGCCGAGCGTCCTCTGCCTCCAGCACCGCCGCCTCAGCCTCAACGATGGCATCCAGACGCAAGGGGCCCCATGAGTAACTGCACCGAAGTGGCCAGTACCGCCTCAGCGGCTTGCCATTCGTGGACATCTAGCAGAGCCAACCCGGGCCCTCTCAGTGGGGGACGTGAGTCACGAACTGCCGGCGCGAGGGAGGGGGAGCTGAGCAATGCGACGCGCTTCAGCGGCGCGGAGCCCGAGCAGGCGCAGGCAGGCTTCGGCGAGGTCATCGACGGAACTTTCGGTCACCCGCCCGGGGTGGCGCTGGTGGAGACGGAGCAGACCGAGCAGCCCCCCCGCCACGGCGCTCAGCGCGATCTCGGCGTCGGGGACGGTGAAGCGGCCGGCGGCTTGGCCGGCGCGAATGTCACGAAGCGCGTGAGGTGCCAGGCCGCTGGGTGCATCGACGAGCTCCAACCCGGCCCCCGTGATGAAGCCGGCGATCTCGGGGTGGGCCCAGGCGAGACGGCCGGAGATCCGGAGGGAGACAGCGAAGACCTCGGCGGGGTCGCGCCGGTCAGTGCAGGCGCCGTCGATCATCTTCGCCCAGCGGTCGAGCACCTCTCCTGACGCTGTCTGGAACAGTTGCTCCTTGCTCTCGAAGTGGTTGTAGAAGGACCCGAAGCCGATGTCCGCCGCGTCGGTGATCTCCTGGATGCTCGCCTGTTGTCCCCGGCCCTCGGCGATCAGCCGGACGGCGGCGTCGACCAGTGCCTGCCTCGTGCGGGCCTTCCGGCGATCAAGCCGGTTGGCCGGGACCGCTCCCTGTTCCGAAACTGCGCTCACTGTCCTCCTCTCTTGTCAAGGATGACTTGATCAGTACTGATCAGATCTTACAGAAAGGCAGTCCCTTACCAAAAGGACAACGGCGGGCACCGGCCTGGTGCCCGCCGGGCTGTCCTTCTCCAGCGGTCCGTCCGCTCAGGCAGCTGCCTTCCTCTTATTCGGCGCCACCAGGGAGTGCAACGTCGCGTTGGCCCGACGGAGCTCGATGCCGTGGACGAGCATCCAGCTCCCCGAGATCAGGTTGAACAGGCCGAACAACAGGGCGAGAGTGATGGCCCCCATGCCCGGGCGGGCGCAGAGGACGGCCCCAAAAGCTATCGACACCAGGCCACCGAGCACGAGCATGGCGCGGCCTCCGGCGTCTTCGCCTCTACCGAAGGCGGCAAAGAACTCGAGGGCGCCGGTGACGATCGCCCAGCTGGCGACTATTAGCACGAGGACCAGGGCGGTCGGCCCCGGCCAGGCCAGGGCGACGACGCCGGCGGCGATGTCGACCAGCCCGAGCAGCAGGTGCCCGAAGACCGGCCCGGCGGTGCGGCTGCTGAACGCCCGCAGCGCCTGCAGCCCGGCGGCGATGAAGGCGTAGACGGCGAACAGGACCACGAGGGCGAGAACGGTGACCCCCGGCCAGGCGAGGGCCACGACCCCGATGCCTAGGGCGAGCAGGCCCCGCAGGACCAGCGAGGTGCTGAGTGACTTGAGCATGACGGCCTTTCCTTTCTTTGGAACAAATGGGTGTGGGGTGGTAGTGATGATGATCTCATACAATAGTGATGATAGACTACAAATTTGATTATTCACTGGCATCGGCCGGTTGTCAAGCGCCGGCTCGAAGCCTCCCGGAAGGAGCCACCTGTGTTCACCGCCCTGTCGTTCGTCCTCGCTGCTGCCTGTCTCGTCCCCGCCCTGGGCAAGTTGCTGAGCCACCCGAAGATGCTGGCCGCGGCGTCCCATTTCGGGGTCCCCTGGCCCCGGTACCGGTTGATCGGCGCCGCCGAGGTGGCTGCCGCTGCCGGTGCCCTCGCCGGGCTGGCATGGGCCCCACTGGGCGTCGCCGCCGCGTCGGGTATGGCGCTGCTGCTGCTCGGCGCCCTCACCGTCCACCGGCGGGCGGGGGACGGCCTCCCGGAGGCGGCGCCGGCACTCGTTGCCCTTGGCGTGAGCCTGGCCTACCTGGCCGCAGCCCTCACCCGCTGACGGCCCGGGACCGTTGAAGACCGGGGCGGGCCCCGATGAAGCCGAAGACCGCGGACGAGCGCCAGCTCCTGCGCTACGGCTGGGTTGATGGCGCCGTGCCATGGGCCGAGGTGAGCGTTGCCGAGCTACCCGGGAGGCAGTGGCTCCTCCAGGTCGACGACGTCACCGACCAGGAGCAGCCCGAGGAGGACCTGACATACCGAGAGCTTCACGACCAGCTCACCGGCCTGGCCCACCGCCCGGTCGACCATAGGCCATCTCCATTGCCCCCATCCTCGCGGTGAGGGGCCCCTGCCCGGCACCGGCCGGCCACCGCCAGGCCTGCAGGCGATGGAACGGAGGTGAGCGTCGGTTGGCTCGCCGCGTTCGG
>PMWT01000063.1:0-23266 GCA_003166025.1 Acidimicrobiaceae bacterium | reverse complement strand
AGCCATCGAGATCGACGAGCCCACGCCTTCGTGCCGCTCAGCGCTCAACCTCGAGGCGTGGCCGAGCGCCGGTCGACCGGTGACGAAGCCGCCCAGTATGGCGAGCACTGGTCGTCGGCATGACCCAGCGCAATACCGAGAGGAACAACTAGCCGCGCCGGCCCAGGGGATCTTGGCCCAGGGGATTCTTGCTCAGCCCTGGTCCGGCAATTCAGGGCCCTGCTCGAAACCCGCCGGTAGCTCCCGGCGGGCGATGACGTGGACATCGATGCCGAGGTCGCCCGCCTTGCGGATCACGTGGCGCGAAATGGGGCCGCCGCCCCTTAGCTCCTGCCAGCGGCTCTTCTGGCTGGAGCCGATCACGATCTGGGTTATCTGGTGTTCTCGGGCGAACTCAGTGATCGCTACGGCCGGGTCGGCGTGGACCACCTCGTGCCAGTTAGCACCGAGGTCGCGCCCCAAGGTCCGCAATGACTCGAACCCCGCCTTGTCCTTCACCGGAGCGGCATCGGCGGAGTTGACATGGAGCACGTTGAGCTCGCCTTTGGCTCGCGACGCCATGCGGGCGGCGCGCCGCAGCAGCACATCGGTCCCTGGGGCGCCGGTGACAGCCACCAGGATCCGTTCTCTCGTCTCGAACAGACGGTTCTCTTTGTGCTGGCGCAGGTGCTCGAGGAGCTCCTCGTCCGTCTCGTCGGCCAGGTAACGCAGCGCCAGCTCGCGCAGGGCTATCAGGTTGTCGGTCTGGAAAAAGTGGGCCAGGGCATAGGGGACTTTGTCCGGGGGGTAGATGTTGCCGTGCAACATCCGCCGGCGCAGCTGCTCCGGCGATGAGTCCACCAGCTCGGTCTGGTTGGCTTTGCGCACCACCCAGTCGGGTACCCGTTCACGGACCCGCGCCCCCGTCATCTGCTCGACGGCGTCGGCCAGGCTCTCGACGTGCTGGATATTGAGCGTGGTGATCACGTCGATACCGGCGTCGAGGAGCTCGAGCACGTCCTCCCAGCGCTTGGCGTGACGACCGGCGCCGGGGACATTGGTGTGGGCCAGCTCGTCCACCAGAGCCACCTTGGGGTGGCGGGCCAGTACGGCGTCGAGGTCCATCTCCTCAAACATGGCGCCGCGGTACTCGACCGAGATCCTGGGCACTACCTCGAGGCCCTCGAGCAGGGCCTCGGTCAGAGGCCGCTTATGGCTTTCCACGAAACCCACGACGACGTCGGTACCTCGCTCGCGCCGGCGCCGGCCTTCGTTGAGCATGTCGTAGGTCTTGCCTACCCCGGCCACCGCGCCCAGGTAGACGCGGAAATGGCCGGCGGGCGCAACGACGTCGGCCGTGTCCTGGTCTACACGCCCCGCGCTCACTGGTGTTCGAGGTTAGCGAGCCCTTCGTTGAGTTGCAGCACGTCTATGTAGCTGCTCCCGAGGAAGCCGAGCTCCTCGCCGTTGGTCTCCTTGGCTATCAACTGGCGCAGAGCCGATGGCGGCACGGCGGTGGCCTTAGAGACCATCGGGATCTGCACCAGGGCGTCGGCCGCGGTGGCTGGCTGAGCCGACCATTGACAGCACACCACCGGCTCCACTTTTTATTCATACCGCCAGGAGCCCCGTTCACATCCTGTTCACGCCGGCGGGCACAACCTGAGCGCATGGCTGATTTCCTCGTGGTGCTCGGCATCGTGCTGTTTGCGCTGGCGATGCTCGGGCTCGTCTGGGCCTTGGACCGCGTATGACCGCCGTCCAAGCAATCCTGCTATCGGTGTCGGTCCTGGTGTTCATCTACCTGGGCGTCGCCATGTTCAAGCCCGAGAAGTTCTAGATGGGCTTCTTCCTGACCATCGTCGTCCTGGTCATCACCTTGGGGCTCGCCTGGCGGTTCCTGGGCTCGTACATGGCCGCTGTGTTCGAGGGGCGGGTCCACTACCTGGGCTGGGCCGAGCGGCCGTTCTACCGGCTGCTCGGCACCAGCCCTGAGAACGAGCAGTCATGGAAGCGCTACGCCGGCTCCGTCGTGATCTTCTCCGCCGCGTTCCTCGCCGTCGGCTACCTGCTACTGAGGGTGCAAGGGTCGTTGCCGCTCAATCCCCAGCACCTGGGAGCGGTAACACCGGCGCTCAGTTTCAACACCGCCGTGTCGTTCCTCACCAACACGAACTGGCAGAACTACGGCGGCGAAGAGACCATGTCGTACTTCTCCCAGATAGGCGTGCTAACGGTGCAGCAGTTCGTGAGCGCGGCCGTCGGCATCGCCGCCGCCATCGCCATGGTGCGCGGCTTTTCTCGGCGCAATTCCCCCACGATAGGCAACTTCTGGGTCGACATCACCCGTTGCATGCTCTACATCCTGCTCCCCATAACCTTTATCGCCGGCATCGTCGTTGTCGGCCAGGGCGCCGTGCAGACCCTGGCCGGGACGGTAAGCATCCACGACGCCCTCAACGGCGTCACTCAGACCATCGCTCGCGGCCCGGCCGGCTTCATGTCCACGATCATGCAGCTCGGGACGAACGGAGGTGGGTTCTTCGACGTCGACCTGGCCCACCCCCTTGAGAACCCGACGGCGCTCACCAACTTCGTGTTCATCTGGCTCACCCTCTCCATCCCGTTCGCCCTCACCTACACCTTCGGCAAGATGGTAGGCAGCATCCGCCACGGCGCCGCCCTGCTGGCCGCCATGGTGCTGATCTTCGGTGTCTGGGTCGGCTTTACGAGCTACTCCGAGCACACGAACAACCCGGCCGTGGCCGCCGCCGGGCTCACCAGCCAGCCCGCCGGGAACATGGAGGGCAAGGAGGTGCGCTTCGGCGACACCAGTAGTGCCCTGTTCAACATCTCGATGACCCAGACCTCCGACGGTGCCGTCGACAGCCAGACCGACTCCTACAACCCGATGGGCGGCTTCGGCGCCCTCACCGGGATGATGTTGGGTGAGGTCACCCCCGGGGGTACGGGGAGCGGGATGTACACGATCCTCATCTATGCCGTGATCGCGGTGTTCATCGGCGGCCTGATGATCGGGCGAACACCCGAGTACCTGGGTAAGAAGATCCAGGCCAAGGAGATAAAGCTGGCCGGCCTCGGTTCGCTGGTCATGCCGCTCGTCGTGCTCATCGTGACGGCCATTGCCGTATCGATCCATGCCGGCCGGGCCGGCCCGCTCAATGGCGGCCCGCACGGGTTCAGCGAGATCCTCTACGCCTTGACCTCCCAGGGCAACAACAACGGTTCGGCCATGGCCGGCCTTACGGGCAATACGGCCTTCTACAACATCGTCGGTGCCATCGACATGCTCATCGGACGGTTCGGCATCATGATCCCCGCCCTCGCCCTGGGGGGGTCGCTCGCCGCCAAAGGGGCTGTGCCTGCCTCGCTCGGCACCTTCCGCACCGACAACGCCATGTTCATCGGGCTCGTGGTCGGAGTGATCCTGATCATCGGTGGCTTGACCTTCTTCCCCGCCGTTTCGCTCGGCCCGATCGTCGAGCAACTGAGCCACGGGAAGTTCTTCTAGATGGAGACCAACGACATGGACCAACCTGGAGCTGCTGGCGCAAGCCCCATCAGCTCACCGCCAACGGGTGAGACGCCCCGAACGATGGCGCACGGAGTGGCAGAGGCTCGTAGCCTTTTCGACAAGCAGATCCTCGTCCTGGCGCTCGGCGGGTCGTTCCGCAAGCTCGACCCCCGGGTGCAGGTGAGAAACCCCGTAATGTTCGTCGTCCTGGTCGGGACGGTCATCACGTTCATAGAGGCCATCGCCCACCCCAGCTTTTTCGCCTGGGCCATCACGTTCTGGCTCTTCCTCACCGTCCTGTTCGCCAACTTCGCCGAGGCCATGGCCGAGGGCCGGGGCAAGGCTCAGGCCGACACGCTGCGGCGTATGCGTTCGGAGACCGAGGCCCGGCGCCTGAACGCCGACGGCACCGAGAGCCGGGTCGCCGCCGTGGAGCTGGCCAAGGGCGACCGCGTCGTCTGCCAGGCCGGCGACATCATCCCCTCGGACGGTGAGATCATCGAAGGGATCGCCTCGGTCGACGAGTCGGCCATCACCGGTGAGTCGGCGCCGGTGATCCGCGAGTCCGGAGGTGACCGCTCCGCCGTCACCGGCGGCACCAAGGTGCTCTCTGACCGGATCGTCGTCCGCATCACGGCCGAGCGTGGGCACACCTTCCTGGACCGGATGATCGGCCTGGTCGAGGGGGCCAACCGCCAGAAGACCCCCAACGAGATCGCCCTGACGATCCTGCTCGCCGTCCTCACGATCGTCTTCCTCCCCGTAGTGGTCGTGCTACAGCCGTTCGGGCACTACGCCGGGGCCACGGTGTCCGTGGTCATCCTGGTGTCGCTGCTGGTGTGCCTCATCCCGACCACGATCGGGGCCCTGCTCTCGGCCATCGGGATCGCCGGCATGGACCGCCTCGTGCAAAGGAACGTGCTGGCCATGAGCGGGCGCGCCGTCGAAGCGGCCGGGGACGTACAGACCCTGCTCCTGGACAAGACGGGAACGATCACCCTCGGCAACCGCATGGCGTCGCAGTTCATCCCGGCATCGGGCCACACCGAGCAGGAGGTGGCCGAGGCGGCGCAACTGGCGTCGCTGGCCGACGAGACGCCCGAGGGCCGCTCGATAGTCGTGCTGGCCAAGGAGCGCTTCGGCATCCGCGAGCGTGACCTGGGGGCGAGCCGCGAGTTCATACCCTTCTCGGCCACCACCAGGATGTCCGGGGTCAACTTCGACGGCCGCCAGATCCGCAAGGGCGCGGCGGAGGCGGTGCAGCGCTGGGCCGTCCAGATGGGCGGCTCGGCTCCCGCCGGGCTGGGCGACATCGTCGAGCAGATCGCCCGGGCCGGCTCCACGCCGCTGGTGGTGGCTGATGGAGCGACTGTCCTCGGCGTCATCGAGCTCAAAGACGTCGTGAAGCAGGGCATCCGGGAGAAGTTCGACCAGATGCGCCAGATGGGCATCCGCACCGTGATGATCACGGGCGACAACCCCCTGACGGCGGCGGCCATCGCCCAGGAGGCGGGGGTGGACGACTACCTGGCCGAGGCGACGCCGGAAACGAAGATGGCCCTCATCAAGTCCGAGCAGGAGGGGGGCAAGCTCGTCGCCATGACCGGCGACGGCACCAACGATGCCCCGGCTCTGGCCCAAGCGGATGTGGGCGTGGCCATGAACACGGGGACGACAGCCGCCAAGGAGGCCGGCAACATGGTCGACCTCGACTCCAACCCGACCAAGTTGATCGATGTGGTCGAGATCGGCAAACAGCTCTTGATCACCCGTGGTTCGCTGACCACGTTCTCGATCGCCNNAGTACTTCGCCATCATCCCTGCCCTGTTCGTGGCGACCTATCCCCAGCTCAACACGCTCAACATCATGAAGCTGCACAGCCCCACCAGCGCTGTGCTCTCGGCCGTCATCTTCAACGCCCTGGTCATCGTGGCCCTCATCCCGCTGGCGCTGCGCGGCGTGAGGTTCCGGGCCACCGGCTCGGCTGCCATTCTGCGCCGCAACGTCTTCATCTACGGCGTCGGGGGGATTGTTGCGCCGTTTCTCTTCATCAAGCTCATCGACCTGGTCCTTACGGCGCTGCACGCTTACTAATGGAGACCCGCTGATGCTCATCAACCTCCGCCGCTCAATCATCTCGATCGTCGTTTTCACGGCTTTCTTTGGGTTCGTCTACGCCCTGGCCGGGACCGGCGTCGCCCAGGTCCTGTTCCCCCACCAGGCCGACGGGTCGATCACCGCCGACGGCTCCACGCTCATCGGCCAAAACTGGGCCGCCGTCAAGTGCCCGGGCCATCCGGTGGGCAGCTGCGTGTTCCATGGTCGTCCCGACGACACCGGCCCCTACGCCGCCAACCCGAAGGCCAACGTCTCGGGGGGTGACAACCCGCTCGTGGCTAATGGTGTCAACGGCGAGTCGGCGGCCACCAACCTCGGGCCCAGGTCCAAGGTCCTGCTGGGCGACACCAAGCAGCTCGTTGCTTACTGGCACTCCCTCGGCGTCGAGCCGACACCCGACCTGGTGACTACCTCGGGCAGCGGCCTAGATCCCGACATCACTCCGGCCGACGCGACCGTCCAGATCCCCATGGTCTCAAAGGCCACCGGCGTCGCGCCATCGGCGCTGCGCCAGTTGATCGCCAAAGAGACCAACGGAGCCGAGCTCGGCTTCCTAGGGAGCAGCTACATCGACGTGCTGCAGCTGAACGAAGGTCTCGCCAGCCTCGAACACCGCTGAGCATGCACGGGGTCGACCAGGACACAGTCGTCCACTAACTCGTTAGTAGATGAATTGTTGGCCACTTTGCCGCCGTTACTTAGGGGGCCCCGGGCGCGAACAAGGTGTGAACCGGGTGCGTCCCGGTATGAATAAAAAGTGGATCCGGCCGGCCAGCGGTTCTCAGCCGGCAGAAAGGCAATAGCCGATGTCGGGCGAGGTGCGCAGCAGGGGACCGCCCTTCTCCCCCAACTTCTTGCGCAACCGGAGGCAACCTCCTTCTCTTCCTAATATACATGCGTTGGGCCTTGTCGATCAGCGCGGGGGTCATCTTGGGCTTGCGCCCACCCTTGCGCCCTCGGGCCCTGGCGGCAGCCAGCCCAGCCTGAGTGCGTTCCTTGATGAGGTCGGCCAGGTTCCGGCCGAGGCGGTCCAGGCGCCAGATGACCAATGTGTCCCCCGGGCGCAGAATGGACAGGTCCGCCTCTTCATGGAACGGGCTACCCTCTATGAGACTTGGACGAGGCTGCCCCGTTTCGCCGAGCAGCTCGGCGCCCCAGTGGTCCAGCTGCAACGGCTCTTTGCCGACGAGTGGCTTCCCCTCATCCGGGTCGTCTCGCTTCCGGACAGGCTGCGCGCCCTCGACCAACGTGCTTCGGCTGTCCAAGAACTGGACCCGGACGACTATCCGGCCGCGGCACTGGCTGCGCTGCTGTCGCCATGCATCCTGCTTACCCACAACACCAAGGATTTCGCCCCGCTCGGCGTTCGCGCTTGGACGCAGGGGGTTGACGCCGTCGTGGCGGCGCTCGACGTCCGTGTCGGCGAGACCCGAGCCCAAGCGGTCACGATGGTTCCGGCGGCGCCCGTCTACGCCGTTGGGGCAGGGGTGAAGCGGGCGTACGAAAAGATCGGGCCAGCGGCATTGCTCGTCGTTGTCTGCGTCATCCTGGGCGGGATCTACGTCTACCGCCGGCAGCCGGAACAGCGCCGGCAGACCATTCGCACTCTCGCCGGGGGAGTCGGAAACTTCCTCATGGAGGAGTACACGGCCGCCAGCGAGGCAGTCCAAAGGCGCAGGACCAGCTCTGCGGATGCGTCGTCCCGGCTCCCGAAGAGCGGAGCGTTCCCGGGGCGGTGTTCCGGCTTCTCGCCATGTCGGACGACTCCATGTCAGCCCAGCAGATCTACGAGGCCCTCGACGAGCCGGTTCGCCCTGCGGTCCAACCCTTGCGACAGTGGCTCCACGGGAACAAGGCGGGGGTCTTTCGGGAGGTGCGCAGAGGCAGCTTCGCCTTAGGGAGCCGGTTTGGGCTGACCCAGCCGCTTCCGGCAGTCTGAGCCTCGCCGCCCTCAAGGAACACATTAGAACTTGCGCCCACAGTGAACTGACCACCCTGGAGCCGTCAAGGGTCATACTTGCACTTCTGCACACGGGGAACTGATCACGCCTGAGGCTCAAGGGTCATTCCGTTGACACCTGTGCGCATGCGCATGCGGTAGCGCACGGTGGCATTGGTGGTGGTGACGACGGCGCAAGTCCTAAGTGGCCGGTGCTCGGTGTCCCAAAGGCCGACGAGCACGGGCGGCTGGCGGGGTAGAAGTAGAACGGCTGAGCGCGGCCCTTGTGTCCGGGACCGGGCCGGCGCCACTCGTAGGGCCCGTCGAACACCAGCGAGGTGCGGCGCTGCTTGAGGAGGACACAGAAGCGCCCGCCTCGGCTGTGGCGGACTTGCAAAGATGGGCCGAGCGCAGGACGTTCTCTGCCGTTGCCACCAACGCGACGATCAAAAGGACCAGGAGGCCCTGGTGCTGAGCGAGCCGCCGCCAATGACAAAGCTTGCCTTATCCCTCTGCCACTCTTGGCTCCCCTCCCTCCAACCAGGTTTCCACCGTCGTCGCCGTCATGGCTGCCAGCCTCAAAAGCACCCGCTGGTCGCTCCCACCCGCACTCTCCACGCGGCGCGTGTTGCCCCCGCCACCGGGACTGACCAACTGTCCGTCGACGCGCACCACCCTGGATGTCGCCGGCAGGACGAGTGTGAGCGAAGTCTCCTTCGGCGACCGCAACACGGCCGCTACGCGGCCCGGCCCCCAGCTCAACCGCTCGACCAGGACCTGACCTCGGCACGCGATGCCCTCGATGCGCCCCGACTCCCATTCCGCCGGGCACGCCGGGAGGAGGCGTACGGTACCGACCGACGACTGCACGAGCATCTCGACGATGAGTGCGGGGAGACCACCACAGATGTCGACATTGAAGAGCCCTTCGCCGCCGCCGGCCCCTCCCAGGGCGTCGTGGGACGACACCAGCGACGGCCGCCAGTAACGGGCGGCCAGCATGTTCACTGTCTCCAACGCCACATCAGCCATGCCCAGGTGAGCGGCGACGATACCGAGCCATGCCAAGCCGAAGGCCATTTCCCCGTTACCGGGCTGTCGGCGCCAACGCATGCGTAATTCAACGGCCCGCCGGCAGGCCCGCAGCATCGCCTTGTCGCACGCGATTTCGGGGTCGACTTCGTACAGGAGCGGGTACAGGTGTGACGCGTGGCGGTGGGCTTGATTGCTGTGCAAAGCGGGATAGATCCACTCCGCCAAGGCATCGTCGCCGTCCACGGTGTAAGCCGGCAGTCTACGCAGAAGGGCCTCCCACCTCAGGGCGCGCTCAACATGGGTACCGAGGGCCTTGCTCAGCGAGACCAGGTTGCGGAACAGGTCCTTGACGACGGCTATATCCATCGTGGCATTAATGGTGGCCTGCGAGGCGGAGTTCCCTGGATTGTTCTCGGGAGAGACCGAGGGTACGAATACCAGAGATCCCGTCGCATCCTCGACCAGGAAGTCCTCATAGAAGTCGGCCACTTCCACCATAAAGGGCAGAGCGCGCTGCACCAGGAAGTCTTCGTCCCCGGTGTACTGCCAGTAGTCGTAAAAGAGGCGGGCGGCCCATCCCCCGCCCGCAGTCCAAAACTCGTGGCACCAGGTCTCGTTGAAATGGTTCTGCAAGCCGTGCGTACTGAACCGGGAAGGTACATAGCAACCTCGACAACCAAAAAGCGACCGACTGTTCTCCCGAAAATCGGCCAGCATGGACTCGAGGTACGAGAAGTAGCCGAGCAAGAGCTCGGGTGTGCCCGTGCTCAAAAGGGCGGCCAGAGCGGTTTGAAGGTTGCCGTTGTGCGTGTAGTCCCCGGACCATGGCGGTGCGTAGGTGCCGGTCCACACACCCTGCAGATTGGGCGGCAATGCGCCGCAGCTCGAGATGATGGCGTACCGACCGGCATCGAAGACCTTCTCCACCAACGCGGCCGGGGCCACACCGCTGCGCGCCCTTTCGAGTAGCTCCTCGCTAGGCACCAAAACTGTCCCCGGAACCGAAACCGTCTCGGGCGCCGAACCTGTCTCCGGCGTGGAAGCGTTGGCCGGCGCGCCGGGCGCGGCCGTGGACATAGCCTGGCCTCCGAGGTCCAAGTGCGCCCGGCGGAATAGACCGCCGTGGATGGCCGCGTGCCGAGCGAGCAACCCGGCGTAGTCGTTCTCCAGAGCGTTCAACCGCGCTGCCATGGGCGGGAATGTGGTGCCTGCTCCTGTACCCGTGCCGCTACCGGCGCCGCCCCCACCGGTGCCAGCACCCCCACCGGTGCCGGTCCCCTCTGTCAGCACCTCGAGACCGATGATTGCCACTACCTCGTCGGCGCCCGCGACGGTGAAGCCTTCCGGCCCCCGGACCGTTCGCCCACCGTGGGCGACCACTCTCAGCGCGACCTGGTAGCCCACGACCGAGCGGTCATGGGCCCGCCTGAAGATGGCCCGGAACCCGGCCACTCCGTCCAGGTGCTGCCTCTGGCACTCCGCCAGGACCGAGAGGTACTCACCGCCGGCGTCGTTGCTCCCGGGCGGCCCTGGTGGGGCGAAGATCCCCACGGCACCATCGACGCTCCCCCGGCCCGGCCCCACCAGCCTCAGGACGGCGACGTCGTCGGCTCGGGAGACGAACAGCCGGTGCCACCAATCTCCCCGTTCGTCCTGCCAGGTGGCGCCGACTTCCCCCGTCTCGAAGTCGGTCCCCCGCAGGTAACCGCTGGGTTGGCCATGGACGGGACCGCTGACCCGCAGGTCGAAGGCGGGCACGAACGGGTCGGTCCATCGCAGTCCCCCGTAGCCCCGTTCCTCGGCCAAGCTGACGGCGAGGTCCGCCGCCTCCTGGTACCGGCCGGCCCGCATCATCGCTCGCAACCTGCCCAGGTGACGCGCCATGTCGATGGGCGGGAGGGCAGGAGTAGTGGGTAGGAAGAGCCGCTCATGGCTGAAGGTGATCAGCACCTCGCCCGGTCCCCCCCCGAACAGCGCCCCCATACAGCCGTTCCCGCTGACCAACGACTCTTCCCAATGCCCGGCCCGGGTGGCGGTGACAAACCCCCGGCCGTCAACGGATGGCCAGGCCACCCAGCCCTGCCACGAACTGGCGCCGCAGCCCGATGTAGAGCAGCACGAGGGGTAGAACGGAAAGGAGCACCGCGCCCATGACCACGGGCACGTCGATGCCGTACTCCGACGTGGAGGCCACCCGGAACAGACCGACGGGCAACACCGTGTTGGAGTTGCTCTGGGTGAGGATGAGCGGGATCAGGAAGTTGTTCCAGGCGCCGAGCCCGGCGAAGATGCTCACTACACCGAGCACCGGCCGTGCCAAGGGCCAGACCAGGCGGGTGAAGGTCGTCCACTCGCCCGCGCCGTCCACGGACATGGCGTCGAACAGCTCGCGGGGGATGGCGCGGAGGTAGTTGACCATCAGCAGGACAGCAACCGCGATCAGCGAGGCGCTGGCGGCCAGGACCACCGCCAGGAGCGTGTCGTAGATGTGCAGCTTCACGCAGAAGATGAAGATCGGGATGATGATGGCCTGGATGGGCACCGCCAGCCCGAACAGGATGAGGCGGAAAGAGACGGCCGCAAATCGTGAGCCCCGCCGCACGATACGGTAGGCGGCGCCGAGGGAGAACAGCACCACCAGGATGATCGTGGCCACGGTGACCACGGTGCTATTGCGAAAGTCGGTGCCGAGCCCTGTGGCCGAAAAGACGGTCCCGTACGACGAGAGGCTCAGGCCCCCCACGGGGAGCCAGGGATCGCCGCTCAGGTACTCGCCTTGGGTGCGGAGGCTGGCCAGGACCATGTAGTAGATGGGGAACAGGACGATCACCAGCCAGACGGTCGCGAGCACGAAGGCGACCGTGCGCGCCACGGGGTTGGCCCCGACGGCACCCACCCGGCGCCGTCGGGGGCGGCGTGCTCGGACGGTACGGGCGGCCGCCGCACTCGAAGCAGCGGCGGTACCCACCGTTGTGGAGGCGACCCCGGTTGAGCTCACCAGATCCCCTCCCGACCGCTGTCCATCTTGCCGAAACCGGTGATCCGGATGAGCGCGAGCGCCACGGCGATACCGATGACGGCGAGGACCACCGCCAGCACGCTGGCGTAGCCGAACTCGGTCTGTAAGAAGCCCGTGTCGTACATGTCGAGCGACAGCACGCGCGTGGTGTCGCCCGGGCCGCCCTGGGTGAGGATGAAAATGATGTCGAAATAGGTGAGCGACCCTACGACGATGAGCGTCGAGGAGGTAACGATCGTGTAGCGCAGTTGCGGAAGGGTCACGTAGCGGAAGGTCTGGCTCAGGCTGGCGCCGTCCACGAGCGCGGCGTCGTAGATCTCGGCCGGGATGGCCCGCCTGCCCGCCTGGTAGATGAGGGCGTGAAAGGGGACGAACTGCCAGGCGATGATCGCAACCACCACGTAGAGGGCGAGGCTGGGGCTGCCCAGCCAGTTCCTGTCCAAGAAGCCGAGGTTCAGGTGGGTGGAGAACCAGGCCAGCCCACCGAACGCCGGGGTGAGCACGCCCGACCACATAAGGGCGATGCCAGCTGTCGAGAGCAGCAGCGGCACCAGGTAGATGGCGGCGTAGACCTGCCGGTAGCGCTGCGTCCCGGCAATGAAAAGGCCGAGCGCCATGGCCAGCGGCGTCTCCACTAACCAGCTAAGGCCGGCGAGCTCCAAAGTAACGAAGAGGGCGTGGTGCGCCCCCGAGTCGGAGAAGAAGCGCGACCAGTTGGCGAACCCCACCCATTGCAGCTTTCCGACAACGTCCCAGCTGGTGAACGAGAGGAACAGGGCGAAAACAACGGGGACCAAGATGAAGGCCCCGTAGAGCACCATGGTCGGTGACAGCCCGGCGATGTCGGCGAGGAGGAGCTTGCGGCGCCGAGCTGATCTCGGGCTGCGAAGGGGCTTTGCTGCCCGCTCCTTGCTGAGTACGGCGCTAGCGGTGGCCATGTCAACCTCATGTCTCCAGGAAGAGGTCCCGCCCCAGGGGGGTCGGGACGGGACCTCTCCTATCTATGACCGGACGGACGCCGGTCCCCGCTCTGGGATCCGGGGATCCCCGGTCCCGGTCCTAGGAGCCGGTCTGGTAGCCGTTCATGATCTTGGCGAACTGCTGGGGAGTCTCAGTGAGGTCGAAGACCTTGCCTAGGTTGGTCACCATCGGCTGCGCCTTCACGGGCCCCAGCGCCTGGTCCCAGGAGTACTGGAAGTAAGGAGCCTTGGCTACGTCGTTGTACACCGGCACGAGGTAGCTCTTGAGGGGCGACGAATTGAGCAGGCCGGAGGAGCCGGCGATCAACGGCACGAGCCCGTTTTTGACCTCGGCCGCGGCGTAGGCATGGCTACTGAACGCCCAAGCTGCGAACTGCTCGGCGACGTAGGTCTGCGCCGGCGATAGGTGGCTGGCCAAGGCCGCATAGTTGGTGGTGTTGCCCTCGAGGTCGGCGGGGTTGCCCTTGCCGCCGGGCACGCTGGGGAACTCACCGAGCCCCAGTTGCCCGGATTTGACGAAGGCGGGGTTGTCCGAGAACAGAATCCCGAGGTCCCAGTCCCCCATCAGCTCCATCGCCGCCACTCCCTGGTAAACGAGGGCGTCGATGAAGCCGTTGCCCCAACTGATCGAGTCGTAGCCGGTCTCGAACGCCTTGTCCTTGACCAGGGTCTGGATGTCGGTGAGGGCGGAGATGATGGCCGGGTTGGACCAGGCGCCCTTCTGATTGGCCTGGATGTTGAGGAAGACCTTGGGCCCACCGGCACGGTCGGCGAAGTACTCGAGGTACATCAGCCCTTCCCAGTTGTCCAAGTTGCCGAGACCGATGAGGGTGGTGTTGTGCGAGGCGAGCGTCTTCACGTCGCTGAGCAGTTGCGGCAGCGTCTGGGGGAAGCCGAGATGGTACTTGGCCAGCACGGTCTTGTTGTAGAAGAAGAGCACAGGCTGCGTCCCGAGGATGGGGATGCCATAGAGCTTCCCGTTGAACGTGACGGGGCCGAGTGAGGAGGGCAAGAAGTCCTTCGTCCACGTCGGCTTGCCGGCGTCGGTCATTCCGGCATCGCCGATAGGCTGCGCCTTGCCGGCCTGGATGTACTGCTGGAGTGCCCCTCCGCCCCAGGAGAAGAACAGGGCGGGCGGGTTGGCCGTCCCGAGCGCCGAGAGCAGTTTGACCTGGTAGGTGTTGCCGCTGGACGGGGTGATGCTCACGTTCACGTGGTCGCCGGGGTGAGCAGCGTCGAACTGGGAGGCCAACTGGGCCCATAGGTTGTCGACGTTCTTACCGTTGTCGACCATCCAGACGTTGATACTGGCCGTCGGCGTTGACGAACTGGTGGCGGCCGAGGCGCCGGGCACGCCCACGACGGCGATAGTCGACGCGGCGGTAACGGTCGAAGCGACGACCAGCGCGCCGAGCAAACGCCTATTGCGGTAGCGGCCGAGAGTTTTTCGGATCAAGTTGCTTCCCCTCTCAATAGGTTGACGGCCTATCCGGTCGGACCACCGGCCAGCAGGACCGATCCTGAGCTGTGACGGTTGTAGTTCCGTTAACGTTAACGGAAAACGCTACTACCGGGGAAAGGTCGACGCAAGCGCCGACAGCGAGGTGAACCGGGCGTTTTGACGGGCCTTTTTCAGCCCAGGAGAGAAGGCTCCGGCTTTGGATCCGCACTCCCGCGCCGGTGCTATTGCTTGACCGGAAGCATCTGAGCCCGGTATCGTGCAAGCGTCGGCCGCTTACCTAACAGGCTGACTAACGGTAACGTAGACAGACGAACCAGCCAGCATGCGCTCCAACCACACCGACGACGGAAGTCTTACGATGCGCGAGATCGCGGAGGCGGCCGGCGTCTCGCCCATGACCGTGTCCCGGGTCCTCAACAAGCGGCCCGACGTGGCACCAAGCACGCGCCGGAAGATCGAGCAGCTCGTGGCCGAGTCCGGGTTCGTTCGCAGCCGGGCCGCCACTGCCATGCGCAAGGGCCGTCACGGTCTGATCGACCTGGTCGTCCTGTCGCTGGACTCGGCTTACATCCTCGAGATCATCCGGGGCGTGGAAGAAGCTCTCGAGCCGACCGGGTTCCGCCTCGTCATCTCCGCCACCAACGGTGAGGACCAGCGCGAACGCCAGTGGCTCGCCAAGATCTCCGACGGCTGGACCGACGGCGCCATCCTGGTCCTGGCCCAGGGCCAGTCGGCCCGGCTGCAGGCACTGCGCCGGCGCGGCACGCCCTTCGTCGTGGTCGACCACCAGGGTGAGCTCGGGCCCCACATCCCTTCGGTCGGCGCCACCAACTGGGCCGGGGCCCGCAGCGCCACGGAGTACCTCCTCTCGCTCGGCCACCGCCGTATCGCCTTCATCGGCGGCAGCCCCACGCTCGGCTGCGCCCAGGAGCGCGCCAGCGGGTTCCGCGCCGCCCTCGAGGCGGCCGGCCTAGTGCCCGAACCGGACCTGGTCCGGCCCGGGACGTTCATGCACGAGTCCGGTTACGAGCAGACCCTGGCCCTGCTCGACCTGCCCCGCCCACCTACGGCCATCTTCGCCGGCAACGACACGATGGCTTTCGGCTGTTACAGCGCTCTGCGGGAACGGGGCGTGAGCGTGCCCGACGCCATCAGCGTCGTCGGCTTCGACGACGTGCTCGTGGCTCCCCTCGTCATCCCGCCGCTGACCACGGTCCGCCAGCCCCTGGCAGACATGGGCCGCTTCGCTGTTTCGATGCTGCGGCGCCTGATCGATGGCCGGCCCCTGGACGCGGTCCGGGTCGAGCTGGCCACGTCGTTGGTCGTGCGCGACTCTTGCGCCGCACCCACGCCGCCCACCCACCCTCGGCCATAACCGTGACCACCGACGTCGTTTTCGACACCGGCGCCGAGGCTCTTCCGCTCTTCCCGCACTGGCGGACCTGCATCGGGGGCGGCCGCACGGCCGAGGCCCTGCGGGGCCGTTTCCAGGAGCACCTCGGGATGGTGCAGAGGGACATGCCGTTCTCCTACCTGCGGATGCACGGCGTCTTCCATGAGGACATGATGGTCTACCGCGAGAGCGGGGGCCGGCCCGTCCTCAACTGGCAGTATGTAGACATGGTCTACGACCACTGGTTGTCCGTGGGGATCAGGCCTTTCGTCGAGATCGGCTTCATGCCCTACGAGCTGGCCAGCGGGGACGAGACCGTCTTCTGGTGGCAGGGCAACATCACCCCGCCCCGCGACTGGGCCCGGTGGGAGTGGCTGGTGCGGAGCTTCGTCGAGCACGTGATCGAGCGCTACGGGCTGGAAGAGGTGCAGCGCTGGTACTTCGAGGTCTGGAACGAGCCCAACCTCGCGGTCTTCTGGAAGGACGCCGACTTTTCCGCCTACATGGCTCTGTACGAGCGCACGGCGCGCACCATCAAGGACGTCGACTCAAGCCTGAAGGTGGGCGGGCCGGCCACCTCGGGGGCCGGGGAGGCGGCCGGCCAGGCTCCGTGGGGGCGGCCTTTCCTGCTGGAGTGCCGTCGACGAAGCCTCCCCATCGACTTTTTCTCGACGCACCCCTACCCCACGATCCACTCGGTCGACCTCGTGGGCCAGGGAGACATGACCTGGGACGGTCCCGACCGCCTCGGCGTCGACCTGCGAGGAGCGCGAGATCTCCTCGCCGCCACCGGGTTCTCCACCCTCGAACGGCACTACACCGAATGGAGCAGCAGCCCCAGCTCTCGGGACCTCGTGCACGACACGGCTTTCATGGCGCCGTTCATCGTCCGCAACAACTGGCTCGCCCGGGGACTAGCCGACTCGCTCGCTTTCTGGACCGTCAGCGACATCTTCGAAGAGAACCGGCTCGGCGACGCGCCCTTCCACGGCGGGTTCGGGCTCGTCAACGCCCAGTCGCTCAAGAAGGCGGCCTACCACGGTTACCGGCTCCTGTCACGGCTCGGCTCCCGTGAGCTCGCTAGCGGCGAGAATTACGCGGCCACGGTCCGCGACGACGGGGCCCTCGCCGTGTTGCTGTGGAACTACAGGCACTACCGGGGCGGGCCGTCACGCTCGCTCGTACAACACCACCGGACTTTGGGCGGGCCGGACACTGGCGAGGTCTACGAGCTGTTCGAGCCCGGGGGCACGGAGCACTTCCGGCTACGGGTCTCAGGAATGAGCGGGGCGGTCCGGGCACAGACCACCCGGTTCGACCGCGAGCACGGCAGCGTTTACGACGCCTGGCTCGCTATCGGGGCACCCTCGCACATCCGGCCCGCCGACCTCGAGGTCCTGAGGGCACGCATGGAACCGGAGGAGCGGACCGAGTGCGTACCCGCTCACGACGGGCCGTTCGAGTACTCGGTTGCGGTGGAGCCGCATGGGGTGACGTTGATCGAGCTCAGTTGCCCCGGCTCGGCGGCGAAGCTCACGGACGCGATCGAGTTGTTCTAGCGCAGCGGATTGCGCAAGAAATCCACGGTGCAGTAGATTTCACCGCTCTGCTAATCCGATGATGACTTTGGAGTGAACACTGGCGTACGGGGACCGCCTGCTCATTCGCTCGCGTGGTGCGAACGGGTTGACGCGTCGGGCCACCCTGTTGCTTCAAAGATGGCGATGGGGTCGAGGTAATCTCGCCAGCGCGCGACTTTGCGGCTCTTGACCGTGATGATCGAGACGAAGTGGTTGCTATAGGGCCGTCCCGTCTGTACCGATTCCCCGTGCACTTCGTACTCGAGGACGATGACCGATGCTTCGAGATCCCGGTAGACGCGGAGATTGTTGGCGCTTTGGACCCTCATGTAGTCGTCGTAGCCGCGGTAAAGGTCGATGATGTTCTGGCGTCCTTCGACGCGTCTGGGGTAGCCGGGCACAGTGATGACGTATTCGAAGACCACGTCGTCGGCTAGGAGGTCGAAGTAGTCCTCTCCGCCGGCCAGTCCCTCGAGACCTTCGCGGATGACGTGGAAGAAGGGGCCGTTGGCGCCGAAGTTCGAATTGTCATTGGTGTACTTGGTCATTGTCGCTCCTTGGTGGCATCGGCGTGGTGTTCTGCGAAAGTCTGGAAGCTGGTCGGGGGTCGGCCGAGGAGGGTCTCGATGAGCCGGGACATGCTTGAAGGGCTCAGCGGCGGCTTCTCATCCTCGACGGGGCCTTACGCGCCATCGACCCTTGGGAGGGAGGGCGACAGTCAGACGCCGACCTAACCAAACGTCTGTTGCGCAACTACGCGACTGAAGCAGTGAGACGTCGCAGGGAAGCGAGAGCCGGCGGGCCCCAGGTGGGTTTTCCACCCGGACGACCGCGTCTGGCCGCCTCTGCGATGAGGAGGCTGCCGACTGCCCGCCATACGGCCCACCCTCGGGCACGGCGCCAGGTCGGGCCGTCCCCGGTCGGCTGGTAAGCCCTCTGGAAGCGGAGAACCCCCTCCTCGTCGGGGAGGAGTGCCCAGCAGGCGGCGAGATCGACGGCTGGATCACCTGCGCACAAGTCGCCGAAATCAACTATGCCGCAAAAGTTGCCATTCTCGGTGAGGACGTTAGCTGGGTGAAGATCCCCGTGCAGCCAGACGGGTGGCCCGGCCCACCCAGGCGCGGCGACTGCGTCATGCCAGATCGCTTGGGCCCCGTCCGGGCCAGGGACCAACCCCAACTCAGTTAAGGCTGCGAGCCCGCCAGCAACGCCTTCCGCAACCTCGCTCAGCGCTCCTCCTCTGCCGCGTCCCTTCGGCGCCCCGATGGGGGCCGGCCGGTGCAGGGCCGTCAAGAAGGCGGCCAGCGCATCAGCTGCCGATGAGCTACAGGTGGCTGGAGCACGGTCGCCGGGTACACCCGGGACCCATGTGGTGACGATCCACGGACGCGGGAACCGCCGAGAGGGTTCACCAAGGCGTTGAGGGACGGGGACTGGCAAGGGTAAGAGCGGGGCGAGGACGGGCACCCAAGCGTTCGCCTTCAGCAGCAGCGCGTCCGCTGTCTCGGTCGCCCAAGGCAACCGAACAGCAAGGTCGTCGCCGAGCCGCCACAGCTGGTTGTCCCAACCTCGTGCGCCAAGCGTCACCGGACGGTCGGCCAGGTCGGGGTGCTGGTCTCGTAACAGGTCTTGCACGAGCTCGGCGGTTATCTCCATCTCGGCGTCGGCCACGCAGGCGATCGTAGCTACCTAACGATGCCGAACACGGAGCAAACCCTTCGACACGCCGTCTAGCACGATACAGAATGTTCGCCATGAGCAGCACCGCCAACGACGGTCGCGCGAACTCGCCCATCGAGGTCCCGGAGGACATCTTCGGGTCACCGCCTTGCTCGGCTAGCAACGCCGTCAGTGATCCAGCGCGTATCCCAGATCACGCGCCCATAGCGCCCGGCGCCATCGCTGGCGCTCCATCCCCGAGCCGCCGCGAATGAGCGGGCGCGAACAGAATGTGCACGCCGAGTGCCGTACGTCTGGCGGTCTGCAGCCACGCCGGCCGTCGCCTGTTGGGCAAGCCGGACAGCTCAGCGGGAAAGACCAGGTCAAATTGGGCCTCCGGTAGGATCGGGCAATGGCTGCGGGCACTTTCGAGGTCATCTGCGAGATCGAGCCAGCCACTAGCCCCGACCTACGACAGGTCCGGCTGCAGATCGGCGTGCTGAGCGCCGTTTCTTCGGTCTTCCTCATCCCCGACAACCACATCGGCCGGGCGACCGTCTCGAGCATTGCCGTGGCACGTGAGGTCATCGACATGGGCGGGCGCGCCATCGCGTGTCTCAACGCCCGGGACCGCAACACCCTCGGGTTCCGTCGCGATCTACTGACCGCCGCCGCCTACGGGGTGGACGAGTTCCTGTTCGTCTACGGTGACCGGCCGGAGTCCGGCCGGCGCTCCGACGACCTCACCGTGCGAGCGATGCTCGACGAGGCGCGACGCTTTGAGCACCACCACCAGCGTCGCGCCCCGCGCTTCCGCCTCGGGGTCGCTTCGGGCTTGGCGCCTCTGCCAGCCTGGAAGCGCGATGCCGACTTCGTGTTCGCCCAGGTCGGCTTCTCAGTTGACGAACTGCTTCGTTGGCGTTCTTCGGTCGATTTTAGTGGTCGGGTGTACCCCGGCGTGCTGGTGGTGGCAAGCGCTCAGATGGCCGCAAAGCTGAGCGCTGACATCCCCCAACTTTCGGTACCGGACTGGCTGGTCGACCGTCTCGATCGTGGCCCGGGGGCAGGGGTCGAGTTCGCCTGCGAGATGCTGTGCCAGATCCGGGACTCCGGCGCGTTCGACGGGGCCCACCTCATCCCTGTGCATCGCTACCGGGAAGTCGCCCGCCTTCTTGAGACGATGCTCTGAGGTATGTCTCCGATCCCGTTAGCAAAGAGATTTCGGTGGACCGGCGCGCGTCGGAGCGCCAGGCAGAGGAGTCGCCGCGCTCGCGATGCAGTCTGCGTCTCGGGCGCCGCACGTTCTGGCGCGCACCTGAACCATGGTTGGCGGGCGCATCATCGTCGGTTTGTACTTTTTCCTTGCGGCAGAACAACTTCTTCGAGGGACACATTATCCCGCATTGTGTACCGGAAGGGGCTCCTGATCACAAGACGGCCGACCGCCGATTTGCGACCTGGGTGGCTGTCGACAACGGTGTCGGCCAACCGGTGCCCGGCTGACGCCGGGTTTGTTTCTGTGTTCCTGGCAGCCGGTTGCACAGGCTCGACCACGCGGTGGGCTGGGTAGGAGGCGGCTCGCAGCATCTTGTTGAGATGAACCTGACAGCCGTTATGGACTGCATCAACCCTGCCCTGCCTCATCTGGGTGGTGGCGGCGGTTACGCATCTCAGCCGGACCTGACTGGTTCGGATAGCTCTCCTAGCGACGAGGTGCCGTGTAGGCCAACAGTGTGGCCAAGCCCTAAAAGTTAGCGCCCGCCGGCGTCCCACTTGCCGTCGGAACCCTCGGCGGGGGCGGGCCCGGTGCAAGGTCTGCGCAGTTCGACGCACCCTCGCAGTGGAGGGTCATGGGTGCGTGCCGGTCCCCCCGTCGTCGCGCACCCATCCACCCCGCTCTCCCTCGACCGTCTTCCGAAGCCATCTTGCGTCGTGGTGCTGGTCACAGCAGTTCAGTCTTGTCGCAGTTCCTTTGGGCACATCTCAATTGCCCTAGTCGTGCTGAGGCGGTTGAGCGAGGTATATGAGCCGATCATCGAGGTCCTGGCGGGCGACAGCGTGGACCGCGGCGGCGATCGCGTTGAGCCCGCTGGGACGGCGTGAGAACCGGGACGAGAGCGCCACGAGCACGCCCGGGTGGTGCCCACCGGTGCTCAGATGGTCGCTGGCTATGCGAACGAAGTCGGCGACGTTCTCGGTGAGCAGCACGTAGCCTTCTGCCACGGCGGTGGCCATCACGTCAAGGTCCGACCGACCGGCGAGCCCCGCCTCGGCGACGGTGCAGGCGTCAATGCCGCCCGCGCGGAGCGCCTCGGCCAGCGCCGGCGGGTACATTTCGTCGAGGAGCAGCTTCAAGATCTCGACGCGGCGGCTGTTTCCTGGCGGTGCAGTTCGATCCGGGCGTCGACCTCGCCCGGGTACATGGCTCGGTAGCGCAGAGCCGCATCCACCTGTGCCCTGGCCAAGGCCGACTCCTCTACGAGAACGGCCACTGAGTCCTCCTCAGCGGCCAGGTCCTCGACCCACATCACGATCTCCCAAACATCTGGCCCGCCGACTATCCCGGCGCGGCGGCCAGTAGGCCCGTCGCGGAATGTGACCAAGGGATGCTCGTCGCGGCGCACGCCCTCATCCGCGTAGCGGCGCAAGCGGTCCGAAAGGGTCTCGCCCGCCGCTCGGGCACGCAGCCGCAGGCGCTGGGCCAAGCCGTCCTCGAGCCGAACGGACACGTTCTCCGACATGTTGACAATGTAGCACAACGTGGACAACGGTATGTGAGTTAGGCCGAACGGATGACCCTGGCATGTTGCCGACGTTTCGGGGTCAGTTGCCAACAAATGAGTCACGTTGAGTCACGCCAGAGGGCCGGGCCAGGACAGAAACAGTCGCGTGCTATCATGATGGCATGTCTAAGAAGGTGACCACCGTGCGCATGCCCCAGGAGCTGGCGGACACGGTCGACGCGGTCGCACGTGGCCGGGGCGTTAGCGTCAACACCGTTGTCCTGGACGCCCTCACGGCAGAGATCGAGCGGGTCAGAAAAGACAAGGAATTCATGGCTCGCCTACGCGATATGACCGAGCGGGACAAGGAGATCCTCGACCGTCTCGCCCAGTGAGGTACCTGAACCTGGCGGAGGCTCTCGTGATCGCGGAGGCCGTGACCGGGATCGAAACGGTTGTGTTGGCCAAGTCCGCTGGGGTTGGTTTGCTGGACTCCGCGCTTCATGCGCCTCAGGCCGGCTTCGGTGCTTATGACCTCTACCCCGGCTTCATCGACAAGGCTGCGGTGTTGGCCGTCAGGGTCTCTCGCAACCACCCGCTGCCCGATGGGAACAAACGGCTGGCCTGGGGGTGCCTGACCATGTTCTGCGCCCTCAACGGCCACGAACTTCACGTCCCTGTCGACGAGGCCGTCAACCAGATGCTGGCTGTGGCAGCCGGCGAGATCGACGAGGAAGCGATGGCCGTCTGGCTTTCGGGAAAGCTCGGCTAACAAGCAGATGGGATCCCGGCACGCCGAATGCTCCGCCGCTGGCGCGGAGCGCGCCTGCTCGTAGGGCTGCCGGTCTGCCCTGTCCGTGGCGGGCGGGCCCGACCAGCCCGAAATTGTCCACCTAAACGCGCGTATTATGGGCGCCTGGAGATAGGACGGGCGTAGGTGAAACACCTCGCGACATCGCCGAATCGGGGACACCGTCGCGAACGGCGCCAGTGGGGTGGAGAGGCGCCAGAACACCCATTATCGCTCAGGGAGACTGGGCTACCGGACCGGTCGACGTACGCATGGTCGCTTAGCGGCGTCAGAGAGTTCGCGCGACCAGCTATCAGTGCCACCCGACCGCCACTTGGGGAATGAAATTGACCCCTTGACAACCGTAGGAGCATCGCTAATAAGAGCTTGCCCTCGCCGAGTGGATCATCCCTGTCCTGCGTAGAGCCCAGTTGCGGTGCCTGCAACAACAGCTACAACAATAAAAAACGAGATAGGAAGGAAGCGAAAATTGCCACCTCAGGTCATAGACGGGGCCGAGAGGTGACGGGCGCGCTCGCTCGAGGACGAGGCGAACCGCCGGCACCACAGGCCAACGGCTCCCCCCGCAAGCAGCAGGCCATGACCCCCGTTGGCGACGATGGCGCGACGACCGCTTGTCCGGTCTGTGGGACCTCCTTCGAGGCCATGGGCCGCCAGAAGTTCTGCTCAACGGGTTGTCGCCAAGCTGCTTGGAGGGCGGGCCGCCGTGCTCCGGTGGAGCCCGTAGTGGCCCGCTCGGGCACTGTTTATGAGTGCCCGGCATGTGAGGCCCGCTACCTCGGAGAGCAGCGCTGCGGGGACTGCAATACCTGGTGCCGGCGCCTTGGCCCGGGAGCTCCGTGCCCTCACTGCGACGAACCAGTGGCCATCAGCGACCTTTTCAGTGACAACCAGCTCGCCGAAAACCCCGTGCTGGCTCCGCGAAAGTCCTGACTTCTTTCGCCATGGTCTCACCAAGGACGTCGTCGTGAGGGAAAACGTACGCCTCCCAAAAAAATCCCAGCAAACCCCTTGACAAGCATAGGAGCATCG
>PMWT01000067.1 GCA_003166025.1 Acidimicrobiaceae bacterium | reverse complement strand
AGCAGATGTCAGCCCTGTTGAGCTTGTACATGGTCCTCGTCGCTGAGCACTGAAGCAAAGGTCCCGCGGGAGGAGCGATGATGTCCGCATGGTGCTAGAACATGCGGTCCTTCAGGTGGTCCGGGCAAGGAGGGTGCCTTCGAGGAAGCCTTTGCCGTCGCCAGCAAGATCATCTGCTGAAGGCCCATAACCGGCTGGGTAACCAGCGAAAGCGGCTGGCCCCCTCCGGACGGTGCAGTGCCAAACCCTACAACCGGTAGTACCGGTGGTGCTACTGTATAGCCATGGGTGTCGTCAAACGATCTGTGTCTATCGACTCCGACGTTGCTGCGGCCGCAGAAGAGGCTGCTGCCGCCGACGGGGTCTCCTTCAGCGCCTGGCTCTCAGGAGCTGCCCAGCGTCAACTCCGGGTGCGGGACGGCCTACGCGGCGTCAGCGATTGGGAAGCAGAGGCCGGCGCCCTCGCACCTGAGGAAAGAGCAGCGGGCGAGGCGTTGCTCGACCAGCTGCTTGGCGGAGCGGAGGCTCGCCAGGCCCGTAGCGCGTGAGCGCGGAGGGCCTTACCTACGACACCGGTGCTCTGGTCGCAGCCGAGCGGAACGACCGGCTTGTATGGTCCCTCCATCGCGCTGCCCTGGCACGAGGCCTTTCCCCGACTGTCCCAGCTGCGGTGTTGGCTGAGGGCTGGCGTGGTGGCCCACAGCCAACATTGTCCAGGTTCTTGAAGGGCTGTCACATAGAGGACCTCTCCGAAGCCAACGCGCGGGCCGTCGGCGCGCTCGCGGCGCGCGCCCAGCACGACGACATCGTTGACGTGTCTGTGGTCGAAGGCGCTGTACGGCGCCGTCACGCCGTTGTCACCTCTAATCCGACTCACATACGCAAGGTGGTCTTTGTCGCTGGAGCCGACCTCGCCATCTACGCAGTTTGAGTACCAAGGGCTCACACGAGCGGATAGCGACGGCCGCACGCGACCATGGTCGGTGCGCGCACCTCGGCGATCCGGCTCCAAGCGTCGACGTCGCTCGACCCTGAGCCCTCGGGCACGTCCTTGCGCAGGATCGCAGCGTTCAAGTCAGTCTCACTGAGGTTGCCACGTCGGGGTGGGCAGGCGCACCCTCAGCCACCACACAAAGACCAAGGCGCGAGGGCGGGGGAGGACCTGAGCAAGTTGGCAACTGGTCGACGTGGGGCACCGGCCCGCTTACAGGCGGGGCGGAGGAGGTTGGGCACGGCGCTGCCCCGGTACCCGCCGCCAGCTGACGGGCAGGTCGCCGGCCGGTTTGGGCGCCCCCGGCGGGGGAGGGGGCGGTAATGGCGGCGGCGAGAGCGGCGCCCGGTCGGGGCCGCCACTGGCGCTAGTGCCTGTGGTGACCGGCAACAGGGCCGGTGGCCGGGCCCTTCCCGCCTCCGAAAAGGGCGGGCACCCCCACCACGGGGTGAGGGCGGCGAGCCGGGGCGGACGGGCGCCGGCGATGACCAGGGCGGTCCCCGGGGCCAGGCTGTGCACCTGGTCGACGGGGAGCCGTTCCTGGCGCCGGGTCGAGCGGGTCGTGCTGGCCGAGGGGCGCCCGGACCACCAGGCCGAGGCATTGACCGAACGGACGGCCACATCGCCATGGCCCGCTAGCCGGGAAACGGTGTCCAGCGTCCGTAAGTCACCGACCCCGGGCAGGAGCACTTTGGCCCCGAACAGGGAAAAGAAGCCCTCGGCCGCGCTGCCCCAGCGGCCTCGGGCCTGGGACAGGTCCTGGAGGCAAGCCAGTGTCAATAGCCCCTGACCGCCACCCTCGCTGACCATGGCCGGCAGATCCGGCAAGGGGGCGATGTTGGCCACCTCGTCCAGGACCAGCGTGACCGGAAGGCGCAGGGTGCCGTCGGCGGACGCCCGGTAGGTGGCGGCGCGCAGCTGCTCGGCGAAAGCGACCACGATGGGCGCGGCCAGGGCCTGGTAACGGGCGGGAGTGCAGACATAGATGGTGTCGCCTCCAGAGGCAAAGCCGGCCGGGTCGAAGTCAGCTTCGTCTGTCAGCCCGAGCGCCCGCCCTGAGCGGTAGGCCGCCAAAGCTCCAGCTGTCGTCGAGAAGATCCCGCTCTTCTCGCGGTCCTCGGTAGCGGCGATGCCGGCCAACACGTCGATGGCGACAGCAGCCTCATCGCCGCCGTTCACCAGCAGGGCCATGGGTGTGTGCAGGTCGTGGCGCAATGTCCAGGCCAGCACCTCGCGCATCCCCTGGCCGGAAACGGCAGCAGCGTGCAGCATGGGGGCCAGGAGAGCCTCGCCTCGCTCGGTCCAGTGCGCACTCTCGCCGTAAGACCCATGCGGCCGCGCCGCGGTGATCATCACCCTCGCTGTTACGAGGGCTTCCTCCCAAGAAATGGAGGGTTGTACTGGGGACCACCGGACCAGATTGGTCCCGGGCGGTGGTTCGAGGGTCCCTGTCGGGTCCAGGAGCCAGCACCGTCCCAGCTGCGAACGGCTGGCCAGGGTGGCGTGGAGCACGTCGGTCTTGGTCGAGGTGACGAGCACCGGGCCCGGGGCGGCGAGCACATTTGGCACCACCAGGCTGGAGGTCTTGCCCGACCGCGGAGGGCCGAGGACGAGCATCGCTTGCTGTGGGCCGGCCCAGATAAGCCGCCCGCCGTCCGTGCCTATGTAGAGCTCGGGGCCGTTGACCGCCAGGTTGGCCCGTAGCTGGCCGAGGGTGATGTCGGGCACCCAGGTCACCCAGCGGGCTCGTTCGTCGGCCCGGCTCTCGGAAACAACACCTTTCATGTTATATCATGTCTTCCCCTTGTCTAAGCCCGGTCATGAGTTTGGGCCGGTCCGGCGGGGCGACCCGTACCCGTGGAGTGGGAGCCGGATGACGCGAGACTGTCACGTCCGGGCCTGAGAGACAGCCAGATTGACCAATCATGCGTGGTCCCGTTGACCGGAGCTGGGCCCGACCGGGCGGGGCCTCGGAACCACCGTTGGAATGGCACGCTCTGCTGCGTCAGGATGTTGTCGGCGCATGGTCGACACCAGGGCGACCCCATCGCCATGTTCCGGCCCCTGTCGACTCATCCCAGCCCTAGTGTTGTTCTGGCTTCCCCACCGGGGAGCGGATGGGGGTACATGATGGACGCGGCCGGACGCGACACGCAGGTGCGGAATTTCGTCAAGGAAGTCTGGAATGGCCGAAACTACGAAGCGGCCGCCGACCTCTACGGCGAGAACTACGTCAATCCCTTCGGGACCGGTCCCTCCGCAAGAGTCGAGCCCATCCGCCACTACCACGCCGCGTTCCCGGACTTGCACCTCGATGTCGAAGAGCTGATCGTGGCCGGCGACACGGTCGTGGTCAGGCTCACATTTCGGGGGACCGACACTGGAGGGTACGTGGGACGACCTCCGACCNNGAATGGATTGGTGCCGACAAGCTCGGCCTGTTCATCCAGCTCGGAGTTCTCGACGACCCGTGGCCGAGCCAGGTCGAGGAGCCCGCCCCAACCCGATAAGTGCGCGCCATATCTTGCGCGCCAGATCTTGCGCGCCAGATCTGAGGAAGTCAGGGCTGCGCGGTGCCCAACCGCCCAAATCAACTCGGTGCGTGTGCGCGACACCTGCCACGAGTGCCGATCGCCGTTACGGGAGCGCTTCTCGCTACCGAGGGCCGTGACAACCGTGCCGCCGATGTCGCACGACGTCTTGGTTCTGAAGAACGCCTCGAGTCGGCCAGCCAACGGATAGGCGGCCTGGTCGATAGTGGAACTCGTCATGGGTGTGGTGCTCTTTTTAGTGAGAACCGAGCGCGTGCGCGCCAGGTCGATCGGTTGGGGCTACCGGTGCAGCCCCGTCTTTATGGCGGGCGAGCGGTGGCCGCTCACCGGCGGGATTTGGTTGCTTCGACTTGAGTTGGTCGATGATGAGTTGGACGGTGTTGGCGATACGTCCGGGACGTCGTCGCCCTAGTGAAACGCGAGCGATTGGCCCAACGCTCGCCCCTCAGCCATGGCGGCGTCGTCGCCCAGATCTGGCGCGGCGGCTCGGGCCGTCAGGCCGAGGTCGCACGCCTGCTGCGCGGCGTCGACGTGAGGGCGCTCGACGAGGAACTAGGCAAGGGCGCGGGCGCGCTCCTGGGCCGCAGCGGGGCTGAGGATGCGGTTGATGCTGCTCTCATTTGTCTTGCCGCAGACGGCGACGACATCCTCACCTCCGACCCTGAGGACTTGAGGACCTTGGCCGAAGCTGCGGGCGTCCACGTCGACCTTGTGGCGGTGTGACGACCAGTAGGTGCGTGGACGAGGATAATGTGTGCGGCGGTCCTGTGTTGCAGCACAAGCTAAATCAAATTGGCGGGCACCGAGGTGCCGCTAACGGTTCTTCTTATGGGGTCGATTTCGCCACCCCGCTTCCTTTTCGTAGGCGCATAAAGGGTTTTTTGTGCGGATGAGACACAGTCCTTGCCGACGGAGACGAAGTCCAAAGCGCCGAGGCGAAAACGTGGCTTCGCATGCCGAGATCTGCGCCATCGCTTAGACATCTTTTCATAATATTTCATGTCGGCTAGTAGAGGACGAAGGCAGATCAACCGAACAGGGAGGCAAGCTCGATCTCGCCCGGCGGGCCGTCAAAGACGACGGCACCGTCGCGCAATGCCACGCACCGGTCCGCCGTCGCGGCGTAGTCGAGCTGGTGGGTGGCGACCAAGATGCTCGCGCCGCCGTCGGCGGCCTCCTCCAGCAACTTGACGAAGGCCTCCTGCCCGGGAGGGTCGAGGCCGACGAAGGGCTCGTCTACGATCAAGACTGAAAAAGGCCTTACGAGGCCGAGCACTATCGAGGTCTTCTGGCGCATCCCCCGAGAAAACCGTGAAGGCAGGTTCTCGGCCCAGGTGGCGAGGCCGAGTTCGTCCAGCAGCCTCGCTGCTCGGTCCTCCCAGTCCTGGCAACCATGGAGCCGGCAAGTGAACTCGATGTGCTCGAGCACAGAGAGGTCGTCGTAGAGGACGGGCTCGTCGGGCACGTAGGAAAGAAGGGCGCGTGCTGCTAGCGAACCGGCCTGCTCGCCTTGTACCGTCACCGTCCCGCTCGTAGGTTCCAAGAGCCCCGCTGCCATCTTGATGAACGTCGTCTTCCCCGAGCCGTTATGGCCCACCAGCGCGAGGCGTTGGCCGGCGGGGACCGACAGGTCGAGCGGCTCCAGGGCGACGAGCTCGCCGTAGGATTTGGTGAGGCTCGCGGCTCTCAGCGCGGGCTTGGCAGGCGGGGTGGTCACTCAGCTGGACCTAGGCCCTGGGCCTTGTCCCGCCCATGGCATCCTGGAACGCGTCGTGGATCCTGTCGCGGTAACGCACCCAGACGAGCACGCCAGCAACAAGCACCAGCACCGGCACGCCCGCACTGACGGCGCTCTGCACCACAGAGCCAGACGCGCGTCGTGCGGCCAAGACCGGCAGCATGCCAGCCGTAGAAACGAGCGGCGGCCACAGCGTCCTGAAGAACACCTTTGCCCCGACCGCCTCTGGAGGCAAGAGCAAGTCGCTCGCACTGAAAAGAGGCGGAGACCCCTGGACAGTGCTGACCGCGGCGCCGGCGAGGCCCGCCAACGAAGCGGGTATTAGCAATACGGGGGCGACCGTCAACGCTGTTGTGCTCCCCCCCGTGACCGCGACCGCTGTTGCGGCGCCAACGACGCCCACGACCAGCATAACTGCGGTAGGAGCAGCCAAAAGGCCGACGAGCGCCAAGCCCCGTTCGAGCGGGTAGGCGTCAAGCAAGGTCGGGTGGTCTACCGACTGGGCCACAGGCTCTAGAGCGTCCAGGCCAGCTATATAGAGCGCCAGCCCGGCCGCAAGAACGAGTGGGGTCGTGCCCCGCCAGGCCCCCACCGCGGCAGCGCCTGCCAGCGCGCCAAGGAGGGCCAGGCGCGCCACCCTCGTAGCCCGGAAGCGTAATAGGCCATGGCAGCCCCGCCGCCAGAGCGCGGAGCCGTGACCAGCCCTATGGCGCGGCCGCTGGGGGTCGTGCCAAGGTTTCTTGCTGGCGGCTCTAGGCAGCAACGGAGCCCCCGGGAGGCGCGCCCAGGGCCGCTGGCGGACGCCGTCTTGCGCCAGCTGGCGCCGGATCAATATCACGGAGCGCAGGTCACGCACGGTCACGGCGAACCGCAGCTGGCCCGCCAGGCTCGACCGGCGCTCCGAAGCTTCGACCGAAGTCCGCCCGGCGAGCCCGACGCCGGACACCACTGCCAACAAGGCGAAAGCGACGCCCGCCAGCCCCCCAGCACGCCAGCGGAGCGGCCACAGGGCCACCTGACCTACCAAGCTCATGGGCGAAGTCGCCCTCGCAAGTACGACGTCTGCGGCCGACCACGCGAGCGCAGCCAACGCCAACCACCCGGCCATCCTCCGGCCCAGGCGCGCCCCTGACACGGCCATCGCCGCACCGAGGGCACCGTCTACGGCCGAGGCCCCGACCAAGGCGCCCGAAGCGGCCCACGCTGGCCACTGGCCTCCCAGACGCCGGGAGGCGAGCACGCCGAAGACCGCTCCCACGCCGACGCCCCACGTCGCGCCAAAACGAAGCAGGCGGAGCGCGGGCCCTCGCAGTGCGAGGCCGCGATCGAGCGGCGCCAAGAGGAGGTGGCGCACGTCAGCGGCCTCCAAGACGAGAGGACCGCCGCGCCCGCCAGAGCGCAGGCCGACAGCCAAAGCCATAGCTATCACCAGGCCTACGACCTGCGGACCGTCGACGGCGACGCGGTGTGCTGTTGTGCTCGCGACGGCGCTACCGCCGACACGGAGCGCAAGCCACCAGAGCGCCGCCCCCCCGAATATTGTGGCCACGTAGGCGCGATAGAGCGCGTCCATGAAATCGAAGTCGGCCATGCGCCGCCGCCGCCTCTTGCTGCGCAGGTCGGCGAGGACTTGCCGGCCCGGACGGGCAAGTACTACTCCCACGCTTGTCAATCTACGGGCACCCCGCTCACGGTTCGAATCTGCTCGATGGAGCATCCAATGTCCTGCGCCAGCACCCAAGCCGCAGGGGCAAGGACGGCGAGGCCAGTAGGGCCTTCGGCGAAGGGCCTCGACCAAAGGGGCTCTCCTGCGAAGCCCCGAGAGGTAGGCACGAACGCCGCTACCGGGGACCATCGCACCAGGCCGGCCCCCGGCGGTGGCTCGAGGGTCCCGGTCGGGCCCAGTCCTAGCTGAACGAGACGGTGCCCGTTCCTATGATTGAGGCGTACTGCTTGACTGGTTGGGCGCTGTTGCTCGTGTTGCACTCGCCCTTGTTCTTGCCGCCGGTATACCGCGGGAGGATGAAGGCGGCGGTCTCAGAGACGGTTAGCGTCCCGGCAATTCCCGAGTAGAGACCTGTCCCGTTGGACAGCGTCAGGGGACCGGCTACATAGAGCGCCGCCGAGCAGGTTGCCGTGTCGAAGGTGGGTTGCGCCTTGTTCGCTTTCGCATTGAGCGTCGTCGAGTTGATCTCAAACCCGCCCTTTTGGAGCGTCACCTTGACGTAGTTCCCATTGGGATCGGGCGTGCCGTTTTTGTCAATCGTGAGCGCATTGCCGTAATCACCAATTGCGCCGGTCATCAAAATTGTGGCGTGGAGACCGTCGCTCG
This sequence comes from Acidimicrobiaceae bacterium, assembly GCA_003166025.1. Lineage (GTDB taxonomy): Bacteria > Actinomycetota > Acidimicrobiia > Acidimicrobiales > Palsa-688 > Fen-671. Next base: position 1,963 of record PMWT01000067.1, on the reverse strand, counting down.
GTGTCGCAAAGAGTTTCACAGGACCACCGGCGGGGGCGCCCGGCGCCGTGGCTGCGAAGGCGGGGGAACCGCCGAGCAGCACACTTCCGAGCACGGCGACACTGACGACTACTTTGGTTATTTGCACATGGACCTCCTCGGGTCGGGACCGTCGAACAGTTGGCTGGCGGTGGTCGGTGGAGCTTCCTAGCGGTAGAACTCTCGGGGATCTGCGTACCCGGCTGCCTCGGCGCGATCACCGACGATCTCGGCCGTCTTCCCAACAGCTTGGCCTTGTCCCCCGGGGCCTCGGCCAAGGGGGACAGCCGGTGCGCCCAGCTCGTACCAGCAGCTGCTCGCTCGGCTCCCGAGGGAGCTACGCCTCGACGAGGATCACCAGCGTTTCGGCCAGTACGCCGTCATGCGCCATGGCCTCGGCAGCGCCCGGGGCCTGCATGGCGGCCTCGAAGGCACCCATGTCGGCAACGTCCATGAGCAAGGCAACGTGGGTCGGGTTCTGCGGGTCGACGAACGTCCGGATGTTGGTGATGCCGAGGGGCCCGAAAAACTCCTCCCGCTTGGGCGAAGCAAGCCAATGGTCCTTGTCCTTCACATCGTGGTGACCGATGATGGTCGGCATTCTGCCTCCTGGGTACGGTGGGCCCCGTGGCAGTGGCACCGAGCGGGGTGTGAGAACCCTACACTGCTCCACCGCCGGCTGCGTCGGAAGATTATGCCCGGGGCGGGCGTCCGTCGCGAGGGAGCACGGAGCACAGGTCAGCTCGCCGGTGCCGGGAGCGGCTCAAACTCGGCTAACCGGGACGGGAGCGCGGCTGAGCCTCCCGTGCCTGGTACCAGAACGAGCGCGTTCGTTCTGGGCGCCCAGGAGCAGCGCCGCCGGTGCCCTCCACCGGTGGAAGGGACGGGCGACATCGATGCCGAGTGTGTACCCGTGACCGGGACGCGGCCGATCAGCCTCTCCGCACGCAAATCGCCCGGTTATGTTGCAGCAGAAGCTCGCCCGTCTCGCGAGCACCCGGTCGGGGCAACCAGGGCGCGTGAATGCGACAGCGCCTTGCTCGACAGGGCACGGGTGACGTGGTCAACCCCGCCGGGGTCGTCCGCCAATTCGCGCGCGACCCTGCACGCTGATCAAAACCATATTACGGCATTACGTTGTGGTGTTCGACCACACGCTCGCTGCCGTTAGGCGTGCGCTGCACGCTCTCTCGGGTCGTCGTATGGCGGTTGGTGCTCATAGCGAAAATCGCACCACCGATAATTACTGAGCAGATGCCCACCACCAACAAGATGACACCCACGGCGTTGACATTAAAGCCCGTCGTGGTAACCGTAACGGCAAATTTCAGGACCGCACCGATGACGACGAGCACGATCCCGAGGCCGATCAGACCGGTCCCAGCTCCTCTAGACATTTCCCCTCGTTCCCGTTCGATGACCCTACCTGGTGCCACCCTTGTTCATATGTCTACAGTGTAGGTCTACGAAGAACATTATCGGCTGTCCCTCCACCTGAAGCCACACGTGGCCGAACGACGCCGACGACCAGAGGAGGTCCTGTGGCCATGACCGCCCACCCCAGCCGGCACACCGTCCCAACGCCGGCCGTCAACCGGGACGGCACGCTTACCCGGGCGGTCGTTTTGAGCGCGGCGCTGGAGCTCATCGACCGCGACGGGCCCGGTGGGTTGTCCATGCGCCGTCTGGCCCGCGAGCTCGGCCGTGACCCGATGACCCTCTACCGCCACGCGCCCAACAAGGCGGCCCTCCTCGAAGCCGTCGCCGAGACCGTGCTCGCCGAGCTTGAGGTGGACGCCACCGACCCCGACTGGGTTTCCCAGCTGCGCGAGGTGGCCCACCAGTACCGCCGGCTCGCTCTGGCCCACCCCCACGTCGTGCCGCTGCTGGTTACCCTACCCCTGTCCACCCCGCTCGCGCTCCGCCCGCTGGGCGTCCTGCGCCC
>PMWT01000140.1 GCA_003166025.1 Acidimicrobiaceae bacterium | reverse complement strand
CGTCCCAAATGTGAAGACGTCCTGGTGGGCGCGGAGGGATTCGAACCCTCATGCCCAGGGGCAGCAGGGTTTAAGCCCGCTGTGTCTACCGGTTTCACCACGCGCCCTGTCGAACTACCTGGACCCGACCGAGTCTACGTATTTGCGAGATGTGTTGACGGACGCCAGAGGGCAAGCGCCGGGCGGGGCCAGCCGGCACGACAAGGGAGCGGGGCGCACGTAGAGGGAGCAGGCCGGCCGCCGCTGGTAGCTTGTCACCGTGGCGATTGTTGCAGCGCTGGTGGCGGCCCTGTTCTACTCGCTGGCGTCGTTGCTCCAACAATCGGAGGCAGAGCGCCAACCGCCTGACCGCTCCCTGAGCCCGAGCCTTTTGACCCGGCTGGCCCGGCGTCCGCGCTGGGTGGCGGGCCTCGGGTTCGACATGGCCGGCTACGTGATGCAGTGGACGGCGCTGACCTGGGGCTCCCTCGTGGTGGTCCAGCCCCTGCTGGTGGTAGGGCTCCTGTTCGCGTTGCCGATGAAGGCCCATCTGTCGGAGTACCGCCTGCATGGATGGGACTGGAGCGGCGCTCTGCTGGTGACCAGTGGCCTGGCCGTGTTCCTGGTCGTGAGCCGGCCGGGCTCGGGCCACGCCAATGTCAAACCCCTGGTCTGGGTGGTGGTGCTGTGCGGTGGGGCGGCTCTGGCGGCGGCGCTGGTGGCCGTCGGACGGGAGACCAGCCCGAGATGGAGGGCCATGGCCTACGCCACGGCCGCCGGCATCGTCTACGGAGAGTGCGCCGCCCTGACCAAGAGCTGCGCTCACCTGCTTTCCCTGGGCGTGCCCAATCTCTTCGAAAGCTGGCAGCCCTACCTCCTCGCCGGCGCCGGCATCACCGGCATGGTGCTCGCCCAGAGCGCCTTCCAGGCCGGCCCGCTGGACGCGTCGCTACCTACCCTGTCGGCCACGGACCCCGTGATCAGCGTGTTCATCGGGGCTATCGCTTTCGGAGAGGCGCTGCGTTCGGGCGTGCTCGCCACCACCCTCGAGGTCCTCTCCTTCTCCGCCATCGTGGTGGGCATCTTCCTGCTGGCCCACACCGACGCGGTGAAGGCAGCGCAGCGCGAGCACTTCGAGCTCGGCCCCCAACAAGCCCGGTAGGCGGACGCCCCGGAGCTTGCGCCTGGCCGTAAAACGGTCACAAACACGCCAAGGGCGAAGATATTTTCAAGGCTCGGCCGGGCCGGGCCGACGGCGAACGGTGCATGTTCATATCCCGTTTAGAAAGGGCGCGCGCCAAGACAGTCCGGCGCCTGCTCGCCTCGTTCTTGCTGGCGGTCCCGGTCGTGGGCATAACCGGGGGAGCCGCTCTCGCGACCAGCCTCAGGGTGGCGCCCCCATCGGGCCAGGTCGCTGCTGAGTACTGGTTGGCAGACGCCGCGGGCTCGGTTTGGGCGTTCGGCGGGGCCGGCAATTTCGCTCGTGCCCCGGGGAGCGCAGGGTTTTCTTCGCCCGTGGTGGCAGTGTCGGCCACACCGAGCAGCAACGGCTACTGGCTCCTTAGCTCGAGCGGCACTGTCCTGGCGGTGGGCGGCGCCCGGTCGTACGGTCCAGGACCGGCCGGCCTGGGCCGGGCCGTGGTCGACATGGCACCCACACCTGACGGCCTCGGGTACTGGGTGGTGTCGGCGACGGGATCGGTGGACACCTTCGGCGACGCCCGTTATTTCGGTTCGCTGACCTCGAGCTCGCCTGACCTCGAGATAGTGCGGCTGGTCCCGACGACCGACGGGGCCGGTTACTGGTTGCTGAGCGCCGGCGGGGGAGTCTTCAGCTTCGGTGACGCCCGGCTTTTCGGGCCGGGAGCCGGATCGCCTTCGGCCGGCTCGCCCCCGGCCAGCCCGATCGTCGACATGGCCCCCACACCCGACGGCCTCGGCTATTGGCTCCTGTCCGCGGACGGATCGGTGTACAGCTTCGGCGATGCCACCTACGCCGGGGGTGCCCCTGTACCCGCCGGTGGGGACCCGGCGGAGAAGATAGTCCCGAGCCCGAGCAGCGGCGGTTACTGGGTGGTGGACCAGGACGGTACCGCTACGCCCTTGGGCGACGCCGAGGGCGTGCCGCCGGCACAGGCGCTGCTTTTCTCACCCGCCACCCCGGGGGACAGAGCCGTGACGTTCGCTCTCGAGCAGCTCGGGAAGCCTTATGTATGGGGCGGGACGGGGCCTGGCGGCTATGACTGCTCGGGGTTGGCCTACCGCTCGTGGTTCGAGGCCACGGGCACCTACATCCCCCGCGTCGCCAGCGCCCAGTACCACGGCGCCGGCCCCGCCGTGCCCTGGTCCAGCCTCCAAGCCGGTGACTTGGTTTTCTGGGGCACCAACCCCGCCAACTGGGAGAGCGTTTACCACACCGCCATCTACGTAGGCGGCTCGCAGATCGTCGAGGCGGCGGGCAAGGTCGTGCAGTTGAACACCCTCGGCCAATGGGGAGGTTCGAGCCTGATGGGCCACGGCGTCCGGCCGTAGGTGCCGGCGGGTGGCCCACGGCAGTAGTTTTCAGCAGATGAGCAATCCCGAAGGTCCCAAAGTCCAGACCGGTCCACTCGAGGCCGGCGAGTACCGGACCGAGCACGATTCCATGGGCGACGTCAGGGTGCCTGCGCTCGCCAAGTGGCAGGCGCAGACCCAGCGCGCCGTCGAAAACTTCCCGGTCTCCGGCCGGGGCATCGAGCGGGCGCTCATACGCGGGCTGGCGCTGGTAAAAAGGGCGGCTGCCCTGGTGAACGCCGACCTCGGCGTGGTACCGGCCGATGTCGCCGCCGCCATCGCCGAAGCTGCCCTCGAGGTAGCCGAAGGGCACTGGGACGCTGAGTTCCCGGTCGATGTTTTCCAGACCGGGTCGGGCACCTCGTCCAATATGAACATGAACGAGGTCCTGGCGACCCTGGCCTCGGAGCGCCTGGGCCGGCGCGTCCACCCCAATGACGAGGTGAACGCGTCCCAGTCCTCCAATGACGTCTTCCCGTCGGCCATCCACGTGGCGGCGACGGTCGAGATCGCCGGTTCTCTGGTGCCGGCCCTCCGCCATCTGGCCCGGGCTTTGCGCCAGAAGGCGGACGAGTTCACCGGCGTGGTCAAAGCCGGCCGTACCCACCTGATGGACGCCACTCCGGTCACCCTGGGCCAGGAGTTCGCCGGTTACGCGGCGGCCGTCGAGCACGGGGTCGAGCGCCTCGACGGCTGCCTTTCCCGGGTCGGTGAACTGCCCTTGGGCGGGACGGCGGTCGGGACGGGGCTGAACGCTCCGCCCGGCTTCGCCGCTTCAGTGATAAAGAGGCTGGCCGAGGAGCTGGGCCTCCCCCTCAGCGAAGCAAGAGACCATTTCGAGGCCCAGGGCTCTCGGGACGCGCTGGTGGAGGCCTCCGGCGCCTTGCGCACCGTGGCCGTTTCGCTCTACAAGTGCGCCACCGACATTCGCTGGATGGGCAGCGGGCCCCGCACGGGCTTGGCCGAGATCAGGATCCCTGATTTGCAGCCTGGTAGCTCGATAATGCCGGGAAAGGTCAACCCGGTGATGGCTGAGGCCGTGTCCCAGGTAGTCGCCCAGGTCATTGGCAATGACGCCTCCATTGCCTTCGCCGGGGCGGCCGGCAATTTCGAGCTCAACGTCATGCTCCCCGTCATCGCCCATAACCTCCTGGAAGCGGTCCGCCTTTTGGCCAATGTCAGCGGGCTGTTCGCCGACCGGTGCGTCGCCGGGATCGAGGCGGACGTGGAGCACTGCCGCACCTACGCGCTGTCGTCGCCCGCCGTGGTGACCGCGCTCAACCCCTACATCGGTTATGAGCAGGCGGCCAAAGTGGTCAAGCAGTCCATGGCCGAGGGTAAGGACCTGCGTACCGTCGTACTGGAGAACGGCCTGCTCAGCGAAGAGGAGGTCGACCGGGCCCTGGACGTCGTCGCCATGACGAGAGGAGGGATCGTCGGGTGACGAAGGCCGTGGCTGTGACCGCGCCTGGCGGCTTGTACAACTTCTTCGTGCTGCTGCACGTGGTCTGCGTCGTCGGGGGCTTCGGCGCCCTCGTCTATCGTTCCTTCGTCTTGGACCTCGCCCGCCGGCGCGGCAATGTCGTGGCCGCCGGCGTGCTCGGAGTGTTCGGCCAGGTGGTACAGGTCGGCGAGTTCCTGCTCTACGGCGCCGGCGTGTTCGGGGCCCTGGCCGCGTTGACAGGCGGCACCCAGACGTCCTTCGCCCGCCCCTGGGTGGGCGCCGCCCTAGGCGTGTACGTAGTCATGCTGGGCGTCCTGCACGGGCTCGTGCGCCCGGCCGAGCGGCGTTATCGGGCCGCCCTGTTGGAGCTGGCCCAGACGCCGGCCATGGCCCCGCCGGCGCGCCCTCCCCAACTGGCCGAGCTCGACGGCCTCTACCGCCGCATCGGCGCGGGGATGGGCACCTTCAACGTTTTTTTACTGGGGGCTGTTTACCTGATGGTTTTCAGGCCCTAGGCCCTCCCGGCCGTCGTCGAAGGAGACGTCGACGTGCTGTTCGGGCCGGCGCTGGTTCTGGAGGGCCTGGGCCGCCATCGAGCGCCTGTCGGCGTCCGTGAGCGGTGGCTGGACCATGGCGCGGGGCCACAGCTTGCGGGCCAGCACGACGTTCAGCTCGGCCGCGTACACGGTCAGCTCGGCGATGAGGTAAATCCAGGCGAACAGACCGAGCACGATCCCGAACAACCCATAAACGGCGCTGTCGTCTTTCAGGTAATGCCCCACCACGAAGCCGCCCAGCGACTGCAGTATGGTCCAGCCGATCCCGGCCAGGACTGCCCCGGGCACCAGTTGACGCAACGGGATCCTAGCCGGGGTAAGGACGCGGAAGGCGAAGAGGTACTCACCGAAGTTGACCACCGCCGAGAGCACGGCGCCCCCCACGGCCAGGACGATCGACCCCCGGGCGGTGGGAGCGCCGGCGGCCAGGAAGGTGCTCACCAACAGGCCGACCGCCAGCACGGCCAGGAACGAGACGCTGCGCCCGAGGCGCTTCAGGTAGCTGGGCCGGGCCGGCCCGGGGATGTTCCAGACCTGGGACATGGTGAAAATCCCGTTCTGGGCCAGGCCCAGCGAGCCCCAGACCAGGCCGACGATGCCGATGACGAGACCGGCGACGCTGTTGCGGTGCAGCGCCTTGATGTTGCTGGCGAGGTCGTTGCCGATGATCGGGAACTCGCTCAAGGTCGAGTGCAGCACGCTTTGGCGTAGGGCCGGGTGGCTGGACAGCACCAGACCGAGGATGGTGACGAGCAGCAGGAGCAGCGGGAACATGGCCCCGAAGGCAGTCTGGGTCAGGCTGCCCACGAGTATCCCGCCGTTGTCGTCACCGAACTTCTTCATCACGGCATAAATGATCGAGAGGGCCCGGTTGCGCTGCTGGAAAGCGTCGAAGCGGCGAGCACCTCGCTCTATGACGTTCATCGTCCTATCTTTCCCGCCGATGGCCCGGTGCATGCGCACCACTTGCCCTCATGGCGAGCAGTGCCGCGCCGGCCGGCTGCGGCGCGATCATGGTCAAACCATGGCAGAGATCAGGAGACGAGAGACGAACGAAGTCACGACCGGCGCCGCCGTTGCGGTCCCTCAGGGTTTTGTGACCTACGCCGCCAACATCGGGATCAAGGACGAGACCACGGATTTTTCCATCGTGGCGAGTACCCAGCCGTGCACCGCCGAGGGCGTGTTCACCCGGTCCCTGTTCGCCGGCCCCAGCGTCATTTTGTGCCGGGACCACCTGAGGCAGGGCTCGCCCTGTGCCGTCGCCACGGTGTCCAAAAACGCCAACGTCGCCACCGGCCCGCAAGGGGACCGGGACGCCCGCGAGCTCGCCGAGCTGGTAGCCCGGGTTGTCGGTTGCCGCCCGGCCGACGTCCTGGTGGGCTCGACCGGGGTCATCGGCCGCCCCTACCCGATGGACCGCATCCGCGCCCACCTGGGCCAGCTGGCGGTCAGCGGCCTGGGCGGGGCGGGGCCGGCTGACCTCGCCACGGTGGCGCGCGCCATCATGACCACCGACACGGTCCCCAAGCTGGCCAGTGCCCGGGCCGGCCAGGCCGTGGTCACGGGCATCGCCAAGGGCTCGGGCATGATCCAACCGGACATGGCGACGCTCCTCGCCTATGTGTTCACCGACGCCGCCGTCGCTCGAGAAGAGCTGGCCGGTGCCTTCCGTCGCGTCGTGGACGTCACCCTCAACTCGCTTTCCATCGACACGGACACCTCGACTTCGGACACCGCTCTGGTGTTGGCCAACGGGGCGGCCGGGCCGGTCCCACCGGGTGAGCTCGAGCAGGCGCTGCTGGCTGTGTGCCGTTCGCTGACCCTGCAACTGGCGGCCGACGGAGAGGGGGCGACCAAGGTCATCCAGGTGACCGTGGCCTCGGCCCGAGACGCGGCCCAGGCCAAGCGGGTGGCCAAGGCTGTCGTCAACTCCCCCCTCGTCAAGTGCGCGGTGCACGGCGCCGACCCCAATTGGGGCAGGGTGATCATGGCCATCGGCAAGTGCTCCGACGACACCGACATCGTGCCGGGAGCGGTGCGGGTCAGCTTCGGGGGCCTAGAGGTCTACCCCCGCAACCTCGACGCGCAGGCGCTCGAGGACCTGGCCAAGTTGATGCGCTCCGAGCTCGTGGAGATCGACATCGTCCTGGCCACGGGGCGGGCCACGGCGACGGTGTGGGGCTGCGACCTGACAGCCGACTACGTGCGCATAAACGCCGACTACACGACTTGAGCCCGCACCCCCTCGAACATCTGCGTTACCTGGCCAGGGGATGGGGGAGCGGGGAGGACTTCCCGGCCTCCGAGGCGGCCGAGGTCCTGGCCGAGCTGGCCGCCGAGAGCCCCGGCACCCTCGTCCACGCCTGCCGGCGGCTGATCGAGTATTTCCCGTCCTCGGGACAGGCGTGGTGGCTGTGCGCACGCGCCCTGTGCGCCCTCGACCCGCCCGAGGGGATCCGGGAAGCCGCCGACGAGCTGGCCGGCGACCCTACGGGACGCCGATTGGCCGAGGTGTTGCCCGCCCCGGGGCCCGTCGCCTTTCCCGAGCCGTCCTCGGCCGTGAGAGCGGCACTGCGCCGCCGCCAGGAGGTCCAGGTCCAGAAGAAAGCGGTCCGGGCCCAGCTGGTGGTGGTGTCCGCTCTGGCGGCCGGGCCTGGGGCCATCCTTACCAGCGCCCGCTCGGCCGCCGCCGCCACCGCCGCCACCGGGGCCGGCAAGCCCGTCTGGGCCATCGTCGGCCGAGGTGTGCTCCTGCCCGGCCCCTTGTGGGACCAGGTGCTGGTGCGGGCGGCGCCGAGCGTTGACGCCGGCACCGGCAGCGCGCTCGAAGTGGTCGACGGTGCGGCATTAGAAGCCGTCGTCGGCGACGCCGGCCAACAAGCGCCCAAGGTCGCGCTGGCCCGGCCCACATGCCCCCCCGTAGCCGAGCTGCTCGGCTGGAAGAGCTAGCGGGCCGTCGGCCGGCGGGCCACCACCGTCACCAGTGGGGGCAGCACCACAGGGTCGTCGCCCGGGCTCACCCCGGTGAGGTCTTCCAGGTAGTCCGCCACCGGCCCGGGCCCGGCGCCGGCCGGGGCCTCGGCCCAGGCGTCCACCAGCGCCAGGCCGGCGTCGCGGACGAGCGCCGGCAGGAGGGCGCCGACGTCGGGGTGGCGGGCGCCGGGCATGGACATGGCCGTGCCGTCGACCCGACCGGCCGAGGTGATGGGCTCCTGGACGACCACCCAGCCGCCGTCCCTGGTCACCGACGCCATACGCACGAGGACGACCAGAGGGTCGATGACGTGCATCAACAAGAACCGGCAGTACGCCAGGTCGACTTTCTCGGGCAGGACCAGGTCTTCGGCCGCCTGGGTGATGGCGACGACTTGGGCTTCGCCCGCTTCGGCCGCCGCCTGTGCCACCTCGTCCCTGCGGGCGGGGTCGATGTCGAGGGCGTAAACGCGGCCGCGGTGGCCCACTAGCGCGGCCAGGGCCACGGTCACGTCGCCCCCGCCGGCGCCGACATCGGCGCAGCGCCAGCCGGTGCTCAGGCCCAGCCGGTCCAGGGCCGTCTGCAGGGGACGGCGGTAGACATCGTTGCGCAGGTTCAACTCGGGCATTCGGCCAAACCGTAGTCAAACGGCGAGGCAAAGGCACGCGGCGGTGATAACCTCCTCTCACTCAGAGCAGGGGTAACGACGCACAGTGCGTTGGTGGGGGCGCAGGACGGACCGGCCGCTTTAGACTTCGGCCTAAGTCCGCGGACCAAGGGAAGGATAAAGCCATGGAACTGGCGGCGCTGGGGTCTTCAAGCGTTCTTCGGGACGCGGACGTAATGACTTCCCGGGAACGGTCACGACAGGCGCGCTTCCGCGGCCTGTTGATCGTCCTGGTCGTTGTCGGTGCCCCCGTAATAGGCAGGACGGCGGCAGGCGTCGTGCGCTATGTCCAGGGCAATTACGCGGCCGCGGCCGGCGATTTCCATTGGCCGCACCCCGGGATCCCCTCGTCGTTCCTGCCCTACGTGCCCGGGTTACTGCTCGTTGTCCTGTTGGGCTTCGTGCTGGGCGGTCCGTTGCTCATGGCGGGCCGCTCGCCCCATGTCCTTTACCGGCCGGAGGAGATAGGCATCGACCTCTCGGACGTGGTAGGTGCCGATGTTGTCGTCGAGGAGGTCGTCAAGACCCTCAATCTTTTCCTCGGCCATCGGACTTTCGAGGAGCAAATGGGCGGGACGTCCCGGCGCGCCGTACTTTTCGAAGGCCCTCCGGGGACGGGTAAGACCTACATCGCCAAGGCCATGGCGGCCGAGGCGGGCGTCCCGTTCCTTTTCGTGTCGTCGTCGGCGTTCCAGTCGATGTACTACGGGCAGACAAACCGGAAGATACGGTCCTACTTCCGAGCGCTCCAGCGTTATGGACGACGCGAAGGGGGCGCCATCGGGTTCATCGAGGAGATCGACGCCATCGGCGCCGCCCGGGGCGGCCTGGGTGCCGGCCCCGGCCGTGAAGGCATCGCCGGCGTCGTAAACGAGCTGCTGATACAGCTGCAGTCCTTCGACGTGCCACCGTTCAGCCGCCGGGTGCGCAACGCTTTCATCGACTCCATAAACCGCTGGCTGCCTCCCTCCCGGACGTTGCGCAAGCCCGTCCTGGCCCAGGCCAATTTCCTTGTTATTGGAGCCACAAACCGCGCCTCGGACCTTGACCCCGCCCTCTTGCGCCCCGGTCGCTTCGACCGCACCATAAGGGTCGACGTCCCCAACCGGGTCGGGCGGCGCCAGATCATCGATTATTACCTGGCCCGCAAAGCCCACAACGCCGAGCTCGACGAGCCCGGCAAACGGGACAACCTGGCCGGCTCGACCTTCGGCTACTCACCGGTAATGCTCGAGCACCTCTTCGACGAGGCCCTGGTGTGGGCGCTGCGTGGCGGACGGGAGCAAATGGGTTGGCAAGACGTGCAAAAAGCCCGGATGACCGAGGAACTCGGCTTGGCCCAACCGGTGATGTACACCGAAGCGGAGCGCCGGACCATAGCCACCCACGAAGCGGGCCACGCCACTGTCGCCCACTTCGCCGCGCCCGGTCGCAACCTCGATGTCCTTTCGATCATCAAGCGCCGTGAAGCTCTCGGGTTGTTGTCGCATTCGGGCGCCGAAGAACGTTTCACGCAAACCCGCAGCGAATGCGAGGGACTTTTGCAGATCGCAATGGGCGGGATGGCGGCGGAGGAGATCTTCTTCGGGGAGCCGGGCACAGGGCCGTCCGGCGACCTAGCCGGGGCCACCCGTCTGGCCGCCCAGATGGTCGGCTCGTACGGGATGGCGGGCAGCCTGATCTCGCTCGAGGCGTCCCGCGCCCCCGGCGACCTGGTGAGCAAGGCCCTCTCCGACGAACCCAGCCGCCAGGCGATGGAGGCTTTCCTGGTCTCCGCCCGAGAGGGCGCCCGGGAGATCATCACGGCTCAGCGGCACGTGGTCGAGGCGTTGCGCGACGCTCTGCTCGAGCGCGACGAGCTCATCGGGGACGAGATCGCGGCGGTAATCCAAGAAGCGTCAGAGCGCGGCCCCGACGCCGCCCCTGGGCCCGCCTCGGTGATCGATGTCCGCAACCCTGCTCCCGACGGCGAGCCACCGGTCCGGGCGCACTGACCGTGCCGCTCAGGTAGCGCCGCACTGACGGCGCCGCTCAGGCCGGGCCGCTCAGGCCGGCTTTTTCACGGCCACAGGCCGTGGCGCCCGAGGACTTCGCCCAGCAGGCGGACCTCGTCGTCGCGGTGGGCGGCGGAGAGCGTGACCCGCAGGCGGCAACTACCGGGGGGCACCGTCGGCGGCCGTATGGCCGGTACCAAGAGCCCCTCGCCCAATAGTGCGGCCGACGCGGCAAGGGCGGCCCGCTCGGTGCCGACGATGATCGGGACGATGGGCGAGAGCGCAGCGCCTTGCCTCGTGAACCGGCCGGCGTAGCCCTCGAGGCGTCGGGCCAGCGCCGCTCCTTCGGCGGACCGCAGCACCTCGAGCGCGGCGTTGGCGGCGGCGGCGTCCGCCGGGGCCAGGGCAGTGCTGAAGATAAAGGGCCTCCCCCGGTTGACCAGCAATTCGGTCATCACCTGGGCGCCGGCTACGAAACCACCCAGGCTGCCCAGCGTTTTTGACAGGGTCCCCACCCGTAGGACCTCGCACGGGAGTGGGCCGGCGTGGGGCGACAACACCGAGTGGGCCTCGTCCAGCACGAGCAGGGCGTCGTAGTCGGCACAGGCCCGGGCCAGCTCTTCAACGGGGGCGCTGTCGCCGTCCATGGAGAAAACGGCGTCACTGACGACAATGGCGCGTCCGGCCCAGTCAGCGAGCAGGGCCCGGGCCGTGCCGGCGTCGGCATGGGGGAAAAACTCCACCCTCGCCCCGAGCTCACGGGCCAGACGGCAACCGTCGATTATGGAGGCGTGGTTGTGCTCGTCCGAACAGATGAGCACTTGAGGGCCGGCCAGCGCCGACAGGGTGCCCAGGTTGGCGGCGTAGCCGGTCGGGAAAACCAGGGCCGCTTCGGTGGCCTTCCAGCTCGCCAGCGCGTCCTCCAGTTGCGTGTGCACCGGCCGGGAGCCACTGACCAGGCGCGACGCGCCTGACCCGGTGCCCCACCGGTCGATGGCGGCGTGGGCGGCGGCGAGCACGGCGGGGTGCGACGCCAGTCCTAGGTAGTCGTTGGAGGCGAAGGAAACGACCCGGCGACCGTCGCCGAGTGCCCCGCGAGGCCCGAAGGCGTCGAAGTCGTTGGTCTCGCGCCACCGGTCTTTGGCCCGGGCCTTGGCGTTGCGGCCCCGGGCCCATTCCGACCAGTTCACGGGCGCACGCCGGCCACCGCCGCTCGTGGGCGTCTCTCGGGCACCCGGCTATGACCTCAGCTCTCGACGCCCAGGGCGGCCAGGATGAAGGCCTGGACGCGGGCTTCGTCCCGCCAGGCGTCATAGCGACCTGAGGGGCCCTGGTGGCCGGAGCCCATTTCGGTCCGCAACACCAGGGGGTTGTCATCGGTCTTGCTGGCCCGCAGCTTGGCCACCCACTTGGCCGGCTCCCAGTAGCCGACACGAGGGTCGTTGACGCCGGCGGTGACGTACATCGACGGGTAAGCGGCCGGGTGGACGTTGTCGTACGGGGAGTACGCCTTCATGTAGGCGTAGGCGGCGGCGTCGTCCCGGGGGTTGCCCCACTCCTCCCACTCGGTGACGGTGAGGGGAAGGGCCTCGTCGGACATCGTGGTCACGACGTCGACAAATGGGACCTCGGCCACCACGGCCCGGAAGAGGTCGGGCCGCAGGTTGACGACGGCCCCCATGAGCAGGCCCCCGGCACTCGCGCCCCGTATGGCCAGGCGGTCGGGCGAGGTCCACCCGTCGGCGACGAGGCGCTCGGCGCAGGCGATGAAATCGCCGAAGGTGTTGGTCTTGTGCATCAAGCGCCCGTCCTCGTACCAGGGCCGGCCCATCTCGCCGCCGCCGCGCACGTGGGCGATGGCGAAGACGAAGCCGCGTTCGAGGAGGTTGAGCCGGGAGAGCGAGAAGGCGGGGTCGATCGGGATCTCATAGCTCCCGTACCCGTAGAGCAGGCACGGGGCGCTGCCGTCGAGGGCCTGCCCGTGCCGGCATACCACTGAGAGCGGGACCCGGGCCCCGTCGCCGGCTTCGGCCCACAGGCGTTGGGTGTGGTAACCGTCAGGATGGAAGCCCCCGCCGACGGTCGTTTCCTTCACGATGGTGCGCTCGGCCCGCTCGAGGTCATAGTCGATGCTGGACGGTGGCCTGACCAGCGAGCTGTAACCGAAGCGGGCGACGTCGGTGTCCCATTCCGGGCTCGTCTCACCGTTCAGCGCATAGGCGGGCTCGGGCTGGGCGATCACGTGGTCGGTCCCGTCGGACAACCGCACGGTCCTCAGCTGCTCCATGCCGTCCGAGCGCTCCACTACCAGGAGGTGGCGGGCAAAGGCGTCGACGGCCTCTATCTTCACCGACGGCCGGTAAGCCAGCAGGGGCGTGAGCGCGGCGGGCCGGCTTTCCCCCACGGGCAGCTCGAACAGGGCGAAATTATCCAGCTTCTCGCCCGCCGGGCCCCGGTTGGCACGGACTACCCAGGCGTCGCCCCGACCGGGCAGGACCGCGTGGTCGACGTCGTACTCGAAACCCTCCTGGCGGGGCAGGACCACGGAAAGTTGTCCTTTCTCCCTGTCCGCCCGCAGGTAGCGTACTTCGGTCGACATCTTGGACTCGCAAGTCACCAGGACGAACCGCTGGCTGCGGGTCAGTTCGACCGAGACGTAGAAGCGCTCGTCGTCCTCCTGGTGGACCAGCTGGTCCCGGGCCGCCGGCGTGCCCAGGACATGACGCCACACCTGCCACGGCCGCATGGCCTTGTCGGGACGCACGTAATAAAAGCTTGTGCACCCGCACGACCAAGCCGAACCGTAGTAGACGTCTTCGATGACGTCCGCCAGGTCGTCCCCCGAGCCCAGGTCCCGGAAGCGCAGGGTGTAGCGCTCGGAGCCGTCGTCGTCGACGGCATAGGCCAGCACCTGGTGGTCCGGGCGGACGTCGAACACACCGATGGCGAGGTAACCCGAACTGCCGGCCAGTCGGTTCTCGTCGAGGATGACCTGGCCGGCGTGGGGGGCAACCTCTACGTCCGGGGTTTGACCGGTCCGGGGGGCCGGTGTGCCGTCGCCGGCGACGCCCGCCCCCACCAGGGCGGCCCGGGCGGCGGCCAGGACTCGGCCGGCCGACAGGGACCGGTTGGGGTCGGGCCGCCGACAGTGCACCGGGTACTGCTGGCCGGCCAGGGTGCGGGACCAGTACCACCAGCCGCCATGGAAGATGGGGCTGGAAATGTCGGTCTCGGCTACGCGGGAACGGATTTGTTCGAACAAGCGGTCCTGGAGGGGGGCGGTGGGGGCCATCGTGGCGTCGGCATAGGCGTTTTCGGCCTCTAGGTACGCCATGACGGCGGGGTCGTCCCGGTCGGCCAGCCAGTACCAGTCGTCTTCCCGGGTGTCGTCGTGGGCCAGGTGGTTTACGGCGCGCCGGGGCGCGAGAGGCGGTGTAGGTACCTCGGCGAGGGGCATAGCGATATAAATTACTGTGCCACGCCAACCGGGCCACCTGGCCGTGCCGGCCCTCAAAGTGACTGACGACCCTAGGGAGGCCACCCGGTTGGCCGCCGAGGGCACGCCCGTGGTGCTGATCGGCGCAGACGCGGCCGGTCTGGGAGCAGTCCTGGGCGCCGCCCCCGACAGGGACGGGCGCGAGCGCTTGGTGGCCGTTATGGTCGGTCCCCCCGGCGACCCCGCGGCCCGGGCGGCGGCGGCGGAGATGGCGGCCGAGCTGGGCGCCGAGGGCGCAGGACGCTAGGGGTACTGGGGTTGTTACTATCTACGTAGGAGAAATCCCACTGGAGGGAAGCGCCATGACCACTACTGCTCAAGAACTGGACCTGGGCCGCTACCAGCTGGGCTGGAGCGACATAGAGGACTTCTACGTCTTCAAGCCGAAGAAGGGCCTCAACGAGGACATCGTCCGGGAGATGTCGTGGATGAAAGGCGAGCCTGAGTGGATGACCCAGCGTCGCCTGAAGGCCCTTCGCTACTTCGAGCGCCGGCCGATGCCGAGGTGGGGCGGGGATCTCTCGGGCATACATTTCGATGACATCTTTTATTACATCAAGCCGATCGACAAGCAGGTCTCGGCCTGGGACCAGCTGCCCGACTCGGTAAAGGCTACTTATGACAAGCTCGGGATCCCCGAAGCCGAGCGCAAGTACCTGGCCGGCGTGACCGCCCAGTACGAGTCGGAGGTCGTCTATCACCGCAACCGGGACGAGCTCGCCAGCCAGGGTGTCCTGTTCTGCGACATGGACACGGCCCTGCGCGAGTACCCCGACATCGTCAAGCGCTATTTCGGCCAGATCATCCCGGCCAACGACAACAAGTTCGCCGCTCTCAACTCCGCCGTATGGTCCGGTGGCTCGTTTATCTACGTCCCGCCCGGCGTCAAGGTCGAGATGCCGCTCCAGGCCTATTTCCGGATAAATACCGAGAACATGGGCCAGTTCGAGCGCACGCTGATCATCGCCGACGAGGGCGCTCAGGTCCATTACATCGAAGGGTGCTCGGCCCCCGTCTACACCACTGACTCCCTGCATTCGGCCGTGGTCGAGATCGTTTGCAAGAAGTCCAGCCGGGTGACCTACACGACCATCCAAAACTGGTCCAATAACGTCTACAACCTGGTCACCAAGCGCGCCTACTGCGACGCCGAAGCCCACATGGAGTGGATCGACGGCAACATCGGCAGCCGGTTGACCATGAAGTACCCGGCTGTGTACCTGATGGGCCCGAAGGCCTCCGGCGAGGTGCTCTCGGTCGCCTATGCCGGCGCTGGCCAGCACCAGGACGCCGGGGCCAAGATGGTCCACGCCGCTCCCGAGACGACATCGACGATCATCTCCAAGTCGATTTCCAAGGACGGCGGCCGGACCTCTTACCGGGGCCTGGTCCGTTTCGAAGAAGGGGCCAAGCACTCCAAGAGCTTCGTGCGCTGCGACGCCCTCCTGCTCGACGAGAAATCCCGCTCGGACACGTACCCTTACATCGAGTTCGGCGAGCACGACGCCCAGGTGGGCCACGAGGCCACCATTTCCAAGGTCGGCGATGACCAGCTCTTTTATTTGATGAGCCGCGGGCTCTCCGAGCAACAGGCCATGAGCATGATCGTCAACGGTTTCATCGAGCCCGTAACACGGACCCTGCCCATGGAGTACGCCGTGGAGTGGAGCCGGCTCATCGAACTGCAGATGGAGGGCAGTGTCGGCTAAAAGGCGCGCTGCCGCGTCCTAAGATCAGGCTGTGGGAGCGGCATTGGCCTTGGCCATCACATTGGTGGTGGTAGTGGTGGTGTTGAGCCTGGCTGTCAACGCTCAGGGGCCGTTCCAGGGCGCGGGCATGGGAGGCCATCCTCGCCCCGTCCGAGCGGACCACCCCGGTTCCGCGCCTGCTCCTCCCCCCGCACCACCCCGGCCTCCCCGACGGCCCCCCCGGGAGCGCAGCGAGCGCAGCCGGGAGCGTTCCGCCAGCGTCAACCCCACCCCGGTGGCGCGCGAGCGCGAACACGCGGCCGACGCCGACCAGGTCATCGGGGACGTCAAGCCCCTCAACAGCCGGGCCCAGGCGCTGGTCATCTCCGTCATAGACGAGCGGACCCTCGGCCCGGTCACGCGCAGCCGCCTGACTTTACGGATCGAGCCCAAAGGGGCGGAGACGTTCGAGGTGACAACCAGGGTCGCTTTCCCCACCCCGGAGGACCGCGCCCGGGTGAAGGTGGGCGAGAGCATCGCCGTGCGCTACGACTCCGAAGACCACCGCCGGGTCGTGGTCGACACCGAAAAGGGACAGGGAGAGTGACGGGCGTTGCCCGCCGGCTGGCCTGGTCCGGTCGCTTCTTTCGTTGACCGCGTCCAGGCGGGCCAGGTGCTCGGCGAGCACGTTGCCCGTCGCTTGGGCCCGATCGGGGCTCCCGCTCCCATAGTCATCGCCGTGCCCCGGGGCGGGGTCCCCGTGGGCGCCGGAGTAGCCCGCATGCTGGGCGCGTCCTTGGGTGTCATGCCCGTCGGCAAGGTGGGGGCGCCGGGCCAGGAGGAGCTGGCCGTGGGGGCGGTGGCCCCCGACGGTGTCACTGTGCTCAACGAGGGCGTCATAACCGCCCTGCGCCTCCCCGCGGACCTGGTCGACGAGCTTGTGCACCGGGCGGCCGAGAAGTTGCAGCGCCACGTGGAGGCCTACCGGTCGGGCCGGGGCTCACCACCGGCCCTGGTCGGTCGCTGCGCCGTCGTGGTCGACGACGGGCTGGCCACGGGCGCTTCCATGAGAGCGGCACTGACCGCCGTACGCCGCCAGGGACCGGCACGGGTGGTCCTGGCCGTACCGGTCGCCCCTCCCGAGGTGCTGGCCTGGCTCGCCCCGTTCGTGGACGACGAGGTATGCCCTGTCCAACCGGCGCACATGGAGGCGGTGGGGGCCTGGTACGAGGACTTCAGCCAGACCACGGACGAGGAGGTCCTGGCCTACCTGAACGCCATGACCTAACAAGCGCGTAAGCTGAGCGCCCAACGTGCCGGTCCTGCAAAACTCCAACTTCAACGCGCAATTCGTAAGCTCCCTGCCCGGGCCGGAGTGGTTGCGTGAGCTGCGCCTGGCTTCCTGGGGGCGTTTCGTAAGCTCCGAGCTGCCCCGCGAGTCGGAAGAGATCTGGCGCTACAGCCGCATAGAGGACCTCGACCTCGACCGCTACGCGCCATGCCCCGCGGGGGTGGGGGCGGGGGCTCACGTGGCCGACCTCCCGACGTCGCTCCGGGCCCTGGTGGAGGCGGCCGGGCCCGATGCCACCGTCGTCGTCAGCCGCAACGGTGGCCTCGGTGAGGTGGTCTGCCCCCAGGCCGGCCTGGAGATCGGGCCCGCCGGTTCGGGGCCGTTCTGGGAGGCCGCGGAACCGCTCCCGGTCCTGGCCGGGCCCCAGCCGGACCTTTGGGCAGCGCTCAACGGCGCCTTGGCCGAAGTGCCGTGGAGGGTGAGGGTGGCGCCCGGTCTGGCCGTCAGTGCCCCGCTTGTGGTGGTCCATTGGCTCGAGGGCGAGGGGGCCGCTGTTTTTCCCCGCCTGGAAGTCGAGGTCTCCGAAGGCGCCTCGTTGCAGGTGGTGGAAGTGGTGGCTTCCGAAGCGGCCGACCTGCTCGCCGTACCGCTGGCACAATTGCAGGTCGGGCCGGGTGCCCGGCTCGACTTCGGCCACGTGCAGCTGCTCGGGGCGGGCGCCTGGGCGCTCGGCAACCAGGTGAGCAGGGTGGGGAGGGACGCCACCCTTCGCTCCATGACAGTGGCGCTCGGGGGCGAGTACGCCCGCGTACGCACGGATTCGGCCCTGGAGGGCCCCGGTGGCGACAGCGAGCTCCTGGCCGCCTATTTGGGTGGTGGCCATCAGATGCACGACCTGCGCACCGTCCAGCTTCACGCCGCCCCGCGCACCCGCTCCAACCTCCTGTTCAAAGGCGCGGTGGCCAACACCGCCCACTCGGTTTACTCGGGCCTCATCAGGGTGGAGAAGGGGGCCAAGGGCACCAACGCCATGCAGACAAACCGCAACCTTGTCCTGTCCGAGGGCGCTCAGGCGGACTCGGTGCCCAACCTCGAGATCGAGGACAACGACGTGCGGTGCTCGCACGCATCGGCGGTGGGCCCGATAGACGAGTCGCAATTGTTCTACCTCGAAAGCCGCGGGGTACCGACGGCGTCGGCCGAGCTGTTGATCGCCCTCGGGTTCCTCGACGACGTGCTGGTACGTTTCCCCGCCCGGGGCATGCGGGCCGGCCTGCGCCAGGCGGTGGCAGCCAAGCTGAGCTCCGTCGGCCTGGGCCTGAGGCCGTCGGAATGAGCAGCGAGGTCAGGGTGAAGCTGGCGGACGTGCCCGATGGCGCGGCCGTCCGGGCACAAGGCGGGCCCCACGGGATCTGCATCGCCCGCCTGGGAAGTGACCTCTACGCGATCGCGGACCGCTGTAGCCATCAGCTCTGGCCCCTTTCCGACGGGGAGGTCGACCCCTTCGCCTGCACCATCGAGTGCACCAAGCACGGCAGCACGTTCTCGTTGAAGGACGGCAGCCCGCAATGCCTGCCCGCCACCAGGCCCGTGGAGGTGTACCCCGTGCGGGTCGAAGGTGACGAAGTGGTGGTGACGATCGAGTGAGCGAGCTTGTCATAGAGGGGCTCCACGTCCGGGTGGGGAGCCAGGAGATCTTGCGCGGCGTCGACCTGCGCGTCGGCAGTGGAGAGGTGCACGCCGTGATGGGCCCCAACGGCTCGGGAAAGTCCACGCTTTCTCACGTCATCGCCGGCCGCCCCGGGTACGAGGTGACGGCGGGCACCGTCCGCCTGGACGGGAAGGACTTGCTCGGCATGCCGGCCTGGGAGAGGGCTCACGCCGGGCTTTTCCTGGCCTTGCAGTACCCGATCGAGGTCCCCGGGGTCACCTTGGTGGACGCGCTCAGCGTGGCTTTCTCAGCCATGGGCCGCGACCCTGCCGAGGTCCCGGCGCTGGTGGCGGCCGAGGCCCGCCGTGTCGGTTTCGACGAGAGCTTCCTGTCCCGGGCGCTCAACGTCGACCTTTCCGGCGGGGAGAGAAAACGTTGCGAAATAGTCCAGATGGGCGCCATACGGCCTCGCATCGCCGTGCTGGACGAGATCGACTCCGGCTTGGACGTCGACGCCTTGCGTGCCGTCGCCCACCGCGTAGGGGAGCTGTCGGTCGATCCCGGGGTCGGGGTACTGGCCATAACCCATTACAACCGGCTTCTTTCCGAACTGCCGGTGAGCACGGTGCACGTTTTGTCGGCGGGCCGGGTGGTGGCCTCGGGCGGTCCTGAGCTCGCTCTCGAGCTCGAGGGGACCGGCTACGTCGCCTATGAGGAACAGGCCGCGCAGCCTTAGGGAGGCGTGCCGCCCTTAGGGGCGGGCGCGGCGGCCCCGGGCATGGCCGATGCGGTAGCCGACCCAACCCGCGACCAGAGCGAGGGCCACGTACTCGGCTATGTGAAGGGCAAACAGGAACACCCCGGCGAACACCCATATCGCCACGGCGACGACCGCGATCGCGCCTACAACAGGCCAAAACAGTCTTCTCTTTCCGGCCGGTCGACGGACCGGTCCGGGGCTCTTGTCATGGCTGGCTATCATGGGCCCGGGCCGGGGCGGGGCCAGCAGAGCGCCTATCTCGGGCGGGGCGGCGACCTTGGTCCTGGTGGCCTTACCCTTTTCCGGCCCAGTACCGAGCGTCCGGCATATGAGGCACTCGCCCTCGGGAAAGCCGTGGGGACAATTCGGCACTGCCCCTCAGACTACCGTCGCCCGGTGACATGGCGTCCCCGTCCCACCGGTACGCGGCGCGGCTCGTGGTGTTTCAGTCCCGGCGGTGCTCCCTCAGGTACCTCTCGACCTCGGCGGCGAGGCGTTCGCCCGAGGCCGGGCTGAGGCGGGGGCCCTCGTCCGGCGGGAGCTGGTCGGCCTCGGCGGGCTGGGTGTCAGCATCCTGCTCCTCGAGGCGCGTCACGTAGGCAGAGGCGTCGTCGTCCGACGCCACCAGTTCGTTGATCTGGCGCTCGTAGGCGGCGGAGGCGATCCGTAGCTCCACGACGTCGAGGGAGGTGGCGAGGATCCTGGCACTTCGTTCGACGAGCGCCAGGGTCGCCTTGGGCGATGAGCTCTGGGAAACGTAATGCGGGACGCTGGCCCACAGGGAGACCGTCTGTATGCCGGCCCGGCCCAAGGAATCGCTCAGCACGCCGATAATGCCCGTCGGCCCTTCGTAATAGGACGGCTCCAGGCCCGCCCGGCCGGCCAGTTCGGCCGTCGCCGCACCCCCTGAGATCCTGACCGGGCGGGTATGGGGGACGTCCGCTAGCAGCGCCCCGAGCAGGACGGCGAGCTCTACGCCCAGCGACTCGCACGCGGCGCGGACCTCGTCGACGAAACCCCTCCAGCGCAGCTGGGGCTCGGGGCCCGAGAGGAACACGACATCGCGCCCCGCACCCGGGACCGAGCCATGGGCGAGCTCTATTGCCGGCCACTCCAGGCGCCTGGACTCGCCCGCTTCCAGGCGGACCTGAGGCCGGCTCGAGGTGAAGTCGAACAGCTCGTCGCCGTCGAAGGCGGCAAACGCGGTGGCGCCCCAACTTTGCGAGAGGAAGTTGACCGCCTCCGATGCCGCGTTGCCGGCGTCGTTCCAGCCCTCGAAAGCCGCCAGCAGCACCGGACGGCTGAGCACCGGCCGATCTTCCCAGCGGAGCAAGTCCATCCTCCCGAGGCTAGCGTGACGTGCCCGGTTGAGCCGCCCGTGCCGAAATCCTGACCAGTTTGGTAAGGTTTGGTACCGGTCTTAGAGGGAGGAGGGCAGGACTGATGGCAAAGCGCTTTGAGGGTCTGTGGGGTTTCCCGAACCCGGTAAACGAGCTGGCCGCCCGGGTGGTGGCCGGCTGCGTGGTCGTCATGTGCGTAGCGGCCATGGCGTTGGACGAGCCGTGGCTGATGGTCCCGATCGCCTACGGCTTCTGGGCGCGGGTACTGACCGGGCCGACACTGAGCCCGCTGGGCCAGTTCGCCACCAGAGTGGCGGCGCCTCGCCTGGGACCGCCGCGACCGGTACCCGGCCCGCCCAAACGCTTCGCCCAGGCGATGGGCGTGGCCTTCTCCAGTTCGGCGCTGGTGCTTTGGTTCGGCTTCGGCGAGCATCTGGCGGCGTGGGCCGTCCTGGGCTGCCTGACAGTGGCGGCGGCGTTGGAGAGCTTCGCCGGCTACTGCCTCGGTTGTCGCGTCTTCGCGGTCCTCATGAGGCTGGGTGTCATCCCTGAGTCCATCTGCCAGGACTGTGCCGACCTCAGCCGGCGCTACCCCGAGCTCTCCGCCCCTCGCTGACGACTAGCCGGTAACCCGTAGCCGGTAAACCCGTTGCCGCGGGCGCGGCGTGTCCGTAAGCTCACTGCGCATGGAGTGGGACGCGGCCCGGTACGACAAAGTCTCGACACCCCAAGCACGCTGGGGCCGGGTGGTGCTCGAACGCCTCGAACTGGCCGGTGACGAGACCGTCCTCGATGCCGGGTGCGGTACCGGTCGGGTCACCGAGGAGCTGCTTAAAGCGCTCCCCGAGGGCCATGTCGTCGCCCTCGACGCCTCGGCGCCCATGATCGAGCAGGCCAAGTCACGCCTGGCCGGCGCCGCCGGGAGGGTGAGCTTCCTGCACGTCGACCTCCTGGACCTGGGCCCAGCGGTCCTTGACGGCGCCGGCCCCCTGGACGCCGTGTTCTCGACCGCGACCTTCCACTGGGTGACGGACCACGAGCGGCTGTTCGCGAACATCCGCAGCGTGCTGCGGCCCGGGGCCCAGCTCGTGGCCCAGTGCGGGGGCGAGGGCAACATCGCCGGGTTGCTCGAAGTGGTGAGGTCGCTCGGCGTGGAAAGAGCCGGCACCTGGTTGTACGCCTCACCCGAGCAGACCACGCGGCGCTTGGAGCGAGCCGGTTTCGGGGACCTCAGGGTCTGGTCGCACCCCGAACCGGTCACCTTCTCTGACCGCACAGCCCTGGTGGACTTTCTCCAGACGGTGTGCCTCCGGGAGCACCTGGCTACCATCGACCCGCAACAACAAAGGGCGTTCACCGAGCGAGTGGCGGCGGCGATGCCGGTGCCGACCCTCGACTACGTGCGCCTCAACATCGTCGCCCGGGCCAAGTAGCCCGGCTCCGCTAACCGGCTCACCCCGCCCAAACCAGGCGCCACGGCTCTTGACGTTCTGTTGGTCCCGGAGTACTCTATTTAGAGTACCCGAGTTAGGAGCCCCCGTGCCCCCGCGCAACCGTTCAAATCCTTTGGCGCTGGCGGTGTTGATCTGCCTGGCCGAGCGCCCCATGCACCCGTACGAGGCGGCGACGACTCTGCGCCAGCGGGGCAAGCAGTTCAGCGTCAGGCTCAACTACGGCTCGCTCTACGCCGTGGTGGAGTCGCTCGAGCGGCGTGGCCTGATCGAAGCGATCGGGGCCCAGAGGGAGGGCCGTCTTCCGGAAAGGACCGTCTACGGCGTGACCCAGGCCGGTCTGGTCGAGGCCCACGACTGGCTCAGTGACCTGCTGTCAACGCCGGTCAAGGAGTACCCGGCCTTTGAGGCCGCCCTGTCGTTCCTCCCGGCCCTGCCGCCCGAGCATGCCGCCGCCCTGCTCGACGAGCGCGCCGGCCGCCTCCAGTTGGAGATCGTCCAGGCGCAGGCCATCAGGGAAATGGTGCAAAAGCAGGGCCTGCCCCGCTTGTTCTGGGTCGAGGCCGAGTTCGCCGCAACTCTAAGGGTGGCTGAACTGGACTACGTAAGGAAGTTGGCCCGCGATATCCGTGCGGGGACGCTCGAAGGAGCCGACTGGTGGAGGAGGGTGCACGAGGGCGGCGACACTGTCGTCCCCCAGGCGTGGGAGTGGCCAGTGACCGAGGGAGAGGAGATTTGATGGCGTCCGATGAGGTGGTCGTGGCATCAGGACTGCGAAAAAGCTTCAGAGTGCGGGGAAAAACGGTGGAGGCTGTCCGCGGGGTCGATTTTTCCGTCACAAGGGGCGAAGTTCTAGGCCTGCTGGGCCCGAACGGGGCCGGCAAAACAACGACGCTGCGGATGCTCACGACGCTGTTGCCGATAGACGCGGGCACAGCCATGGTGGCCGGTTACGAAGTCGCCCACCAGCCTGGCCAGGTGCGGCGGCGTACCGGCTATGTGAGCCAGCTCGGGGGGGCGGACGAACTGGCCACCGGCCGGGAAAACCTGATGCTTCAAGGCCGTCTGTACGGCGGCGGCAAGGCCGCGGTGGCGCGTGACGTCGACGAGGTAATGGCTGTCCTCGATATCGCCGGGATCGCCGACCGGCGCGCCAAGACGTACTCGGGAGGGCAGCGCCGGCGGCTGGACCTGGCACTGGGTATTGTGCACCGGCCTGAAGTGCTGTTCCTGGACGAGCCCAGTACGGGCCTCGACCCCCAGAACCGGGCTCACCTGTGGGAGTACGTGCGCAAACTGAGGCGTCTCGGCACGACCATCTTCATCACGACGCACTATCTCGAGGAAGCGGACACCCTGTGCGACAGGGTGATGATCGTCGATAACGGGCTGGTGGTGGCGGAAGGTGCTCCGAGAGACCTGAAACGTCAGGTTTCCGGCGACAGCGTCGTGCTGTCGTTGAGGCACGCCGAGCACCCCGAGGGCCCCGACCTTTCCGAGCTGCCCGACCCGGGGGTGCAAGACGCCTTGTTGGTACTGGGGGCGCTCCCGTTCGTGAAGCAGGCCACTGCCCACGACGGCCAGGTACACCTCTATGTTGAGGACGGCACCAGGTCGTTGCCCGAGATCATCCGCCACCTCGACGCGCAAGGCATAGGGATCGGGTCGATAAGCCTGTCAGAGCCCAGCCTGGACGACGTTTTTCTGGCCAAGACGGGCCGCTCGCTGCGTGACGCCGAGCCCGCACCGGCTCTCCGGGAGCCCGTGGCATGAAGACGCTGCGTGACATCGGCCTGCTCTTCGTCCGGTACGGCGTGCAAATGCTGCGCAACCCGGTGTGGCTTTTCGTTGGCCTGTCTACACCCCTGCTCTACCTCGTACTTTTCACGCCGTTGCTCAACCATCTTCCCTTGGGGGGTAGCGGTCACGGTCGGGCCATCAACGACTTTCTTCCCGGGATCCTCTCCCTGCAGGCATTTGCCAGCGGTAACGGGCCTGGGTTCGGGACGATATTCGAGCTGAAATCGGGCTTTACGGAGCGCCTCCGGGTGACGCCGGCGAGCCGGCTGGCCTTGCTCCTGGGACCGGTGCTCTTCGCCACCGCGGCCATGTTCGTGTTCGACATCCTGTTGGTAGCCGTGGGGGCGGCGTTCGGCTTCCAGGTCCACCTGGCCGGCCTGGGCGTGCTTGCGGTGCTGCTCGGCCTGCTCATGGTCACCGTGGCGTCTTTTGCCGTCGCTTTGGCCATAGTGACCAAGGACATCAGCAGCTTCGCCTCGGTCGTCACCGGGCTCAACCTGCCCGTGCTGCTGCTCGGCGGGGTCCTGCTGCCGATCTCGTTCGGGCCCACCTGGCTACGGGTGCTGGCCCATTTCAACCCTCTGTACTATCTCGTGGTGGCTTCCCGGGAGCTCTCGGGAGGGGCGTTGGCCACCTCCGCCACGTGGCAGGCATTTGCCGTGCTCGTCCCCCTCTGCGTGCTCACTCTGGCGTGGGCCACCCGCGTCTTCCGGCGGGCAGTGGCCTGACTACTAGGCTTAGGGGCCACGATATGGAACGAAAAACAGCTCGATGACCCGCCTGAGCCAGTCCGTCGAGCAGGCCCGCGAGTTGCTGGTGGGGGCCGACCTGGCCGACGATGCCGTCGTGCGGGACCTGTTGGCCTTGACCTACGAGCGCCGCCATATGGACTTTTCGGACATGTCACCGGCCGAGCAGGCGGCGCTGGTGGCCGAGCGCTGCGAGCAGTTGCAACCCTCAGCCCCAGCCCTGGCGGCGCGCATGGAGCAAGCGGCGCGAGCGGGCCGGCCCTTCGTGGCCAAGTTCGGTATCGACCCGACCGGCGCCGAAGTCCACCTCGGCCACGCCGTGCCCATCCTGGTGCTGGACAGGTTCCAGCGTATGGGCCACCACGTCGTGTTCATCGTCGGGGACGTGACCGCCAAGATAGGGGACCCGAGCGGCCGGTCCGACGAACGGCCTGCCCTCACCGACGAGGAGATAGCTGCCAACCTGGCTACCTACCGGGACCAGGCCTCCGCCTTTTTCGACTTCTCCCGGGCGGAGTTCCGCCACAACGGGGACTGGTTGCGCCAGGTCACCCTGCCCCGGCTCATCGAGGTGACGGCGCACGTGCCGGTGGCGATGTCGCTGCAGCGCGAGGACTTCCGCAACCGGATCTCTGCCGGCCACAGCCTGTCGCTGGCCGAGCTGCTCTACTCGGTGGCTATGGCCCTGGACTCCGTGGAGGTCCGTTGCGACCTCGAGGTCGGCGGTCTCGACCAATTCCTAAACATGCAGATGTGCCGCAAGGTCATGGAGATATGCGGTCAGGAACCCGAACTGGTCGTGGCCACGGCGCTGCTGGAGGGGACGGACGGGACCGGCGCGAAGATGAGCAAATCGAGGGGTAACTACGTACCTCTGACGGCGCTACCGGGAGAGATATTCGGCAAGGTGATGTCCGTCCCCGACCGTTTGATGGAGCCCTACCTCAAGGCGCTGTCCGAATGGCAGGCAACAGAACTGGCCATACTGACCGAGCGGTTGGCGGACGGCTCAGCCCACCCCCGGGACGTGAAGAAGGTCGTGGCCGGCGAGGTCACCGCCGCCCTGCACGGCGTGGACGCGGCGATGACGGCCCGCGACGAGTTCGCGGCCCAGTTTTCCCGCCGTAATTATGCCGACATGCACGACCTGCCGGTGGTGGCCGATCTCTCCCTGCCCGTCGTCGAGATCGTCAAAGCCCTCGGTTTCGCCGCCAGCAACGGCGAGGTGCGGCGAGTGGCCGAACAAAAAGGTCTGCGCCTGGTGCTTGAGCCTGGAGACGCCGGCCCCCAGCAGCACGTGACGCTGGCCCCTGACGAGATCCGCGAGCCCCTGGCCGACATCCTGAAGAGCAAGTTAAACGGCTTGAGCGGTGACTTCTACCTCAAAGTCGGGCGCCGGCTCGCCCGCCTGGGCCCCTAGGTCGCGCCAGCCCGGACAAGGTCGGCCCCGGCAGTCGTCAGCTCCCAGTTGTAGGCGTGGCAGTTGTANNGGCGTGACCGGACCGTCGCCGGCGCCTGTCTTTTCTATGGCGGCCGCGATGCGCTCGAGCTCGGCCGGCGTGAGCTCGGTCTCAGCGGCCGGCAGCCAGCCGTCCACCTGTTGGCTGCTGCGCGCCCCGACAATGGCCCCCGTGACGCCCGGCCAGGACAGCGCCCAGGCCACCGCCACGGCGGCCAGTGAGATCCCACGCTCTTGCGCGATAGGCCGCAACTCCTCGGTGAGAGCCAGGTTGGCCTTTAGCCGCTCGCCCTGGAACTGGGGGTCGCGCCCCCGCCAATCCTCCTTGTGCAGGCCGGCGACGCGTTCCGCGGTGAACGCCCCGGTCAGCAGTCCGGCCTGCATCGGGCTGTAGACGATCACGCCCGTCGAGTGGTCGGCGCACCAGTCGATCTCAGTCGCCGTGGTCCGCTTGATGGCTGAAAAGGGTGGTTGCAGGGTGTCCACGTGCCCCACAGCCTCCGCCTTCTCCAGGCGGTCCACGTAGTGGTTGCTGAGCCCGACGGCGCGTACCTTGCCCTGCTCTTTGAGCTCGAGCATCGCCCCCCAGTAGTCCTCGATGCCGGCACCGTCGTCGGGCGGCCAGTGCATCTGGAGCAGGTCCAGGACATCGACCTTAAGCCGGCGCAAAGATGCCTCCGCTCCGGCCCGGATGCTGTCTGGCGCGCCCATCCGGAGCGCGGGCTTGTAACGATCGCTGTCGTCCCATACCAGGCCGCATTTGGTGAAGATGTACGGCCGGTCGGCGAGGGGTATGCCCTCCATGGCGGCGGCGACCACCTCTTCGGAGTGCCCGAGGCCGTATATAGCGGCGGTGTCGACCCAGTTGACCCCGCCCTCCACGGCGTGGCGGATGGCCGATATCGACTGCTCATCGTCCTGCGGCCCCCAGGAGAAGGCCCAACCAGCGCCACCGGCTGCCCACGACCCGAAGCCGACGCGGGTGATCTCCATCCCGGTTTTACCCAACGGGCGGGTCGGTAAAGCCATCTGTGCTGGGCCTCCTTCTTATGGCCCATCACCGGCGTAGGGGCGGGCCCGGTGACGATTATTGCCGATTGGCGGGACCAGGAGCGAGGCCCGCGCTATGACGGCGAGCGGCCCTAGGCCTTCGGCCGTCGCAGTGCGGCCATGACCATCAGGTCGACGATGACGAAGAAGGCCCCCAGCCCGATGAGCACGTACTCGGCGTAGGCAGGGGTAACCAGGAAGATCGGCGCGATGACGAGGAACACGGCGATGCCGAGAACGAACAGGTGCTGCAGTGCCTCGTCACGGCCTAGAGGTCTCATGGCCATCCCCGCACGTTAGCGGGCCCGATCGACGGCGAGGGGGCGCAGGACCGCCTCGCCGAGCCGGTCCGAGGCATCGAGGTCCACCGCCGTGAGGATGGCCCATTCGCGAAAGCCGGCGGGATCGTCCAGGACCAGGCGGGCTCGCCAGAGCCGGCCTTCTTCCACCAGCCCCCAGAGGTCCGGTCCCCGGGCGTCGGCGCCGGTGCCGATGCTGGCATGCTCGGCGAAGTAGGGCTCGAAAGCCGCCTCCCAGCGCGCCGCGTCCCAACCCTCGCCCCGGTCGAGCTCTTCGAGCGCCCGCCAATCGCGCCGGGCGGCGAGCTCGGCCCGCCGGAAGGCGGCGTTGCGCACCATGACCCTGAACGCCCGCGGGTTGGTGGTGAGAGCCGGGGCCTCGTCGCGGCGGTGGGGGACCGGCCGCTCTCCCCGGGCGACGGCTTCCTCGAGCTCTTGGGGGTGGCTCAACATCTCCCATTCGTCGAGCAGGCTCGAGTCGACCTGGCGCACGATCTCGCCCAGCCACTCGGTTATGTCGCGCGAGGTCGTCGATTTGGTGTCTTCGGGCACGTTTTGCACCAGCGCCTTATAGGCGTCGGAAAAGTAGCGCAGGAGGAGCCCTTCCGAGCGGGCCACGCCGTAGTGGGCCACGTACTCGGAGAAGCCCATCGACCGCTCGTACATGTCCCGCACGATGGCCTTCGGCTGTACGTTGTAGTCACGCGCCCAGGGGTGGCGGACGCGGTAGACGTCGAATACCTCGTAAAGGAAATCGGCCAGCGGTTTGGGGTACTCGACCTCCCGGAGGACCTCCATTCTCTGCTCGTACTCCATCCCCTCCTCTTTGAGGCGGGCGAGGGTCTCGGTGCGGGCACGCTCAAGCTGGGCGGCGAGCACTGGCCATGGCCCTTCCAGCGTGGACTCGACCACCGAGACGACGTCCAGCTCCCACTCGGGCGAGGACTGGTCCAAACGAGGGACGGCTTCCAGCACGAACAGGCTGAGTGGCTGGTTGAGCGCGAAGTCCTCCTGGAGGTCAACGGTCACGCGCACCCGGCGCCCGAGGTCGTCGGGCTCGTCCAGGCGCTCGAGCACTTCCGCCGCCAGAAGTGAGCGGTACATGCCGATCGCTTGGTGGACATGCCGGCGTTGGGCTGGTCGGGCGTCGTCGTTGTCGGTCAGCAGGCGTTTCATGGCGCCGCACCCGTCCCCGGGACGGTCGAGCACCTCGAGCAACATGGCGTGGCTGACCTTGAAGCTGGAGGCCAGGGGTTCGGGCGGGGCAGCCACGAGACGGTTGAACGTCCCCTCGTCCCAGTGGACGAAACCCTTGGGCGGCTTGGCTTTTACCACTTTGCGCCGCTTGGCCGCGTCATCGCCGGCGCGCGCCAGCGCCCGGTCGTTCTCGCTCACGTGCTCGGGCGCCTGGGCGACGACGCTGCCGGCGGAATCGAAGCCGGCGCGGCCCGCCCGCCCGGCCATCTGGTGGAACTCCCGGGCCGACAGCACCCGGCTCGTCGTCCCGTCGTATTTTGACAACGCGGTGAAAAGGACCGTCCGGATGGGTACATTTATCCCCACGCCCAGCGTGTCGGTGCCGCAGACGACCTTCAGCAGCCCCTCCTGGCACAGCCTTTCCACCAGCCGCCGGTAACGCGGCAACATACCGGCGTGGTGCACTCCTATCCCGTGGCGCAGGAGGCGGGAGAGGGTCTGGCCGAACCCGCTGGCAAAACGGAACCCGCTTACCGCCTGGCCGACGAGGTCCCGCTCGGCCCGGCTTGTTATCTGGGCGCTGGTGAGCGCCTGGGCTCGCTCGACCGCCGCCTTCTGAGTGAAATGGACGGCATAAACAGGGCTCAGCCCTTCGGATATGAGCTCGGCCAGGGTGTCATGGACGAGAGTCCGGGCATAGCGGTAGTCGAGCGGCACGGGACGCTCGGTCGAGGTCACGACGGTGGTCGGGCGCCCGGTGCGCCGCTCGAAATCGGCGACGAAACGGGAGACGTCCCCCAGCGTGGCCGACATCAGCATGAACTGGGCGCTGCGCATCTCGATGAGCGGCACCTGCCAGGCCCACCCGCGGTCGGGGTCGGAATAAAAATGGAACTCGTCCATGATGACCTGGTCGACGGGGGCGGCCTCACCAAAACGCAGGGCGACGTTGGCCAGGATCTCGGCCGTGCAGCAGATCACCGGCGCCCCGGGGTTGATGGAGGCGTCGCCCGTGAGCATGCCGACGTTGTCCATCCCGAGCTCGGCGCAAAGCTCGAAGAACTTCTCCGACACCAGAGCCTTGATGGGGGCGGTGTACCACGATCGTTTGGCGCCGGCCAGGGCGGCCAAATGGGCACCCAGGGCGACGAGGCTCTTGCCTGAGCCGGTGGGCGTGTTCAGGATCACGTGGTCGCCGGCCAGGACCGATAGGAGCGCCTCCTCTTGGGCCGGGTAGAGGCGAAGGCCTTTTGTCGTCGCCCAGGAGGTGAACGTGTCGAGAACTTCGTCGGGCCCGGCCGTGGCGCCCGGTCCGGTGCCCGAACGAAGGTGCTCCAGAAGGGATGTCATCGACGAAGAGGGCCTCGGGCAGCGTTCTCACAGTGGCGCCCGGACGCCGCAAGCCGGCGTCGCTGCCTCCCGGGACCAGGAAAGCCTACCAATGGGCCCGCCGACCTGGCATACTACCGACGAACTCCTAATGAAAGGGCGACCGTGAGCAATTGGGACCCGGGCGCACCCGGCAACGACCAGCCGTGGGGTGCGCCTCAACCCGCTGGGCAACCCCCGGCCAGTGACTGGGGCGGGGCCGCGGGGACGCCGGGCCAGCCGCCTTACGGTCAACCGCCTTACGGGGGCCAGCAACTGCCTCCCTACGGCCAGTTCGGGTCGCCGCAAGCCAACTGGTCGCCGACGCCACCGCCTCAAGGCGAGCTGGCACTGTGGCCGCAACGTGCTCTCGGATGGGTGGTGGACTGGGCCATCGGGGCGGTCCCGGACATCGTCCTGTTTATATTGGGCCGAACGACGGGCACCGCCTTTTTCACTGTGCTCGGGGGCCTTTGGGCGTTGGTCATCACTGTTTGGTTCGCGATCCAGTTGGGCCAGTACGGTTCGACGCCAGGCATGCGCATGGCCGGGCTCAAATGTGTCAAGGTCGGTACGGGGCAAACGATCGGCGGCGGCCTGGGTTTCGTCCGCGCCCTTATCCACGTGGTGGCGGCGTGGCTGTGCTTTGTGCCGTTTATCATCGACATGCTCTTCCCGCTATGGGACTCGCAGCGCCAGACCCTGGCCGACAAGATCATGGGGACGGTGGTGCTGAAGGTCCCCCCGGCGAGCCTCAGTCTCACGCCCAAGAACAACTAAAGGCCGGGCGCACTTGGCGGAGGTCGGCCGGGGCCCGCTGTCGGCGGTTGTAGCGCCGGCGTCCGGTCCCGCACTGGTTGCAGCCGGGCTCGTGGCGGCCACGACCGTAGTGGCTGTGCGGGACCCGTTCCGCCACCACCTGACCCCTCCGTGCCCTTTTCATGCGCTGACCGGCCTGTGGTGCCCGTTCTGCGGCGGGACCAGGGCCATTTGGGCGACCGTGCACGGCCACTTCGGGCTCATGATGCACGCCAACGCCCTTCTGCCGGTCATGGCCCTGGCCGCCGCGTGGGGGTGGGTGACATGGCTGGGGAAGGCCACGGGCTGGTGGCGCTGCCCATACCCGAGCACTCGGGCGGTGGCTTGGGCGTTCGCCGGCCTCCTGATCACGTTCACAGTGCTGCGGAACCTCCCGGGGCTCAGCTTTCTGGCCCCTCCCGCCCTGGCCTGAGACTAAGCAGCGTGTTAGGCGCGGCTAATGTTCCTCGGGTATGCCTAGACGAACGACGATGACGGTTTTCGGGCTGGCCGCGGCGGCCCTCGCTCTTGGTGGTTGCGGCGTTTCCGTTGCGGCCGGCGGGCACAACGCCGCTACTCACCCGGCCTCGGGCATCTGGGTATCGCCCACGGTGGGCGGAGGGCCCATATCGGGCGAGGCGGTGGCCAACGTTCCCTTCCAGTCACCCCCGAGCACGCCCCCGGCGGCGTTGCCGGCCGGGCTCACGTCCACCCTCACGGGCATCCAAGACGCCGTTACCGGTGGTTGCTGGGACAATGCTCACTTCGGCAGCGTTTACGGTGCTTATGACCAGTACTTCTGGTGGCAGGGCGACTGCGGTGACACTTTCGGCCAGGTAACCGTCGAGCTATACCCGAGCGCAACGGCGGCCCAGCAGCAGGCCCACCACCCGGTGACTTCGGCCGTCCTGGCCCGTTACCTCGACGGCGCCGTGATCGTCGACGTCTACACCAGTGCCCCGCTCTCTGTCATCTCGCAGCTCGGGGAGGTCAAAGGGCTGCAGGCCGTCGCCGGCTACGGGAACGGCGACTAGACGAGGCGGGAGATGTCGAGTCCCATGAGGCTCGCGACCATCGCCATGACCACCAGATAGAGCGCCGCGGCCACCCAGCGCCAGCGATGGTCGGCCCGGAAAAACCGCCGGATGGCCCGGACGTCGAAGACCAGGGCCACCGCCCCCACGGGGAGGCCTATGGCCGGCCCTATCAAGGGGAGAGCGCCCACCCAGGGTGCCAACACCGGGAAGACGATGTAGCTCAGCAGGCATCGCGTCGCCGACAAGAGGATCGACGAACTGAAGACATTATGGACATCCTCCCCCGACGCCCGCTCCTGGATCCGCAGCACCCTTCGAGCGAAACGATCGGGCGCTCCTCGGCGATCGAGGTCGCCCCGAGCCAAGCTGGGCAGCACGCCCGTGGCGTTGAGCTCCAGGGCCTGATTGGCGGTGCCGTCCACACGGCCAGGTTAGCGGTGGGCTAGAACAGACCGGGGGCCAGTCCGGGTCGGGCCAGTCCGGGTCGGGCCCGCTCAAGTGGTGCGGTCAGGTCGGAGGGGCTCCGTCAGTGACCGGTTTGCCTGATGGCGCTACCACCCACCAGATGCCGCCATAGGTCTCGACCCCCTGGCCCGTCACCATGCCCGGGCTGGTGTCGTCCTGATAGGTGTAAAGGGCGTGCTTAGCGTACAGCACCTGGCGGATCCCGTCGCTGCGCTCAAAGCTGGACAGAAGGGCCGGGTTCACGCCCGGGCCCGCTTTGAGCCTGCCCTTGGCCTCCAGGGGCGGCCAGACGATCGAGCATGGTCCGGTGCAGTTGCTGCCGTCCGGAGGATCGGACGTGAGCAGGTACAAGCTGACCCCCGAGGACGCGACCAGGATCCGGCCCAGCCCCTTCACTGTCCTTGCCGCCACGGTGGAAGAGGAGGCCGAGGGCACGGTCTCGGTCGGCCCGCTGGCAAACTCCTGGCCCCCGCACGATGCCAGGCCGACTACGGCCAGGGCGAGCGCAGCCAGCCCGGCGGCCCTCGTCCGGTCGGAGCGGGGGTAGCTGCGCGAGGAGAGGGGCAGGCCGGCCATCAGACGGTCCGGGGCCGGCGCAGGAAGACTTCCTGCGCCACCGTGGCCACCAGGGCCCCGTCCTGGGAGAAGATGCGCCCTTGGGTGAGGCCCCGCGAATCCCGCAACGAGCTGCTCGA
Organism: Acidimicrobiaceae bacterium; assembly: GCA_003166025.1. Classification (GTDB taxonomy): domain Bacteria; phylum Actinomycetota; class Acidimicrobiia; order Acidimicrobiales; family Palsa-688; genus Fen-671. The sequence goes on along the minus strand of PMWT01000140.1, from coordinate 69,752 downwards.
CGCTTCGAACAGCAGCCATTCGTCCGCCCGGAACGGCCGGTGGAACCATAAGGCGTGGTCAAGGCTCACCGGCCGCCAGGCCCGCGCCGGGGCGCACTGGACCTCGTGCAAAGCGCCCGCCAACCACCCAGGGCCACTGTCGGAAGCATAAGCCAGCGCGGCGGCGTGCATGGAGGGTTCGGGACCGAGGTCTTCGAGGACCCTGAACCAGCTGCACGCCGACTGCGCACCGTCACCGGAGCCCTGGAACGAGCCCTCCACCAGGCGCATCTCGAACAGCTGGCTCCAACTCACCTCTTTTCCCGCTTCGGGGCTAGCCACCTGTGGCGCCTCGGACAGCTGTACGTCCATAGTTGAGCTGCCGATGACCTGGAATGACGCCGACATGTTGAGTATCGCCCCGGTCGACTGACGGGCCACGACCTGGCGGGCCACGAAACTGTGGCCGTCCCTCAAGCGTTCCACCTCAAAGCGGACGGGCTCGTCGGGGTCTCCCATGCGCAGGAAATAGGCGTGCAGCGAGTTCGGCGCGTGGCCCGGTCTCACGGTCAGGTCGGCGGCCCGCAGCGCCTGGGCGACTATTTGCCCGCCGTAGAGGCCTTCCCAGGGGTACCTCGGACCGGCACCGACATAGGTGTCGGGCCCGTGGGAGGCGAGGTCCATCATGGTCTGGAACTGCTCGGGCACCCCGGGCCTTTCAGGAATTATCAAGGCGCGGGAAGACGCTCTGCTCTAGCACGAGCTTTATCCCGGCAGCGATAGGTATGGCCACCAGGGCACCGATTATACCGAGAAGAGCGCCACCGATGATGACGGCGAGGACGGTCACGACCGGCGACACGTTGACAGCCTGGCGCATTACCCGGGGTACCAGCAAATAGTCTTCGATAAAACGATAGGCGACGTAAAAAATTGCTGTCGCGATCGCGGTCGGCAAGGACACGGCCAGCGCCACCAAGCTGACAATAACTCCGGCGATGCTTGAGCCGACCACGGGCACGAGGTCGAAGAGGGCCACTAAAAGAGCGAGCAATATCGAATATGGGAGCCCGAAGACCGTCGCCCAGATGTAGGTGCCGACGCCGGCGACGAGCGACGTGAAGAGGTTGGCGAGCAGGTAGCCGCCCACGCCGGCCAGTACGTCGTCCAGCAGGAGCGCGAACCGCTCACGCCGGCTGTGGGGGACGAGGTGGACGCTGAACCGCTTGATGGAGGGCAGCGCGGCTAGGAAGTAGATGGTGAGCACGACCACCACCAGGAACGAACTGACGGCGCTGAGCACTTCCTTGCCCGCGCCGAGCGCACCGGACGCCAGGCCACTGGTCAGGCTCTTGCTCCCGGAGCCGCTCAAGTAGTAGCTCAGATGGAGATCCCGGGCCACGCGCCCCACGGTGCCCTTGCCGGAGCCGACCTCGGCCCGCCATTTGGGTACCTGCACCGTCAGTTGGTTGATCTCGTGCTCCATGGGCGAGATAGCCGAGTAGACGAAGGCCGCCACGACGCCGGCGCCGAGGATGACGACTAAGAGCACGGCGATCGAGCGGCGCACCCGGTGCCGGGTGAAAAAGCCGACGACAGGCTCCATCCCGACGGCGATGAACAACGCCAGGAACACGAGCACCAGAGTGCTCCGCACCGAGTACACGGCGGCGCCGAGCGCGACGGCCAGGAGCACTCCGACCGTGGCCACGAAACCCACGACAAAAGAGCTCTGCCTATCGAACGGGCGCCCCAGCCGGCGCGCCGCCCGGAGGCGGGCGCGGTCGTCGCCCGGTCCCCGGCCCGGGAGCTCGGTCGTGATGCTCCGCTCTGCTGTGCCGTCAGCCGGCGCTGTCCGCTCCCTTCCCGGTCGGTCAAGCATCGCTCATCCGTTGTCCCCCGATGCTACGTCGCCGCGGAGCCCCAAAAAAGCCTGGCAGTTGCCATGGTCGGCCCCCCAGACCGATAGTTGGAGCCGGACATCGCCGGGGAGGGCGGTCCGCAGCTCAGTCCAGCCGCCTGGTGCCCGCGTTAGGCAGGCGGAATGCCGACCGGGCCCGGAAAGGTCCCAGTAGGGCGACCAACGGACCCTGACCACACTGGTGCCGGCGGTGGAGAAACGGACCACGACGCCCCGGGGGCTGAGCCCGGCGACTCGGGCCGGGCCGGTGGCCAGGCCGGCGCTGCCCACGACTTCCCACAGCTGCCAGCCGGCGCCGTGCCAAACGGGTCGTAGCCCGGGCACCGTTCCAGAGCGGAGCAACGCCGCTTCGGACGTCGCGGCATAGTCAAGGGGAGCCCGGGCCAGGGCCACATAGGAAACCCCATCGGCTAGGAGCCACGACCGGTACACGTCCGCTGATAATGGCCCCGACTTATAGAACAGGTTGTCATAGGCCATGTCCAGTTGTCGTTCCCACCCCCGGGCCAGGCTGAACTTGGGGGCCAGGTAGGCCGACTCCCAGTGGTGCGCGCCGGGCGGGACCTCCACCCGCACGGGCATGCCTTTGCTGAGCACCGTGAGCTCATCGATCAGCGGCTGGTAGAACGTGGCCACACTGGAACGGCCGTCGGTGGCGCCCCCGAGGGCTTCGGCCATCGGCCCGAAGTCCCAGGCGACGAGCACGGCGACTACAACCATGGCCGTGGCCGGGACGGCGGACCGGTCCCGACGGGACAGGGACGACCGGGACAGGGCTAGACGTGGGAGGTAGCAGATGACCAGAGGCATCCCGATGTACGCCGCCAGCCGGACGTCATTGTCACCCATCTGGGTGGGCACCAGAAACAGAGCCACGCTGGTGACGCCGTAGAGCACCGCCCCTAGTCGCAAGACCGGAGGTGTGCTGAGCACGGGGCTGGCGATAATGGCCGAAATGGCCAGCACGGCCACAAGGTCGCCGTAGGGGAAGGGGAAATACCCGGCACCGGGAAAAAGGACAGGCAAAGCGGCCGTGCTCACCATGAAAACGAGGGCTGCCGCTATCTCCCACGCGGCTTGCCGCACCGAGCGACGGGCACTGGTGACAGCCATGGCGAACAGCGCCAACGCTAGGAACGAACCGACGACGGGCGTCGTGAGCGACGCGAGTACGCCCAGGCCAAGACCCCCGGTCAAGGCCACGGCGCCCGCCCCGCCGGGCACGGCGTTTGGCCGGGAGGTCCGGCGCCGCCCGGAGGGTAAGCGAAGGCGGGCGAAAAACAGCACGCTGCCCAAGGCCAACGCCTCGCCCGTCAGAGTGGGGAGTTGGCCGATAGCGATCTCGATGACGGTGGCGACCGCAAAGTACCAGCTCCCGGCCGGCCGTTCCCCCAGCGCGGCCGTCACCAGCCGGTCAAAGCAGGTGGCCGCGGCCGCCGCCGACAGAGCGGCCAGCGGCCACAGCCCGAGGTAGGCGGCGGCGATCGGGTAGACGAGGCTGTAGTTGAGCGGGTAAGTGCCTCCGTACCAGCCCGGGTCCCAGTCGATCACGCCAAAGTGGGCGACCTGGCCGGCCCGGTAGATCTGCGCCGCCCAATCGGTGCCCCGCCAGCCTGCGACGTAACAGACAAGGCATGCCCCCACGGCGACCAATGCCGGGGCGCCGGCCCTCAGCGCACGACCGAGCCCTACCTGCCCGGCCATCGGGCGCGGCTTTACAGCGTCCCGCCTTCTAGCTCCGAGAGCGGCAACTTGTTAGTGCGGGCGGCGGCGGGCGGTGCGAGGACCACCCTCTGGCCGAAATGCCCGAGGTAGATGTCAACGCTCAATGTGGTCGGGAGCTGGTTGGCCAGGTCGGCCTGGGCTGGACTGGGGGAGTGCGGCTCGGTCCCGAGCACGACGCTCGCTTGCAGTTCCACCAGGCGGCCACGGCTGTCGAGCCATACGTAGACGGGGAGCTCGTCCGGTCGGGGGTGGGCGATCTGGGCCAGGAGGCTCACCAGGCCGGCACGCAGTGCAGCTCCATGAGCAGGTGACGCCAGCGCGGCCGTCGAGTACTCGAGGCGGTACTCCGTCGAGCTCACGCCATCGGTCCTCCTCGGCCCCAGCCGGACGGTGCCGGTCGGGGCCACCCTCAGCAGTTCGAGCACCGGCGCGGGGTCGACAGCCATCAGCACCGACCCGGCCAGCGCCGGCCCCGCCAGGACGGCTTCCGCACCGTGCCTGGCGCCCAAAGAGAACTCCGCCCAGGGCCTGCCTTTGTTGGTGGCCCGGGCCGAGGCCGGCAGCTCCAGGTACAGCTGGTCGCCGCGCAGTACCTCGGTAAGGTTGATGCCGGCCTCCTGCACGGCGATGGAAAACCCGGGAGCCGTCAGGTCCACCACGCCCTGAGCCGTTATATACGTACCGGCGCGGGGCGCGTTGATGTGGAGGTTGACCGCGGTCTGGGCTGTTCGGGCGGAAACGGTCCGGGCATAGACGTCCTCGACGTTGAGCCCGGCGGTACGGGTGGCGCAACCCGCCGCCCCCCCGATTAGGGCCGCCGCCGCCAGCGCCCGGCCAACCAGAGAGGGGCCTGTCTTCCGAAAAGCCGTACCCGTCCGGTGGGCCCGGTCGTTCATTGTCCTCCCCAACGCCCCCGGTGCACGACCTGGGCCAGGTCCTTGCGCGGACGGTAAGCCGACAGGGACGGTTTGTCGTCCGGGCTCGGCCAGCCCAGAGCGACGGCGCCAAGTGGCTCCCACTCGGGCGGTACGCCGAGATCGGCGAGGAGCGTGGTGGCTGGTTTGCGAAGGGCGAAGAAGAGGGCGCCCAGTCCTTCCTGGGTGGCACCGAGCAGGAGCAACATGGTGGCGAACGCCGTGTCGACCAACCAGTAGGGCACCGCCCAGTCCTCGACTCCTCGTGCGCCGGCGGCCTGCTTGTCCGGCTCGGCGTAGCGCTCGAGGTACCTCGCCCGGCTGGCCAGGGGCAACACGATCACCGGTGCCTTGAGCAGGCCCGGGTGACTGGGATGAGCTAACCAGGAACTGTCGGCTTCCTGCTGCCAGAAGCTCTCCGTCTCGTCTCCCTCGAGGACGAAGAACGCCCACCCCTGAGTGTTACCGGCCGAGGGGGCATGGATAGCCAGGGCCAGGGCACGTTCCAGCACGTGCCGCTCGACCGGGCGCTCGAGGAAGCTGCGGCACATGCGCCGCCGGGCGACTGCTGCGTCTAGTTCCAACGCCGTGCAAACTAGTCCGGAGTGGAATGCCGACCAAGCTGGTAAGGTTTCATGAGGTATGCCCACCTTCCGAGATCTTCTCAACAGCGCCCGCGCCCGCGTGAGCGAAGTCGCTCCGGACGAGGCGGCCGACATGCTTAAGTCCGACGGCGCCGTCGCTCTCGACGTCCGTGAGGCGGACGAGTTCGAGCAAGGGGCCTTGAAGGGCGCGGTGCACATTCCCCGAGGCTTTCTTGAAATCCAGGTGGCCGGGCGCATCCCTGAGCCCAAGACACCGGTCGTCGTCTACTGCGCCGGGGGCACGCGCAGCGTCCTGGCCGCCGACACGCTGGCTCAGCTCGGCTACTCCAACGTCGTCAGCGTCATTGGGGGCTTCAACCGTTGGAAGGACGAGGGCCTGCCCTGGGAGACGCCCGGCGTCCTCAGCCCTGAGCAGCGCAACCGTTACCAGCGCCATCTGCTGCTCCCCGAAGTCGGGGTCGAGGGCCAAATAAGGCTCCTGCGCAGCAAAGTGCTGCTTCTCGGGGCCGGGGGGCTCGGTTCCCCTGCAGCCCTTTACCTTGCCGCCGCCGGGGTCGGGACGTTGGGAGTGGTCGACATGGACGTCGTCGACGCCTCAAACCTCCAGCGCCAGATATTGCACAACCTCGAGCGTGTCGGTGAACGCAAGGTCGACTCGGCCAAAAAAGCCATCACCAGCCTCAACCCCGACGTCAACGTCGTCGCCTACGACGTGCGGCTGGGAGCGGGCAATGTGATGGACATTTTCGCCGGCTACGACCTGATAGTCGACGGGACGGACAATTTTCCTACCCGTTACCTTGTTAACGACGCTTCCTTGAAGCTGGACATCCCCGTTGTGCACGGGTCCATTTTCCGCTTCGAAGGCCAGGTGAGCGTGTACATGCCCCACCAAGGCCCCTGCTACCGCTGCCAGGTCCCCGAGCCCCCTCCGGCCGACCTGGCCCCATCGTGTGCCGAAGCCGGGGTCCTCGGCGTGCTGCCCGGGATCATCGGCTCGGTGCAAGCCGTAGAAGCCATAAAGGTCTTGCTCGGGATAGGCGAGCCTCTGGTCGGCCGCCTCCTCGCCTACGACGCTTTGGAAGGCACCTTCCGGACGTTCCGCCTCAACCGGGACCCGGAGTGCCCGGCGTGCTCGGTCCCCAAAGAACAACTGGTCATCGCCGAGTACGACCAGTTGTGCATGCCGCACCCGCGGCAGCCGCCCACCAGCTGAAGATCGCCCGGGCTGGCCCGCTGAGCAATGACCCACTATTGCTAAGTGTTTAGGAACGGTTCCGCCCGTGCCGATGTCGGGCTCAACGCCGTGATCATCTCGGTGGACGGGACAACACCGAGGCTGTTGACGGTCGAAGGCCACCCTCACGAGGAGGGCTTGCCTTCCGGCCACCTCGACGATGCCGTGGACCGGACCCTGGAGCAGGGTGTGAGGCGCCTCGTGAGCCACGAGACCGGCCTCCCTGTGCGGTACTTCGAACAGCTCTACACCTTCGGTGACCGCAACCGGGTGCCCGGCGGCCGCTCCCTGGCCGTGGCCTACCTGGCGCTGGTCCGTCACCAGGACGTCCGAGGCCCCTCCAGCCCGAGCTGGCGCAGCTGCTACGAGTTGTTCCCCTGGGAGGACTGGCGCGACGGCCAGCCCGGCGTTCTCGACGCCAGGGTCGTCCCCGCGCTCGAGCGTTGGTTGGCTTCGTCGCCACCGGGCGACCTCCCCACCCGTCAGGAGCGGGCGGAGCTGACCTTCGGTCTCGGCCATGCCCGCTGGGACCCGGTGCGGGTCCTCGACCGTTACGAGCTGATTTACGAGCTGCGCCTGGTGGGCGAGGCGGCGCCCGAGGGCGACCGGCCCGGGCCCGGGCTGGGCCTGCCACTGGCCCTGGACCATCGCCGCATCGCCGCCGCCGCCCTGGAGCGGCTACGGGGCAAGCTGGCTTACCGCCCGGTCGTGTTCGAGGTGCTACCGGACACGTTCACCCTTTCCCGGCTTCAGCAGGTCGTCGAAGCTCTGGCCGGCCAGGTGCTCCACAAGCAAAACTTCCGCCGCTTGGTCGCCTCGGCCAACCTCGTCGAACCGACTGGGGAATGGGACCAGCGCACGGGCGGCCGACCGGCCGAACTGTACCGTTTCCGTCGGGAAGTCCTGCGGGAACGCCCGGCCCCGGGCTTGGGCCTGCGCCGTCTAGGTGGTCCCTGAGCGCGGTCAAGCTTTCACGGGCACCCCTAATGCTCCCAGGTGCGCTTGGGCACCGGCGTCAGGTATAGTGGGGATATGCTCAACCAGAGTATAAGTGTGGCGGGCGATGGGGTGATGGATGGGCGCGAGGACGGCGTCAGGCCGCAGCCGGCCGACCACCTCGACGACAGCACCGGCTGGAGCTTCGAGCGTTGGGCGGGGGAAGTCCGCCGCCTGGCCAAAGCCAGGAACGCCGTTTTGCTGGCCCACAATTACCAGGTCCCATGGGTGCAGGACGTTGCCGACCACGTGGGGGACTCGCTGGCCCTGTCGCGTCTGGCGGCTCGCAGTGACGCAGAGGTGATCGTTTTCTGTGGTGTCCACTTCATGGCGGAGACGGCCAAGCTGCTGGCTCCCGAGCGCACCGTGCTGTTGCCCGACCTGCGGGCCGGGTGCTCGTTGGCCGATACCGTCAACGCCGGCGACGTCCGCAGATGGCGGGAGGCCAACCCTGCCGGCATGGTCGTCGCCTATGTGAACACGTCGGCGGCGGTCAAGGCGGAGTCCGACATCTGCTGCACCTCTTCCAATGCCGTCGAGGTCGTCGAGTCGCTCCCTCCCGACGTCAAGATCCTCTTCCTACCGGACATGTTCCTGGGCCAGCACGTGGCCAGGAGGACTGGGCGGCAAATCGACATATGGATGGGCGAGTGCCACGTCCACGCCGCCATATCACCGGTGCAGCTTCGCGAAATGGTTGCCGCCCACCCTAGGTCCGAGCTCTTCATCCACCCCGAATGCGGGTGCACGACGAGCGCGCTCTGGATGGCCGAGAACGGTGACTTCCCCGAGGAGCGTACCCACGTACTGTCGACCGCCGGCATGGTGAAGGCCGCACGTCAGCTGGGGGACGGTCATGCCCTGGTGGCGACCGAAACCGGGATCCTGCACCAGCTGCGAGCGGCCAACCCCAGGGCTACCTTCGAGGCCGTCTCCTCCCGGGCTGAGTGCCGGTTCATGAAGATGACGACGCCGCAACGCCTGCTCGACTGCCTTCGCCAAGGCGTCCACGTCATCGAGGTGGACGAAGGTACGGCTGAGCGGGCCCGTCGAGCCGTCGAAAGAATGATCGCCATCGGGTCTCCGGGCGGAGGTGAGTGAGCTGCGCAGCCGTCCGGGCATCGACGTCCTGGTAGTCGGTTCGGGGATCGCCGGCCTGTCGGTGGCGGTGGCCCTGGCCGGCCGGTGCCGCGTCGCTCTGATCTCCAAAGAGACCGGCGGTGGCGGGAGCACGCAGCTGGCCCAGGGTGGTATAGCCGCGCCGATCGGTCCCGGTGACAGTAGCGCCGCTCACGCGGCCGACACCGTGGCCGCCGCCGCCGGCCTCGGTGACCCGAGGGTCGCCGGGTCCGTGATCGCCGAAGCCGCCGCCGCCGTCGAACTCCTGGCCGACCTCGGCGTGCGCTTCGACCGGGACGCCCTGGCCAAGGAGGGTGGGCACAGTTTCGCACGGGTGGTCCACGCCCGGGGTGACGCCACCGGGGCGGAGATCACCCGAGCCCTTCTCGAGGCCGCCTCACGACGAGAAGTGCCGCTGATGCCGGACCTCTTCCTCGTCGACCTTTTGACCGTTCCCGACGGCTCCCGGGTGACCGGTGCCCTGGTGTGGGACCCGGCCCGGAGGGCATTTCGTCACCTCCGGGCCAACACAGTGGTTTTGGCCACAGGTGGGTACGGCCATCTTTGGGCGTCCACGACCAGCCCGCGAGCATGCAGCGGCGACGGGTTGGCCTCGGCTATGCGGGCGGGGGCACAGGTGGCCGACCTCGAGTTCGTGCAGTTCCACCCGACCGGCATGGACCTCGGCCTGGACCCCCGGCCCTTGGCATCGGAGGCGTTGCGGGGGGCGGGTGCCCGGCTGCGGGACGCGAAGGGGGCCTACCTGCACCCGGCCGGTCCTGAAGGCTCAATAAGCGATCTTTCGCCCCGCGACGTCGTCAGCCGGTCCATGGCCCGCCGGATGAACGACCTCGGTACGGACCATTGCTACCTCGATGCCACGCCGATCGGGGCGGGCGCACTGGAGGCACGTTTCCCGACTTTTGTCGCCGCCTGCCGCGCTGCCGGCCTAGCGCCGGGGAGCGACTGGGTCCCCGTTTCCCCCACGGCGCATTACACCATGGGGGGGGTGCTCACCGACGCCGAGGGCCGCACCACCCTGGAGGGGCTGATGGCCGTGGGCGAGGTGGCGTCCAACGGACTGCACGGCGCCAACCGTCTGGCGTCGAACTCGTTGCTCGAAGGGGCCGTAGTGGGCCGGCGGGCCGCGCAGGCCATCCTGGCCTGTCGAGGCCCGGTGGCGCCGAGGGAGCCAGTGGCCCTCGGGTCGACGTTGCCCCGGCCGCGGCCCCGGGCGGAGGCGCGATCTCTGACCCGGCAGGACATCCGCTCGGCCATGCAGGCGTTCGCCGGCGTCACCCGGTCTGCCGGAGGCCTCGACGAACTGGCCAACCTCCTCGCCGGCGACGAAGGTGCGGTGCCTGACGCCGGCGCGACGCCAGACACCTGGGAGCGGGCCAATCCAGACACTTGGGAGCGGGCCAATATGGTCCTGATCGGGCGGGCGGTAGCCGCCTTGGCTTCGGCCCGCCACGAGTCCAGGGGGGCGCACCGGCGGGCCGACCACCCCGAGCCCCGCCCCGAGTGGCTCCTGCGCCAGATCGTGCAGTTGGGAGCCGATGGAGAGCTGCTGGTTGGTCACCTGACGGCGGACGGAGCGCCCGGAGTGCTGGTCAATTCCGCCGCGGCGGCGGTTTGAGCCCGCCCCCAGCCGCCGGGGACCAGGTGGCCGCTCCCCTGGACGAACTGGCTCCTCCCTGGGACGAACTGGCCCAAGTGGTGGCCACGGCCGTGGCCGAGGACCTTCCCTTAGGTGACCCCACGGGAGCTGCCGTCGGGCCGGTGGCGGCGGAGGCGTCGCTCGTCGCTCGGCAGGCGGGCACCATCGCCGGGCTTGTCGCGGTTCAGATCGTCCTGGACGAGGTGAGCCGCCGGCTGGGGACCGGCCCGGCCCAGGCCACCCTCTTTGCCCACGATGGTGCCCGGGTCGGCGCCTCGGAAGCCCTCGGCACGCTGGCCGGGCCGGCTGACACACTTTTGGCCGCCGAGCGCACCGTTCTCAACGTCGTCACCCATATGTCGGGCGTGGCCACGCTCACTGCCGCGGCCGTGGACGCCGTTGCCGGCACGGGGGCGGTCATAAGGGACACCCGCAAGACGCTGCCCGGGTTACGGGCGGTGGAGAAGTATGCCGTCCGCTGTGGAGGCGGCTCCAACCACCGTATGAGCCTGTCCGACGCCATCTTGGTGAAGGACAACCACATCGCCGCCCTGGGGGGTGTACGAGGCGCTCTCGAGGCGGCCCGGCGCCAGTCCCGGCGGGCATCGGCCGACGGGGCGAGCGTGCTCCCGGTCGAGGTCGAAGTGGACGACCTGGCCCAGCTCGACGAAGCCCTGGAGGCGGGCGCGGATCTCGTCCTGGTCGACAACCTGTCCCTGGAGGACACGGTCGAGGCTGTTCGCCGCGCCCGCCGGTACGGCGCCGACGTGGAGGCATCGGGAGGCCTGGGGCTGGGCACCATCAGGGCCGTAGCGGCGTGCGGCGTCAGGTACCTGGCTATTGGTGCGCTTACCCACTCGGCCCCGGCACTGGACGTGGGCCTCGACTGGCGGCTTTGAACCTGCTGGAGAGCACCGTCGTCGACGGGCCTAGGACGTGGGGCTGCCCGACTGAGCGATCAAGGCGATGACGTCGCCGCTACCGACGGACTGGCCCGCTTCCACCCGGACCTCGGCGACTGTCCCGGCCACCTCGGAGACGATGTTGTTCTCCATCTTCATGGCCTCCAGGACGCACACGGTCTGCCCCGGCCCGACCCGGTCACCCACCTTGACGAGCACCTTTACGACCGTGCCCTGCATGGGGACGGTGACAGTACCTCCACCCGGGGTGCCCGGCCCTTCGGTCGCCTCTCGCGCCACCGAGCCCCTCGACGAGCCGGCACCGCCCCGGCCCGCGCCCCGGCTGCCGGGCCGCCGGGCCGCCCCCCTTGTCGTCGGCTCGTGGCCGGCCGGGAGCCAGACGCTGACTTCGTAGCGTCGGCCCTGCACTTCGACCTGAATGTCTTTGCGTTCCTCCCCGCTCGCGGGCTCGGCCGTCGGGGCGGGCTCGATGGACGAGAGGTCGACCGCTTGAGCCAGCCACGTGGTCGAGTGCGACACGGAAATGAAGTCCGGGTGCCCAAGCACCGCGAGGTGTGCCGGGACGGTTGTGGCGACGCCTTCGACCTCTGTCTCGTAAAGGGCTCGCACCAGCCGGCGCCGGGCGCTCTCCCGGTCGGGGCCCCAAGCCACCACCTTGGCCAGCAGGTTGTCGTAGTGCTGGTCGACTACGTCGCCGGTCTCGTAGCCGGAGTCGGTCCGGACCCATGGCCCGGAGGGGGCACGTAGGCGCGTGATGCGCCCGGGCGAGGGGGCGAAGCTTCCTCCAGCGGGGTCTTCGGCGTTGATGCGGGCCTCTATGGCGTGCCCGTGCCACGCGACGTCGGCCTGGGAAAAGGGCAGGGGCCGGCCACTGGCCACCAGGAACTGGAGAGCCACCAGGTCCAGGCCGGTGACCATCTCGGTCACCGGGTGCTCCACCTGCAGGCGGGTGTTCATCTCCAGGAAGTAGAACTCGCCGTCTTGGTAGATGAGCTCCACGGTCCCGGCGTTCACGTACCCGCACGCCCGGGCGAGACGGACGGCGGCTTCCCCCATGGCCTCGGTGACCGGGCCTGGCAGGTCCGGGGCGGGCGCTTCTTCCACCAGCTTCTGGTGGCGTCTCTGCACGGAGCAGTCGCGCGTGCCGAGGTGGACCATGTTGCCGTGGTCGTCGCCGAAGACTTGTACTTCGATGTGGCGCGGCCACGTCAGGTACTTCTCCAGGTAGCACTCGGGCCGTCCGAAGGCCCTCTCCGCTTCGCGCTGGGCTGACTCCAGGGCCTCTGCCGCCTCGGCTGGCGAGGCCACGACCCTCATTCCACGGCCCCCACCGCCGAACGCCGCCTTGACCGCCACCGGCCACCCGACGGCGTCCCCGAACTCGACGACCTCGCCTGGCCCGGCCAAAGCGTGGTCGGTCCCGGGGACGGGCGTGACCCCGGCCCGGACGGCGGCGGTACGGCTGCTGATCTTGTCGCCCATAATCTCGATGGCGTCGGGGGGAGGGCCCACCCAGCGCACCCCCGCACCAGTAACGGCCCGGGCGAAGCCCGCGTTTTCGGCCAGGAAGCCGTAGCCGGGGTGGACGGCGTCGGCCCCGCTGCGCGAGACGGCGTCGAGGAGGCGCTCCACCGAGAGGTAACTCTCTGCAGCCTGGGTGCCCCCTACGAAGTAGGCCTCGTCAGCGGCACGCACGTGCCGGGCCCCTCGGTCCGCTTCCGAGTACACCGCCACCGATGTGATGCCGAGATCCCGGCAGGCGCGGGCCACCCTCACGGCGATCTCGCCCCGGTTGGCGATTAGGACCTTGGTTATGGAAGCTCCGCCCACGATGGGGCAGTCTGCCAGGCTGGGGTGATGTCCGTCGACAGCTGTGTCCTCAACGATGACCAGGTGGCCCGGCTCGCCCACACCCGTTTTGCCATCTTGGCCCAGTTGGGCGAGACGGCTTCCACCAACTCCGTGCTCGTGGCCCAGGCCCGGCTCGGCGCCCCTGAAGGCCTCGTCGTGGTGGCCGATGATCAGTCGGCGGGCCGGGGACGGTTCCAACGCAGGTGGGAGTCCCGCCCCGGCCGTTCGCTCCTGTTCTCGGTCCTACTGCGCCCTCGGAGGGAAGACCTGCCTGCGGGCCGCCGCCATCTGGCCACTGCCGCGGTGGCCCTGGCCCTGGTCGAAGGGGCCAAGATGGCCACTGCGGTCGAGCTGCGCCTGAAGTGGCCCAATGACATCATCGGCTCCGACCCGGTGCGGAGCGAAGCGAAAGTGGCCGGGATCCTGGCCGAGAGCCCAGACGGCACGGCCCTCGTCGTCGGTGCGGGGATGAACGTTTCCTGGGCGCCCGAGGGGATGGGGGCCACCTGCCTGACCGCGCTCGGCCCAGGGGGTACAGGGCCGGTCGACAGGGCGGAGGTGCTGGTGGAGTCGCTGCTGGCGCTGGAACGTCTCTACGGCCGCTGGGACCTGGTGGGCCGGCTGTACCGCGAGTCCTGCGCCACTATCGGCCGGGAGGTGAGCGTCGCACTTTCGGAGGGGACGCCCGCCTTGGTCGGGAGGGCGGTCACCACCGACGATGACGGCCATCTGGTCGTCCGGACTGGGACGGGCCCCGATGGTCGTGAGGAGCTGGTCACGGTGGCGGCCGGCGACGTCACCCATGTGAGGCCGACGTGACCGTCTGGGCCGCCCGCTCAATGTCGTAGCCTGCCCAACTAATGAAAGCGTTGGTCCTTTCGGGAGGCGCGGGGACGCGGTTGCGGCCGATCACTCACACTCGCGCCAAGCAGCTGGTTCCGGTCGCCAACAAGCCGGTCCTCTTTTACGGGCTGGAAGCGATCGCCGGAGCCGGCATCAAGCAGGTCGGCATTGTCGTCGGCGACACGGCGGCGGAGATCCAAGGGGCGGTGGGCGACGGGTCGAGATGGGGCCTGGAGGTCACCTACCTCCGGCAGGAGGCGCCTCTCGGGCTGGCCCATGCCGTGCTTATAGCCCGGGACTTCCTGGGCGAAGAGGACTTCGTCATGTACCTCGGGGACAACCTTCTCCAACAGGACCTGGGCGATTTCGTCGGCCGTTTCCAAGCCCGACGGTCCCGGGCCACCGCGCCCCGCCTGGGCGAGGAAGGGCTGGCGGTGCCCTCGGCGCAGATCCTCCTGGCCCACGTCGAGGACCCCCAGCGCTTTGGCGTCGCCGAGCTTGACGTCGCCGGCCGGGTCCTCAGGCTGGTGGAGAAACCGACAGTGCCCCCGTCGGACCTCGCCCTGGTGGGCGTCTATCTCTTCGACAGCCGGATCCATGAGGCGGTGGCCTCCATCAAGCCCTCGGGCCGGGGCGAGCTCGAGATCACCGATGCCATCCAGTGGCTGATAGACGCCGGTCACGTGGTCCTGTCGGAGATCCTGGCCGGGTGGTGGATAGACACCGGCAAGCTCACGCCGCTGCTGGAGGCCAACCGCCTGCTCCTCGAGGCGATCGAACGCCGGATCGACGGCGAGGTCGACACCGAGTGCCAGCTGGACGGGCGGGTCATCATCGAGGCCGGGGCCCGCCTCGTGCGCAGTCACGTCCGGGGCCCTGCCATAGTGGGCGCCGGATCGGAGATCGTCGACAGCTTCATCGGGCCCTTCAGCGCCATCGGCCCGGGGTGCGTGGTCCACCATTCCGAGATCGAGCACTCCGTCCTGGTCGGCTCGGCCCGGGTGATCGACGCCGGCCGCATCGAAGACTCGCTCCTGGGCTACGGCGTTGAGGTCACCCGCAGCGCCCGCCGGCCCCGGGCGACGAGGTTGATGGTCGGCGACCACTGCCTAGTCGACCTCTCCTGACGGGCCCGTCGACCTCTCCTGACGGGGCGGATGGGCCCTTTCGGGCGGCGCCCAACTAGCCTCGCGAGCCGTGAAGCTTTTCATCACGGGCGGGGCAGGGTTCATAGGGTCCAACTACGTGCGCTGGGCGCTCTCCCACAGCGACGACGAAGTCACCGTCTACGATGCTCTGACCTACGCCGGGAACCTGGCCACGCTGGCGGACGTGGAGAAGAGCGCGGGGGACCGGTACCGCTTCGTGCACGCCGACATCTGCGACCTGGCAGCCCTCGAGGAAGCTCTGGGCGGCCACGACGCCGTCGTGCACTTCGCTGCTGAGAGCCACGTCGACCGGTCGATCTCGGGCCCAGAGGACTTTGCCATGACCAATTGCGTGGGCACCAACATGGTCATGCAGGCGGCTCGGCGGCTAGGCATCGAGCGGGTCGTGCACATTTCCACCGACGAGGTGTACGGCTCGGTCCCCCACGGCAGTTCGCTCGAGACAGACCACCTCGAGCCTCGTTCGCCCTATTCGGCGTCCAAAGCCGGCTCGGACCTGATCGCGCTCTCTTATTACACGACTTACGGCTTGCCGGTCATGGTCACGCGCTCGTCTAACAACTTCGGCCCCTGGCAATACCCGGAGAAAATAGTGCCGCTGTTTGTTACAAACCTGCTCGACGGCAAGAACGTCCCGCTTTATGGGGACGGTCTCAACCAGAGGGACTGGCTTTTTGTGGAGGACAACTGCGCGGCGGTCGACCTGGTACTTCGGACCGGCGCGCCGGGCGAGATTTACAACATCGGTGCCGGCAACGAGTTGCCCAACCGGGATCTCACCGACAAGCTCCTGGCCCTGGCCGGCGCCGGCCCCGAGAGGATCGATTACGTCACCGACCGCCTGGGCCACGACCGTCGCTATAGCGTCAGTTCGGAAAAAATGCGGGCGATGGGCTGGCGCCCCGAACGTGACCTTGACGAGGCGCTCAAGGCTACCTTCGGCTGGTACCGGGACAACCGTTGGTGGTGGGAGCACCTCAGGTGAGGGTGCTCGTAACCGGTGCCAAGGGCCAGGTCGGCTGGGAGGTCGTCGAACTGCTGGGGGCCGCCCCGCACCACGACGTCCTCGCCCTGGCCCACAATGAGCTCGACATCTCCGACCGCGAGCGGGTGCTCCAGGTATGCGGGGAATGGGAGCCCGACCTCGTGATCAACGCGGCCGCATTTACGGCGGTGGACGCGTGTGAGGAAAAAGTGGACGAGGCCTTTGCCGTCAACGCCCTCGGGCCTCGCAACCTGGCGGAAGGGGCGCGGTACGCCGGCGCCCACCTGGTCCAGATTTCGACCGATTACGTCTTTGACGGCAAGTCTCCCGTGCCTTACGTCGAATGGGACAGGACGGGGCCGTTGTCGGTTTATGGCCGCTCGAAACTGGGTGGCGAGACCGAGGTCCTTTCCCTGGCCGTCGGGGCCACGGTGGTGCGCACGTCGTGGTTGTGCGGGCGCTACGGCACCAACGTGGTCAAGACCGTCCTGCGCCTGGCCGGCGAGGGACGCCCCCTGCGTTTCGTCGACGACCAGAAAGGGTGCCCGACCTTTGCCGACGACCTCGCCGCCATGGTCGTGCAACTCGGCATATCCCGCCTGCCGGGCGTTTTCCATGTCACCAACCGCGGCCCTACCTCCTGGTACGGCTTTGCCCGGGACGTCCTGGCGGCGGCGGGCCTGTCCCCCGACCAGGTCGAGCCAATAAAGACGGCAGACCTCGTACCGCCCCGGCCCGCCCCCCGCCCGGCCAACTCCGTGCTCGACAACGCCGCCCTGCGCCTGCTGGGCGTCCCGCTATTGGCCGACTACCACGAGCCATTGGAACGCACGGTGAGATACCTGCTCTCCTCGACGTGACCAGGCTCTGGTCAAAGTGAAGGGCGACGTCGCCGGCGTTGTCGTCAATTACAACGCCCGGGAGCACCTGCTCAACTGTGTCGCGAGCCTTCTCGGCGAGGGCGTCGAAATCGTCATCGTGGCCGACAACGGTTCGGTCGATGGCTCCGAGGCCGCCCTTTCGGCCCGTTACCCCGAGGTCAAATGGGCCGAGACGGGCTCCAACCTCGGTTACGGGGCGGCCGCCGACCTGGGAGCGGCGCTGAGCGACAGCACTTACCTGCTCGTCTGCAACCCCGATGTCGTGCTGGGCGACGGCTGTGTGGCCACCTTGCGCCATTTCCTCGAAGCCCGGCCTGACGTCGCCGTCGTGGGGCCGCGCATTGTCGACGGCAGGGGTGCCCTGTACCCCTCGGCCCGCCGCTTCCCGGACCTCTTGGAGGCGTTGGGGCATGGCTTCCTCGGGCAGTTCTGGCCCGGCAACCCTTTTTCGCGTCGGTACCGCATGAACGACTGGGACCATTGCAGTGCCCGCACCGTCGACTGGGTCTCGGGCGCCTGCTTCCTGGTCCGCAGGAGCGCCTGGGAGGTGGTGGGCGGCTTCGACCGGGCCTACTTCATGTACCTTGAGGACGTGGACCTGTGCTGGCGGCTCGGCGGGGCCGGCTGGGCGGTGGCCTACGAACCTGCAGCTCAGGTGGTCCACGTCCAAGGCGTGTCGGCCGACCGCCACCCTTACCGCATGTTGCTCGCCCATCACGTGTCCATGTGGCGTTTCGCCCGGCGCGCCACACCCGCGGGCCGGCGCTGGGTGCTGCCCCTGGTCCTGCCCGGCCTGGCCGTCCGTCTCGTCCTCACGGTGGCGCGTCGCGCCCTGGTTGGCCTACTGTCACGGGGCCGGCCCGTGCCGGTGCGCGCCGAAAGGTAACCTGGTAGGTCGTTATGGGCAAAGCATCGTCTTCTAAGAAAGTAGCTCGCGCCGCAGGGCTCGGTGGGAGCCGTGCGTACGGCAGCCGCCCGCCATGGGCCTACTACTTCGCCGTCATGGCCCTGATCGTGCTGGGCGTGATCGGGGTGTACAACAGCCGTGAGTACCGGGACTCGAAGGTAGCGGCGGCGGGGAGCGGGCAACCGTCCGTCAAGATGGCCACTCCCTGGTTCGAGGGCTATGCCATCGATGCCTGCGGCAAGCTGTTGCCGCCCATCAAGACCAATAAGGACCCTTACGGCATCACCACCCACGGCGACGGCGTCATCTACACCAACCCGACCACGAAATCGGTGGCAGGCAAGAACGCCACCCTGGGCAAGTTCGCCAGCGCGGTCGGCATGCTGCTGAACGCCAGTGAGCTCGAAGTCCCCGGAGGGCGCCTCTACCAGACCGGTGACACATGCGAGGGCAAACCGGGAGAGGTCTTCGTCGAGACCTGGGGCTCGCCGGCCGAGCCCGTGCAGGACGGTTACCTTCAGACGAAGAAGGGCTCCACGGGGGGCCGGGAAGACACTTGTAACCCTGACTGCGAGTCCGGTGTCCGCCTCGAGAACGACCAGCTGGTCACCATCGCCTTCCTTCCGGCGCCTCCCAAGCACGGCACGCCCGACATCTTGCAGCCGCCCGCGGCGGTGATCGCCAAGGTCACCAAGCTCGTCAGTACCGGGGGCACGACCACGACGACGCTCCCGACCGCCCTCCCGACCACCTCGGCACCCGCGTCCAAGACGAGCACGACCGTGAAGGGCGCCACTAGNNAGTACGACCGTGAAGGGCGCCACGACGACGACCGTGAACGGCGCCACGACGACGACGGCCAAGGGCGCCACGACCACCCTCGAGACGACGACGACCACATGATGAAAATCCCGTACCGGGCCCTCGTCACCGGTGGAGCAGGTTTCATCGGGTCGACCTTGGTGGACCGCCTCCTAGCCGAAGGCCAAACGGTGGACGTGGTGGACAACCTGTCGTCGGGATCGCTCTCCAACCTGGCCGAGGCTCGGGCCGACGGCAGCGGGCGCTTCAATTTTCACCAGTTGGACGTTCGCTCGCCCGACATCATCGACCTGATGGTGCGGCGCAAGCCTGAAGTGGTCTTCCACCTGGCTGCCCAGATCGACGTGCGGGTCTCGGTGACTGACCCCGTGCTCGACGCCGAGATCAACGTCATCGGTTCACTGCGCGTCCTTGAGGGGGCGCGGAGCGCCGGAGCCCGCAAGGTGGTTTTCGCTTCGAGCGGCGGGACCATATACGGGAGCGCGGACCAACTACCGGTCAAGGAGTCTCAGCCCCAAAAGCCTCTGTCGCCCTACGGCGTGGCCAAGAAAGCCGTTGGGGACTACCTGTTCGCTTACCGGGAACTGCACGGCATCGAGTACACGGCCCTGGCCCTGGCCAACGTGTACGGGCCGCGCCAGGACGCCCACGGTGAAGCGGGCGTGGTCGCCATCTTCGCCGGCCGGCTCCTGGCCGGGGAGCCGTGCATGATCTTCGGCGACGGCAAACAGACGCGCGATTTCGTCTTCGTGGACGATGTCGTCGACGCCTTCTCGCGGGCGGGCGAGCGGGGTAGTGGCTTGCTGTGCAACATCGGTACCGGCGTAGAGACCAGCGTCAACGACCTCTATGGCGCCATGGCCCGTAATGCCGGCGTCAACCAACCAGCCATATATGTCCCCGCTCGTCCGGGCGAGCTGCAACGCAGCTCTCTCGATCCCAGCCGCGCCTCCATGCACCTGGGCTGGAAGCCGTGGACGACCATAAACGCGGGTACGGCCGCCGTCCTCGATTGGTGGCGGGGCCAGCCGGCTACGGCCTAAGCCCGGCGGGTCGTTAGCGGAACAGGTCGCCCGCGTACGGCCGCACGATCTCGGCCTTGACCGAGGATTCGCGGAACCAGTTCGGGTCGATCCCCCGCACGATGACGACGGGCACGCCGGTCGCCTTGCCCTTGGCCAGTTCGGCGGCGGAGGCGATCTCGTCCACGACGCAGACCTCGGTGGCGGCGAGCTCCCGACCGGTGGCGTCGGTGGTCCCCCGCAGGTCGACGACGGCAGCTATGCCGGCGCAGCCGATGGCGACGTCGGTCAGGCCGTGCCGCCACGCCCTACCGAAGGTGTCCGAGATGATCACCGCCACCTCCAGGCCGCTGCGGGCGCGCAAAGCGTCGCGAATGTGGCGGGCACTGCGGTCGGCGTCGACGGGTAACAGGGCGGCCTGCCCGTGGCCCACATTGGACAGGTCCACGCCGGCATTGGCGCACACGAACCCGTGCCTGGTCTCAGAGATTATGAGCTCGTCGCGCTCGCGCAGGACCCTCACGCTCTCGGACAGGACCAGGCGTCGGCGAGCCTGGGGGTCGGCCGGGTCTATGGGGACGACACGGCCCTCAGCTTTGGAGACGATCTTCTGGGTTATGACCACCACGTCGCCGTCCTCCAGGCGGACGGCCTGAAGGACCAGATCGGCGATCTTGTCCCCGGCGTGGACTTCGGGCAGCCCCTCTACGGGGAACACCGAGATCACGGCCGAGCACCGATGACCACTTCAGCCAGGTCCCTCGCCTGCGCCGGGCCGGACATGATGGAGGGGGCGACGATGCACCGGGTGCCCTGCGCCTCCACCCGAGGTGCCAGCTCGGCATCGGCGTTGTCGACGACGAGGGTGGCGGCGAAAGGCGCCCATAGCTTGGCCACGCCCACGGCCGATGCCTCGTAGCCCAGCTCGTCGAGCATGCGGTCCGCCGGGCCCTTCAGAGCCTTTCCGGCGATGATGGGGGAGACGGCCACAGTCGTCTCCCGTCGCCGGGCCACCGCGTCGGCGATCCCTGGTACGGCGAGGACCGGGCCGATCGACACGATGGGGTTGGAAGGGCAGATGACGACGAGCTCGGCCTGTTCGACGGCGTCCAGGACCCCCGGGGCGGGGACGGCCGACGACACGCCGACGAAACGGACGGCTTTGACGGCCACGTCGTGACGCAGGCCTACGAAGTACTCCTGGAACCCGATCTCCACCAGCTCCGGGGCTGTCCCGGGCAGGGGCTCAGGTGGGTCGCCCAGGCCGGCAAAACCTCCCCGGACATCCGCCGGACCGGCCGCTCGCTCGATCGTCAGCCTGGTCTCGACCCGGTCGTTCGTCATGGGCAGCAACCGCGTCTCGACGCCGAAGCGGCGGGCCACCTCGACGGTCACCTCCGACAGGGTCGCGCCCGAGCCCAGCCTGCCCGTCCGGAACAGGTGCGTCGCCAGATCCCTGTCCCCGAGGTTGAACCACGTAAGCAGGCCTGCTCCCGGCGCCGCCTCTTCGAAGGCCCTAAGCGACCTCATGACGGTCCAGGACTCAGCGGACAGCCCCCACCCGGTGGCCGGGTTGGCCGCTCCGGCCAGGGTGTAGGTCACGGTGTCGATGTCGGGGCTGATGTGGAGGCCGTGAAGGACCATGTCGTCCCCCGTGTTGACGATGGCGGTAATAGCCCCTTGGCCGACGACGGCGGACAGCCCTGAGAGCATCCGGGCGGCCCCCACCCCGCCGGCCAGGGCGGTCACTCGCCGGGCGGCCGACTTCAACGCCGCAGTCCCGAGTGCGGTCTCAGGGCCGGGTCGAGCTCGGCCCGCAGCGGGTTGGCCCGGTCCCGCTCCGAAAGCACAGGAGCGTCGATGCCCCAGTCTGCTCCCACCTCGGGGTCGTCCCAGGCCACCCCGAGCTCGTCGGCCGGGTTGTAGTAGCTGTCGACCATATAGGCAATGGTGAGATCGGTGAGGGAGGCGAAACCATGGGCCACGCCGGGCGGGATGAACACGCCGAGGGCGTTGTCCGCATCGACGTCGAGGCACAGCGTGGCCCCATCGGTGGCCGAACCCCGTCTCAGGTCGTGTAGCACCACCCTGGCCCGGCCCCCGGGCACTGTCCAGTAGTCGGCCTGGTGCAAGTGGTAATGGAGCCCGACGACGGCTCCCGCCTGGCGGTCGGCCCGATTGGCCTGGACCATCTCCCGTCCAAGGGGGAACCAGCTCCGTCGGTAGGTCTCGATGAAAATGCCTCGCTCGTCGCCGTGGCGGTCCGGTTCCACCACCAGGACATCTTTTACGGCTTCGGACTCCCTGATCTTGGGCACCGCCAGAGCGTACAGGCGCCGGGGGTGATGACGGTGGGTGGTGGGTGGTGCATGGCCAGTGGGGGGTCGCGCTAGTCGAGCCCCTTGGCTACCGCGGCGAACAGGTCCGGGTAAGGAGGCGGTACGCCCTTGCGTAAAACGCGCCGGCCCCGTCTCAGCTCGGTGCTGGTGGCCGAGGGCAAAAGCTCGGCGATGGCGCCGGCCAGGGCGGCGGGGTCGGACGGGGAGACCAGGCGACCGGCGTCGGACGGGGACAGACCGGACAGGATTTCGAGCGGCCCGCCGGCGTCGGTGGCGACGACGGGGACCCCGCAGGCCAGGGCCTCGACCAGGACCAGGCCCCACGGCTCGGGTGTTGTCGACGCCAGCACCAGGCCGTCGAGGTCGGCTATGAGGTCACCGGCATCAGGGCCGCTCAGAGGCCCCAGCCACGCCACGCCCAGGTCGGCGGCCCGCCGGGCCAAGGCCGCAGCGTACGCCTCTTTCCCCGAGACCACGGCCCCGGCGATGACGAAGCGGGCGTCGTGGCGCCGGCCTACCACCATTGGGACAGCATCCAGGAGCACGTCCAGGCCTTTCCAGGTGTCGATGCGCCCGACGTAGCCGACGACCGGCGAACCGTCCGCCAGCCCGTAACGGTGGCGGGCTTGGCCCGCCCGTCCCGGACGGAACTCGTCGGGACTGGCCTCCTCGTGCACGATCACCACGTTGGCCGGGGCCAGTTGGGCGGCGACCGCCTCGGAGGCGGCGACAACCCGTCGAGCGAACCGGCGGGCGAGGAAGCGTTCGGCGCGCAGGGCGGTGGGGGACTGGGTGACGATCTCCCGGGCATGCCAGATGTGGGGCCGGCGGGCGAGAAGGGCTACCGCCCACCCGTACCAGCTGTGCAGGGAGTTGCTGAGGATGAGGTCGGCCCGTACCCTGCGGGCCAACGCCCACAGGCGGAGCACGCTGATGGGCCAGCCCAGGCCATAGGCGGCCCAGTCAGCGCCGCCATGGCTCGTGCTGATGCGCTTCATCGGTACTACGTGCAATGCGACGCCGGCGACGGCGAACTCGTCGGCCATCGGCGAGGCGGAGGGCATGGCGACATGGACCGACCAGCCCGCGGCGACGAGCTGGCGGGACATGCGGAGCAGGGCCTGGTCCGATCCTCCCCTTTCGGCCACCGGCTGCACGCACAGGACAGTGAGAGCATGGCCGGCCCGCGTGGTCCGGCGGCGCCGACCGCTAGGCTCGCGCCTCACTACGCCGCCAGTGGTCGTGGTCCTGGCGTGGTAACCGGCCGTGGCCATCGACGACGACGGTAGTGCGCCGGAGGGAGCGAGTTGCTTGCGAGTCGCGTTGAACCTCGAACAGATCTTGGCGCCGTCTCCCGGCGGCGTCGGCCGGTACTCGGCCCGCCTGGCCGCCAACCTGGTGCGCCTCGGCGTCGACGTCCGGCCCATGGTGGCCAGGCACGATGCCGCTCAGGTGCGGGCCGCCTGGGCCGAGTTCTGCCTGTCGGAGGTGCCTCCACCCGTGGTGCTGCCGCTCCCCCGGCCCGTGCTTTACGATGCCTGGCACCTCCTGGGCCGGCCTCCGCGGCGCTGGCCGGCTGGTGTCGACCTGGTGCACGGGCCGTCCCTCGCGGTACCCCCTAAAGGAGGAAAGCCGCTGGTGGTGAGCATTCACGACGCCGCCCCGTGGATCTTTCCGGAGACGTTCACGGCGCGCGGCCGGTGGTTCCATTCCATGGGGGCGCGCGCCGCTTTGCGCCGGGCCGACAGGGTGATAACGGGCAGCGCGGCGGCGGCGGGCGAACTCGCGGAGCACATGTCGCTGCCGGCAGAGAGAGTACGCGTCGTCCCCTACGGGGTGAGCGCTCCCGCCGTGCGTCCCGGTCCGGACGAGGTGGGAGAGGTGCTTCGTCGCTACGACCTGGAGGGCTCGGCGTACGTGCTGTGGGTGGGGAGCCTGGAGCCGCGAAAGGGGATAGGCACGCTGGTCACCGCCATGGCGCAGCTGGTCGGGGGAGGGGCTGGCGGGACCGGCCCGCTCCCGGTCCTGGTGCTCGCCGGCTACCCGGGCTGGCAAAACTCAGATCTGCTCCCTGCCGCCGGGCTCGCCCGCTTGGGCCCGAGGTTCCGCCAGCTCGGGCGGGTGGCCGACCACGAACTCTGGGCCCTGTACTCGGGGGCAGCCCTGTTCGCCTTCCCGAGCCTTCACGAGGGGTTCGGCCTTCCCGTGCTGGAAGCCATGGCGGCCGGCGTCCCCGTCGTCGCGTCTGATATCCCCGCTATCCGGGAGGTGGCCGGGGCGGCCGCCCTGCTTGTTCCCGCGGGCGATGCCGCCGCCTGGGCCGGCGCCATCGAAGCGCTCCTGGCCGACGCGTCGCGGCGAGCCGAGATGGTCGAACAGGGGCGGCGCCGGGCCGAACTGTTCTCGTGGGCGGCAACGGCCGCTTCGACGCTGGAGGTCTACCGAGAACTGGTGCCATGACCGTGCCGGCCCTCCCCCTGGCTGGTGCTCTTGCCTTGCCCGAGGCCACTTCTGCGATGATCGTTGGGTGCGCGCGCTCGTAACCGGCAGCAATGGCTTCGTCGGGCCCTGGCTTCTCGCTCACTTGCGCGAGAGCGGTGACGATGTCCTAGGCCTGACCGAGACCACAGACATCACCGATCCTGCCGCCCTGCAGGATGTCCTGGCATCGGCTGCGTTCGATGCCGTCTACCACCTGGCGGCCCAATCGAGCGTGCGGTTGTCCTGGGACGACCCGGTGGGCACTTTCACTGTTAACGCCGTCGGCACCCTCAACTTGTGCAGCGCGGCTATCAAATTGGACCGTCCACCGCGGGTGCTCATCATTTCCTCGGCCGAGGTCTACGGCAAAGTGCCCGCCTCGGCCATGCCCGTCGGTGAGGACCAGCCATTGGCTCCCGTGACCCCGTACGCGGCCAGTAAAGCGTCGGCCGAGATGATCGGGCTGCAGGCCTGGTTGGGCCGTGGCTTGGAGGTGGTCCGGACCCGGGCTTTCAACCACACAGGGCCAGGGCAGGGCCCCGGCTTCGTCGTGCCCGACCTGGCTGTCCAGGTCGCCCGGGCCGCTCAGGGCAAGATCGACCGGATAGCCACGGGGAACCTGGAGGTGAGCCGCGATATGACCGACGTGCGCGACGTCGTCCGTGCCTACCGCCTGCTGATGGTGCATGGCGAGCCCGGGGGCGTCTACAACGTGTGCAGCGGAGAAGCCGTCCTGATATCGGACGTCCTCCGGCGACTGATGGAACTCGCCGGTACGGACGTGCCCGTCTGGGTGGACCCGGCCCGGGCCAGGCCGGCCGATGTCGCCGTGGTGTCGGGGGACCCCCACCGGATCCACGCTCTCACGGGCTGGGGGCCCGAGGTACCTCTGGACCGGACGCTGGCGGACGTGCTGGCCAGGTTCGAGCAGTAACGAAGCTAGAGGCCAACACCAGGGACGTCAGGGGTAGGCCGCCCGCTTGGCCACCGGCGCCCAAACCATCTGGTACGCGAACCGGCCCATAGCCACCGCTTCCCTGGCGAGTTCCCGGGCCTCATCAGGCAAGGTGGCGATCAGGCTGCCGGTCGCCTTGGCCAGCTCTGCCGCTTCAGGCGGGAGCATGGCGGCGATACCGCCAGCGGCGTCGCCCGCCATCTGGCGCCACGGCGCCAGATCGTCGGCGAGACCCTCCATCCGTCGTTTCACTGCGTGCCGGCAGACCTGGGCTCGCTGGAAACCGAGCACGCCGAAGCCGATGGCTACGAAGGCGGGGTCCTGGAACACCTTGGCTGCTCTGGCGAAATTGACGTCGGCCATGGCCTAAGCGTACCTCTGGCACGAACAAAGGGTCCTGCTACGCTCGGGATCTCTGATGGTGGCTGAGCCGGGCGCACCCCCCGTGGTGGCAGTGGTCGTGACCTGTCGGCCGGGAACCTGGCTGGAGGAAACGCTGAGGTCCCTGGCGGCGCAGGACTACCCCGAGCTCTCGGTCCTCGTGGTGGCGGTCGGTGATGACGACGGCGCCATCGCCAACCGGGTGGCCGCCAACCTGCCTGACGCGCACCTGGCCCGGGCGGCCGCCGGGACGGGGTTTGCCCAGGCCGCCAACCAGGGCGTGGAAATGGTGGAGGGCGCGGCCCATATCCTCGTTTGCCACGACGACGTCGCTCCGGTCCCCAGCGCGGTCCGCCTGCTCCTCGAAGAGGCATACCGGAGCAACGCCGGACTGACGAGCCCGAAGTTCGTGCTCTGGGACGCTCCTGACCGCCTGCTGGCGGTCGGCATGGGGGCCGATCGCGTAGGGGTCGTGAACTCCCTCATCGAAGAGGGCGAGTTGGACCAAGGCCAGCACGACGTGGCCCGAGAAGTATTTGTGGCGCCCGCCGGGGCGGTCCTGGTCCGCACCGACTTGTGGCGGGCGCTGGGCGGTTTCAACCCGGGCATCGGCCAACCCGGCGAGGATTTGGACCTGTCCTGGCGCGCCCACGTGGCGGGCGCCCGGGTGATAGTGGCTCCTCAGGCGCGCGTCCGTCACCTACAGGCGGACAAGAAGGGCCTGCGGACCGGTCCGGCGCCAACGCCCGAACGCTTGCGGGCCGAACGAGAGCGGCACCGGTTGCGCACTCTGTGGACGTGCTACGGCTTTGCCGCATTGCTACTGATCGCGCCGGTGTCAGTCCTTTTCGCGCTGACCGAGTGCACGTGGGCTCTCGTGCACCGCCGACCAGGGAGGCACGTGCTCGCACCGCTCGCCGCCCTCTTCGGCTCGCTGCGCCGTCCCCGCGAGCTCTGGCAGGGGCGCCGGCGTACGCAGAACCTGCGTCGAGCCGGCGATTTCCACCTGTGGAAGCTGCAGACCCGCGGCAGCGCCCGTTTCCGGGCCATGGTCCGTCTGCGCCTGGAACGCGGCCACGAGTTGGCCTGGGTGGCGGCCAGAGCCTCGGCGGCGCCCCAGGACAGTGCCGTCGGCCCCGCCGTGACGACCGCGGTCGGTCCCGGCTTCCCGCCGGCCGCGCCTGCCCCATTGGGCGCGGTGCCGGCCAGCCCGTTGTCCGAGGGCCCGTTGTCGGAGGGCCCGTTGTCCGAGGGCCCGTCATCGGAGGGCCTGTCGACAACGGGCTCCGTGTCGAACGGTGTGCCCAACGGTGCTTCGTCGGCGGGCCTGCACCCGGTTAGCTCGCCAGCCGGCCCACTGTCGAACGGCGTGTCGTCGGCCCACCCCTACCCCGCCACCTCCGCGGATGGGGAGCGACGGGCGAGCGCGGCCGTCCTCGCCGCCGTCCGGCGCCCGGGCTCCCTCCTGAGCTGGAAAACCACCGCCATCACCTGTGCTGTCGTCGTCGTACTGCTGGTCATCGGCTCGCGCGATGTGCTGAGTCAGCCCTTGCCGCTCGTAGGCCAGTTGCCTTCCCTGAGCGAGGGCGTGGGCGGGTGGTGGCACAGCTGGTGGAACGGCGCCGGAGCTGGGGGCCTGAGCAGCTCGGCCTTTGCCCCTCCCGGCCTCCTCTTGATGGGCGTCGTCGGGCTGATCGCCCTGGGCTCGGCCAACTTCGCTGTTCACATCCTGGTTTTCGCCCCGCTCCTGCTCGGCCCGTGGGGCGCCTACGCGCAGACCCGTGACTTCGGGTCGCAACGCGGCAGGCTGGCTGCCACCATCCTCTACGCCGCTCTGCCCATCCCTTTCAATGCGCTGGCCCAGGGGCATTGGGCCGGTCTGATCGCGTATGCCGTGTCGCCCTGGGTCATCGGGATGCTCTGCCGCTTGGGTGCCCGGGCGCCGTACCCGTTCGTCCCATGGGACCGGGCCTGGCCCCGGCTCCTGGCCTTGAGCGCGGCTGTAGCGCTGGCCGGCTCGCTAGCCCCGGCGGTGGTGTTACTGGTGCCGGTGCTGGGGGTGTCCCTGCTGGTCGGTTCTTTGCTGGCCGGCCGCGGCAACGGCGGGTTCAGGTACCTCGTGGCTTCGCTGATCGGCACCGTGGTGGCACTGGTGGCCCTGGCCCCCTGGTCCTTCGCGTCACTTGGGTCCTGGTCGAGCGCCATAGGCACTCCGTCGGGCGCGCTGCACGCGCTGGGGCTGAGCGATCTGTTGCGCCTCCAGACCGGTCCGTACGGGGGCGGTCCGCTCGGTTGGGCCGTGGCCGTGGCGGCGGCCATCCCGCTGCTCATCGGGCGGTCGTGGCGCCTGGCCCTGGCCGCCCGCCTCTGGGTGGTGGTCGTAGCTTTTCTGGGCCTGGCCTGGGCCGGCTCCAGGGGGTGGTTCCCCGTCCCCCCGCTCGAGCTTCTGCTGGCGCCCGCCGGTGCTGCCATGGTGCTGCTGGTGGCGGTGGGCGCCACCTCGGTCGAGGTCGACGTGCCCGGCTACCGCTTCGGCTGGCGCCAGGCCGTCCCCGCTATAGGGGCACTGGCCGTCGTGGCCGCCGCCCTGCCGCTGTTCTCCTGGGTGGGCAACGGCCAGTGGGGTGCGCCCCCGAGCGGGGCCGAGAGCGCCTTCGCTTTCCCGACGGGCTCCCAGGCGGGTGATTACCGGGCCTTGTGGCTGGGCAGTGCCAGTTCGTTGCCCCTGGCCTCAGAAGGCTCGGTGGACGGCGTCGCCTTTGCCACTTCGCTCGACGGCCTGCCCACGGCGGCCCAGCTGTGGGCGCCCGCTCCTTCCGCGCTCAGCTCCTTGGTCGCTGCGGACCTGCGCTGGACCGAGCAAGGCGAGACGACGGCCCTGGGCCGGCTGCTCGCCCCGCTGGCGGTGAGGTACGTGGTGGTACCGACGGGGGCGGTCCCGGCGTTGGACCAGCTGGTCACGCAGCTGGCCCAGCAGGTCGACCTCGTGCCCGTAGGGGCCGACCCTTCGTACCGCGTGTTCGAAAACGCGGCCTGGGCCCCGCTGTTTTCCGTACTTGCCCCAAACATCGACCTGCCGGCGGCAGGCGGTCCCTGGGCGGTGGCGTCCATCCTCCAGCGCCTCGACCTGAGTGCCGACCAACCGTTGGCTGCCACCAGTTCGGGGGGCCGGCCCCTGGCGGTGCCGGCGGCCCGATCGGCAGCCACGGGCCCGGCCCCGCCCGTGGTGGTCCTAGGTGCTGTGCCGGAAGGCACGTGGCAGCTCCGCTCCGGTGGCCGGGAACTGGCCGACCAGACCGTGCTCGGATGGGCGAGTGCCTGGGCGCTGCCCACCGGCACCCGGACCGTGACCATTAGCCGGGAGAGCTCGCTCGGCCAGCACGTGATCGACATCGTCATGCTCGTCGTATGGGCATTGGCGTTGTGGGCGGCGGTGTTGCGCCTGCGAGCCAGGCTCGGGACTCAGCTCACACTGGTCAGCCTGGACGCAGGCGCAGCGGGCACGGGGGTGGCCGAGATCGACTGGTCACGGGCGTTGGAGGGCGAGAGCCTTGGCTGAGGTCCGCCGCCTGCCTGTGGTGGCGCTCCTCGTTTGCCTACTGGTCGTGGCCGGCATCCTCGGGCGCCCGGCGGGGGCAGGTGGCGCCCAGGCCGTTGCTCTCGTGGTGCCCACCCCCAGCTTGGCTCCGGCGCTGGCACTGTCCTCGTCGTGGTACTGCGCCGGGGCGACCTCGCCCGGCGGGACCGCTCCTGGGGACCTGTTGGTGGACAACGCGGGGCCCGGGCCCGTCAAAGCGACAGTGAGCCTGGTCTGGTCGTCCGGCGCGGCATCACAGCTGGACCTCTCGGTACCCTCGGGGTCTGACCAGCTCATCCCTGAGGACCTCCCCGCCAGCCCGTTCTTCTCGCCCGCTCAATGGGTAGGGGCGGTCGTCACCCTCTTCGGGGGAATGGCGAGCGTCAGCCAGGTGATCAGCACGCACGAGGGATCGGCGAGCCAGCCGTGCGCCTCCAGTACCTCTTCGCAGTGGTACTTCCCCGACGGGGCAGTCCTGCGGAACGCCTCGGACGACATTTCCCTGCTGAACCCCTACCCGGAGGCGGCCGTGGCCGACCTCTCTTTCACGACCGAGCTGGGCCAAGAGGCGCCGGACGCTTTTCGTGGTGTGGTCGTGCCGGCTCAGGGCCTGACCGTGCTCGACCTTGGGAGCCACCTGCGCCGGCGCTCGCAGATCGCGGTAACGGTCACGACCCGCGCCGGGGGGATCGTGGCCTTTCAGACCGAGATCGTGACCAAGCCGCCAGCCCGGGCCCCGCGCCTGGGGACCCCCGGTGCGCTGGACCCAGTCCTCCCCCAGCCCGGGACGGGCCTCACCCTCGGCGCGGCTCAGCCGTCGACTTCGTGGTGGTGGCCCGAGGGAGGCGACGGCCCGGGCTTTACCGAAAGGTATGTGGTCTATAACCCCGGTGGCGGCACGGCGCAGCTGGACCTGAGCCTGGTGGCGGCAGGCGCCGGAGAGGGGCTCGGGAGCTCCCAACAGCTGACCGTGGGCCCGTACGGCACCTCGGTACTGACGATCAACGGTCAGCCGTGGGCGTTGCCGGGTATCGCCTATGCCGTCCACATGCGGAGCACCAACGGCGTGGCGGTCGTGGCCGAACGCTCGGTCACGGCCGGTAAACCCTCCCTGTACCGCGGGACGGCGAGCTTGCTGGGCGAGGCGGTCCCGGCCGAGCAGTGGCTCGTGGCGCCGAACGTCCAGGTCCTGGAACCCCGCATCCGGCTGGAGCTCGTCAACCCCGGTACCAGGCCGGCGGTGGTGTCGGTCGAGTCCGTGTCCGATGGCCGGCGGGAGCCGGTGGCCGGCGTGCCGGCCCTGGTGGTGGCCGCGGGCCAGCATGGGGAAGAGGCCCTGAGCGGTGTGGACACGGACCAGGTCCTCGTCGTGTCGAGCTCGCAGCCGGTGCTGGTCGAAAAGGACTCCTACGCCGTCCCACCCGCCACCGGCGTCAGTTTGGCGCCCGTCGTGGTCCTAACCCCGGGGGGCTGAGCGGTCACGGGCCTGAAGGCCTGCACGGTGCCGACCGGCCGGCCTGCGGACTGGCCGCCCACCAACCACGCTGTGGTCCCCGTCACGGCCAGGCCGGAGAAGGACACGGGCACCACGTGGCCCGAGACGACCACGGTGGCGGTGGACGGTTCGAAGCCCCAGACGGTGCCCTCGACCGCTACACCCGTATAGCCGCCGGCGATGTAGATGTGGCCGTCGAGCGTGGCCGCGCCGGCGCCCTCCAGGGGCGTGGGCAGGTGGCCCACGACACTGGCCTGTCCCGTCGCCGGGTCGACCCGCTGGATGTCGTCGACCGGCGCACTGGCGCGGCCGCCCACGGTGGTGCCCCCGAAAACGAAGATGCGACCGTCCACCGCGGCGACGGCCGGGTACTCGACGGGGACGGGCAGGGAGGCGACGGCCCGGAACGTGCGGCCGTCCGTCGTAGCCAACACCTCCCGGTCCGCTGAAGCTCCCTCGGCGCCGCCAACGACATAGCAGGTCGTCCCGATGATGACCGTTGTCGAGCCGGCACGGGGTTGGGGCAGCCCGGCCGTGGCTGTGGCCATGGGCACGGCCGAGGCGGGTACCACCGCGCCCGACGGTGCCTTAAAGATCTGGACGGTGGAGCTGGCCGTCGAGCCGGCCCCTGTACCGGTGGCCCCTGTCCCAGCGCCTGCCACGTACCCGCCGAAGATCACGTCGTGGCCGGCCAGGACGGCGCCGGAGGCGTCGTGCTCGGCCGTTACCAGGCCGGCCACCAGGCGAATGGCGCCCGTACCGGGGTTGAGCAGGAACGCCCCGTTCCCCGACGTCCCCGTCGGGGTGAGCCCTCCGGCCACGACCAGATCCGGGCCTGGCCCGGCCAGCACGACGGCCCGAGTGACAGGCACCGGCAGGCGCTTCGCCAGCACCGTGGCGGAGACGTCGGGAGGCGGCACCGGCCGTGGCTTGGCTTTCAAGGTGGTCTTGCCCCCGGTCCCATGAGCACCGGCGGCTCCGGTCGCGCTCTTGCCTGCACCGGTACCGGTGCCGTGGTGCCTCTCCACCACCAGCACCCCGACGATCACCGCCGCCAGCACCACGAGGGCGATAAGAGCGGCCCAGAAGCGCCGCCCCATCCCAGTGCTACGGTGACGCCCGCGTACGCCCCGGTACGGGGGTGGCTTGACGCCCGGCTTCACCTCGTGGGAGTGGTACCAGGCACCGGCGGGGCGCCCGGCGCGTGCGGGCCGTCCGGCGCCAAGAGCCCATCGGCCCGAGCGGACTGCAAAGTCGCCCCCGGGCCCCCACCCATCCCGGGAGCCTCTCCGGGGAAGGCCTCGGGATCGTGCCCGGCCCCATTGGCCAGCACCGTGGCGAAGCTGGGCACCGTCAGCTGGTCGTGCACCGGCCGCCCGTAGGCCTGGTCCACGATCCGGGCCACCTCAAGACCGTTGATCGTCTCGCGCTGGATGAGAGCCTGGGCGACGGCCGCCAGCCCATGCTGGTGTTCGCGCAACAGCCTCAGTGCTCTGGCTTCCTGGTCCCGCAGGATCCGTTCGACCTCTTCGTCGATGACCCGGGAGGTGACGTCGCTGTAATCGCGGGTGTGCATCAGGTCGTCGCCCAGGAAGACCTCGCCGCCGTTGCCCCACGCCATCGGGCCGACGCGTTCGGACATGCCGAACTCGCGCACCATCTTGCGGGCCATCTCGGTGGCCCTCTGGAGGTCGTTCGAGCCGCCGGTGGACAGCGTGCCGAAGATGAGCTCCTCGGCGCAGCGGCCGCCCATCATCACGCAAAGAGCGTCTTCGATGTACTCACGCCAATAGGTGTGACGTTCCTCGATGGGCAACTGCTGGGTGACGCCGAGCGCCATGCCCGTCGGCAGGATCGTCACCTTGTGGACGGGGTCGGCGTCAGGGAGCACATAGGCCAGGACAGCGTGGCCACCCTCGTGGTAGGCGGTGGCCATCTTCTCCTTCTCCGACAAGACGGTCGACTCCCGCCGCTGGCCCATCAGCACCCGGTCTCGGGCGGCGTCGAAGTCGGCCATGGCGATGGCCGAGGCGCTGCGCCTCACCGCGTGGAGCGCGGACTCGTTGACGAGGTTGGCGAGGTCGGCACCGCTCATCCCCGGGGTGCCCCGGGCCACGACCATCAGGTCGACGTCGGGGCCGATGCGCTTGTCCTTGCAGTGCACCTTCAGGATGGGCAGGCGCTCCTCGAGATCGGGGAGGGGTACCACGATCTGGCGGTCGAAGCGGCCGGGCCGCAGCAACGCCGGGTCCAGGATGTCGGGACGGTTGGTCGCCGCCATCATGACGATGCCTTCGGTGGCCTCGAAGCCGTCCATCTCTGCCAGCATCTGGTTGAGCGTCTGCTCGCGCTCGTCGTGGCCACCGCCCAGCCCAGCCCCTCGCTTGCGCCCGATGGAGTCGATCTCGTCGACGAAAATGATGGCCGGTGCCTGTTTGCGGGCGTTCTGGAAGAGGTCGCGCACGCGGGAGGCACCGACCCCGACGAACATCTCCATGAAGTCCGAGCCCGTGACCGACATGAACGGCACCCCGGCTTCGCCCGCCACGGCGCGAGCCAAAAGGGTCTTGCCTGTGCCCGGCGGTCCGACCAGGAGCACCCCTTTGGGGATCTTGGCCCCGATCTCTTTGAACCGCGCCGAAGAACGCAGGAAGTCCACGACTTCTCGGATTTCCGTTTTTACGCCCTCGTACCCGGCTACGTCGGCGAAAGTTGTCCGGGGCCGTTCGGTCGTATAGACCTTGGCGCGGCTCCGCCCGATGGACATGATCCCGCCCATCTGGCCCTGGGCGCGCCGGGCCATCCAGACGAAGACGAGCACGACCACGCCGATCAGGATCAACGTGGGGAGCAGGCTTATGAACCACGAGTTGCCCGGGGAACTGAAGGACAGGCCCCCCTTATCGCCCAGGTACTTCTGGAGCATCGACACCTCGGTGGTGTCCACTACAACGCCGCCCACCGGCCCCTGGGTCTGGTAAAGGACGCCATTTGTCCCCGTGAACTGGATAACCCCGTTGTTGCTGTTGACCTCGGCGCTCCTTACCAGGCCGTGCTCGAGCTCGTTGACGAACGCGCTGTACTTGACCGTGGGCGCCTGGGTCGCCGACATCAGGTTGGAGACCAGGAAGGCCACGAGCACAACGGCGGCGAGGGCCATCAGGACCCACCGCCAGGAGCGGTCAGGCCCCGTAGGCGGGTTGTTACCGTTTGACCGGTCGGGCTGGCGTGACCTCATGTCTCCTGGTTGCCGGCTCATAGACCCTCAATCCTAGGCCGGGCGGTGCGCATATCACCGACCGGCGTCCCGGGAGCCCGGTTGGGCGCCCTAGCTGCGGTAGTTTCGACATCGTGAACGCCGCACACTGCGCCCGCCCGGCTTGTTACGGGAAGGCGGCCGCCTGGCTCGCTTACGACTATGACGCGCGTTGTGCGTGGTTGGACGACGATGCTAGCGACGCCGGGCCCCAGGACCGCAGGATGGCCGCCCATGTTTGGCCATTGTGCGAGCGCCACGCCGACAACCTGAGGGTGCCGAGGGGATGGTTTTGCGTGGACCGTCGGGCATCGAGGTTCGGCCCGGCGGAGGGCGACCCGCCCGCGGCGGTCCCGTCAGTGGCCGGTACCTCGGCCGGTGCCGTCCCGAGCCCCGGTACCGCCACGCCTGGCGGTACCCGCGACAATGAAGCCCGGCCCGGGGCCCCGAGTACTGGTACCGCCGCCGGCGCGGGTGCCAAGGGCGCCCCCAACGCCAAGGGGCCGGGTACCAAAGGGCAGGGTAAGGGGCCAGGCACAAACGGCGGCAGTCGGCTCAGTTCGATCCTCTGACGCCCCTGTCTCCGGCGTCCCGGTCGCCGGCGTCCCCATCTTCGCCGTCTGGGGCTTTGGTGCCCCGGTCTAGGGGGACTGGCTAAGGTCGGGCGGCCGATTTGCCGATGGACTACCAGCCGCATCACATCCCGGGTACGGGATGGTGTCGCGGGCCCTGGCAGCAAACTGGTACCCGAGGAGAGTTTCACCGTGAAGTGTCCGAACTGTGAGACCAGAGAGCTGGTGGTGATCCAGATGGTCGTCAGCGGTGAGCTGGTCGGCCTTCATAGCTGCTCGTTCTGTGACCTGCGGTGGTGGGAGACTCGGGACGGGGTCCTGTCTCTGGCCGGGGTGCTCGACCTGGCTACCGTCGAACGCTGAGGCGAGCAGGGCCGCCCGGGAGGCCCGGTGGCGGCCCGGCTTCACAGATGCCTCGGCACCGACCAGAATGGCTACCAATGGCCTACACCGACGAGCGGGCCGGCGCGTCATCGGCGGCAGGTGCAGGGCCCACGGCCGAGGTTGGGACGGCGGCCGAGGTTGGGACGGCGGCGGGGGAGGGGTACTGGAGCGTGGTGCCTGATGAGAGCGCCGAGGAAGCCAGCTCCGACGAAGCCACCACCTACCGCCCGGCAGGCGGGCCCCGCCATGCTCTCCAGGGCGGCAACAACCGGTTATGGGAGAGGGTCCGCAGGATAGGGAGGCCTGAGCAGTTCGTCACCTTCGTGGTCGTGGCGGCCTCCGTGATCTTCGTTCTCGTGCAGTTCGAGCCGTCCAACCTGTTCCGCAACACCACCGTCGCTGGCGGTGATACCGGGGCGCACGTGATCCTGCCCTGGATAGCCCAACACCAACTGCTGCCCAACCTCCGCCTGACGGGCTGGACGTCGTCCAACTGGGACGGGTTCCCGGCCGTGACCTTCTATTTCCCGATGCCCGTTTACAGCATTGTCGCCCTGGCCCAGGTGTTCCCCTACGACATCGCCTTCAAGCTCGGCACCGCCGCGCCCATGATCCTTATGCCGGTGGCGGGCTGGCTCATGGGGCGCATGGCGAAGGCGCCTTTCCCCGTGCCCGCGGTCCTGGCCGCGGCCACATTGCCTTATATGTTCGGTACCGAGTACTCGATCTACGGGGGCAATATCCCCTCGACGCTGGCCGGCGAGTTTGCCTTCGCCTGGAGCCTGTGGTTCGCCCTGGTGTTCCTCGGCGTCGTCATGCGCGGGTTGCAGACGGGCCGTTACCGCGCCCTGGCGGCGGTGTTGTTCGCCTGCACGTTCATGTCCCACATCGACCCGACGATGTTCGCGGCCATGGGCCTCATCGTGCTCATCGTGCTCTACGGGTTGCGCAACCGGGACTGGCGGGGGGCGCTGTGGTGGGCGGTGCCCACCCTTGTGGTCGCCGGGTGCATCGCCGCGTGGTGGGCGCTGCCGTTTGAACTGCGGTTCCCCTATGTCACCAACATGGGCTACACGCGCAACACGGACTACCTGGCCGGCCTGTTCCCCCAGAGCAACCCGAATGACACGTGGCTGTTCGTGCTGGCCACCCTCGGTGCAGGGCTGAGCCTGGTCAACCGGCGCCGGATCGGGGAGTTCTTCTCCATCATGGCCGTACTGGCCGCCCTGGCCTTCCGCTTCATGCCCCAGAGCATCCTGTGGAACAACCGGGTACTGCCTTTCTGGTTCCTGGCCCTCTACGTCCTGGCCGCCTTGGCGGTGGCCGAGCTCTATTGGCTGGTGGCGCAGCGGAGCACCAATTACCTGGTGACGCTGCGGGCGGCGATGCTGCCGGCGCCCCTCATCGTCCTGGTGCTGGTCCTTGTGTGGGTGGGTTTCCCGCTGCGCATACTCCCGGGCGAGCATGGTGTGGCCAACGGCGATTACGAGTTCCTCGGCATACCCCAGAAGAGCGAGTCCTACATCCCGAGCTGGATCAGTTGGAACTACAGCGGCTACCAGGCCGGGTGCACGTCCCTGGCCACCGACCCCGGCGAAGCGGCGGCGTGCGCCAAGACCCGCTGGCCCGAGTACGAGGACATCGTCACCTCCCTCGAGAAGCTCTCAAAGACCTACGGCTGTGGCGACCTCATGTGGGAGTACCAGTCCCAGATGAACAACTACGGCACGCCGGACGCCCTCACGATGTTGCCTTACTGGACCAACGGGTGCATCGACTCGATGGAGGGCCTCTACTACGAGGCCTCGGCCACGACCCCGTTCCACTTCATCGACCAGTCGGAGCTGTCGCTCCAGCCGTCCGACCCGATGGTCGGGATCCCCTATGCCAGCGGGCCCGACGTGACGCTCGGTGCCGAGCACCTGCAAATGCTCGGCGTCAAGTACTACATGGCGCTCAATACCGAGCTCCAGCAACAGGCGGCCGCCGACCCCTCCCTGAAGCTCATCGACACGCTGGGGCCCTTCGAGATCAGCTACGCCGGCAACACCGGCGGGCCGACCGGCATCCAGCGCCAGTTCTGGAAGGTCTACATGGTCCTCGGCTCGCCCCGGGTGCGCCCCTTGGCCGACCAGCCTGTTGTCATGGACGGGCTCAACAACTCGAGCCAGCCGAAGTACTTGAGCGTGATGACGACCTGGTACGACACCCCCGCGGACTGGGACGTCTACCTGGCTGCCAGCGGGCCCTCGTCCTGGGCCAGGGTCCCCTACGGGGACTCCAAGATCGGCGTGGTCAACAGCCTGCCCGTGCAGCCGGAGCCGTCCACGACGGTCAGTCACATCGTCGAACACAACGCCTCGATCAGCTTCGACGTCTCCCGGACGGGCGTGCCCGTACTGGTCAGCATCTCCTACTTCCCCAACTGGCAGGCGTCGGGGGCCACGGGGCCCTACCGCGTCAGCCCCAACTTGATGGTGGTGGTCCCGACCTCTCACCACGTGAGCCTGTCGTACGGCACTACGCCCGTGGACTACGCGGGCTGGGCCCTCACCATCTTGGGACTGATCGGCCTGGTGGTCCTGGTGCGCCGGCCCGTCGCCCCCGTGCGCTCGGTGCGCCGTACCGGCATGGTGCGCATGCCCGACTGGGCGGCGGACATGTCCTACCTGGGGGATGCTCTGAAGGGGGCATGGGGGCGCGAGCCGTCGTCGCCCGCTGAGGGCCCCGGGGCCGTCCACAACGGTGCCGGTGCCACCGACGACGAGGACGCCGACGTCCACAACGGGGCCGGGAGCGGTCACGGGGCCGACGGCGGTAATGGTGCGGGCGTTGTGGCCGGCGGCTCCGCCGAGCCCGGCGAAGATGCCCCGGCCACCCGAGAGGCGTAGGGACGCGTCGGGTTTGTTAGCTTGTCCACGGACACAGTGAACCGGACACAGTGAACATGGCCTCTCTCGACGACATCTTCAAGGCATATGACATCCGCGCCATCGTGCCCGACCAGCTCGACGCGGCGCTGGCCCGCAAGGTGGGCAGCGCCTTCGCCGTCTTTGCCGGCGCCCCTCGGGTCTTGGTCGGCCAGGACATGCGGCCGTCCGGGCCCGAGTTGGTGGAGGCCTTCACCGAGGGCGTGACCGCCGCCGGCGTGGACGTGGTCCTGC
Source organism: Acidimicrobiaceae bacterium (assembly GCA_003166025.1). GTDB lineage: Bacteria > Actinomycetota > Acidimicrobiia > Acidimicrobiales > Palsa-688 > Fen-671. Next base: position 31,589 of record PMWT01000140.1, on the reverse strand, counting down.
TCGGCTTGGTCTCGACCGACGAGCTGTTTTACGCCACCGGTGCGCTGGAAGCCCCGGGCGCCATGTTTACCGCCTCGCACAACCCGGCGCGCTACAACGGCATCAAGCTCTGCCTGGCCCGGGCCAAGCCGGTCGGGATCGAGTCCGGGCTGGCCGAGATCCGCGACGCCGTGGAACGGGGGCAGTTCCGGGTGATGCCCGGGCCGGAGCGGGGGACGGTGAGCCACCGCGACGTCCTGGCCGAGTACGCCGCCAAGGCCCGCAGCTTCGTCGACGCCAGCGTGCTCAAGCCACTGCGGGTGATCGCGGACACCGCCAACGGGATGGGGGGACTGGTGGTCCCGGCCGTCTTCGCCGGCCTGCCCTTCGAACTGGAGATGCTCTACCCCGAACTCGATGGCAATTTCCCCAATCACCCGGCCGACCCCCTGCAGGCGGAGAACCTGCGCGACCTGCAGGCGACGGTGCTGGCCAGGGGCGCCGATGTCGGTCTGGCCTTTGACGGGGACGCCGACCGCTGCTTCTTGGTGGACGACAAGGGCGAACCTGTGAGCGGGTCGACGACCACAGCCATAGTGGCTCGGGCCATGCTCGACAAATACCCGGGTTCGACCGTCCTGCACAACCTCATCTGCTCCAAAGTGGTGCCCCAGGTGGTCCGCGAAAACGGGGGGACGCCGGTCGTGACCAGGGTCGGCCACTCCTTTATAAAAGGCGTCATGGCCGAGACGGGCGCGGTGTTCGGCGGCGAGCACTCGGGCCACTACTATTTCCGTGATAATTACAACGCTGATTCCGGTTCCATTGCCGCGCTGGTCGTCCTGGAAGTCATCTCCCGGGCCGGCGTGCCTCTTTCTGAGTTGCGCAAGCCGTTCGAGCCCTACGCCCAATCAGGCGAAATAAACACTGAGGCCTCCCGGCCGGCCGCCGTCATCGACGCCATCGGCAAGTCTTTCGCCGCCTCCAACCCGCAAGCCAGTCAGTCCCGGCTGGACGGTTTGACCGTGGACTTCGGCAGCTGGTGGTTCAATTTAAGGCCTTCCAATACCGAGCCCCTCGTGCGCCTCAACGTCGAGGCCGGGGACCGGGCCGCCTGCGACGCCCGCACACGCGAGCTGCAGGCTCTCATAAAGGAGCATTCATAACCCATGGCCCTCGACCCGATGCTCCTCGAGATCCTGGCCTGCCCGCAGGACAAGGGACCACTGCTTTATTTCGCCGACGAGGGGTCGCTTTACAACCCGCGTCTGCGGCGGCGCTATGTGATAAAAGATGACATCCCCGACATGCTCATAGACGACGCCGAGAGTGTTGACGCGGCGGAGCACGAGAGACTGGTCAACAAAGCGGCGGCCGAGGGCATAAAGCCTAATTTCGAGGCTCGATCCGAGGAGCGATAGGTGCCAGTACTCGACACGGACGGGATGTTCGGCCAAGCCGACATCTTCCCCGAACAGGTCCAGGAAGCGTTCCGGGGCTCGGCCACGATAAAGGGCCTGCCGCGGCGCGAGGACATCCAGAACGTGGTGGTCATCGGCATGGGCGGTAGCGGCATATCCGGTGACGTGCTCCAGGCCATCGCCTCACCGCTGCTGCCGGTCCCGGTGACGGTCGTAAAAGGCTACGAGTGCCCGAACTTCGTGGACGAGGCGTCCCTCGTCTTCGCCGTCTCGTGCTCGGGGGCCACTGAGGAGACGGTAGAGGCGGCCACGGACGCCGCCCTGGCCGGGGCCAAGATGGTAGTTATAGCGGGCGGCGGTGAGCTTGTCCGCCTGGCCGAGGCGTGGGGGGCCCCGTGCATAGGAGTACCCCCGGTGCCCTGGCCCCGGGTCGCCTTCGGGGCCATGTCGGTGCCGCTCCTGGTTGTCCTGTGGCGGATGGGCTTGCTGCCCGGAGCCGACCTTTGGGTCGAAAGAGCCGTCGAGCAGCTCAAGCGGCGACGTGACGAGTTCGTCGCCGCCGGGAGCTCCTCCGAGGCGGCCGAGGTGGCCCGGCGCATAGGGGCGTCGGTGCCGGTCGTCCACGGCGGGGGGCCGCTCGGTTACGTGGCCGGCCTGCGCTGGAAGGCCCAGGTCAACGAGAACGCCAAGCGCCTGGCCTTCTCGGCCACCCAGCCCGAGCTGTGCCACAACGAGGTGTGCGGGTGGGCCGAGGCGTCCAAGCAGGTGAGCTCGGGGATGTGCCTGGTCAGCCTGCGCCACGACAGCGAGCACCCTCAGGTCGGGCGGCGCTTCGACATCGTTGCCGATATCGTCCGGCCCTGGGTGAGCGACGTCATCGAGGTCCGGGCGCAAGGCGACGGCGAACTGGCCCAGTTGTTCGACCTCACGTACTTCGGTGACTACGTTTCGCTCTGGCTGGCCGCCGACGCCGGGATAGACCCGGGCCCGATCGACGTCCTCATGTGGATGAAGAAGCGCCTCGGCGGTGCCCGGGACGTCTAGTGCCGCCCGCCGCCCTGCCTCTGCTAGCCTAAAGTTGGGCTTCGGCGGGTCTGTGGTTGCAAGTCGATGCCAGCCGCAGGCAAAACGACCCACGTAAGGCAACCTGTGGTTGCTGAGCATGGTGCGGCTTAGGAGTAAGTCCTGCCTGCCGGCGGGCCGACCCTCGGCCCGGGGTGGAGACGACGAGGAGCGGGGCGCCGGTGGTGTTGGGCATGTGCCGCCGCCGCCGGTCCGCCGAGCGACGCAGCAGGCGAGTGTGGGGTCAAAGACCAGGTCAGCCGCCGGGGCCTCGAAGAGACAGTGACGCTGCGGGCCGCCCCCAGGCGGCGCGCCCGGCTTGACTAGCGCGTTCGAGGCCTGGAGGAGCCCGGCGGGCTGAGTTCGCCGGAGCCTGCTGGTAGTTTGGAGAGTGCTATGAGCGTCCTGACCAAGTTCCTGCGGATGGGCGAGGGGAAGAAGCTGCGCGCACTGCAGTCCCTCGCGCCGGACATCAATGCTCTGGAGCCAGAGCTAGAAGCCCTTTCGGACGAGGATCTCGCCCACAAGACGATAGAGTTCCGAGAGCGCCTGGCCAACGGCCAAGACCTCAACGACCAGCTCACGGAGGCCTTTGCCGTCGTGCGCGAGGCGGCCAAGCGCACCATCGGCCAGCGCCACTACGACGTGCAGCTGATGGGCGGGGCCGCCCTGCACCTCGGCTGGATCGCCGAGATGAAGACGGGCGAAGGCAAGACGCTCGTCTCCACCCTTCCCGTCTATCTCAACGCCCTGGAAGCCAAGGGCGTGCACGTGGTGACGGTCAACGACTACCTGGCTTCGCGCGACGCGGACTGGATGGGCAAGATCCACAGGTCCCTCGGGCTCACGGTGGGCCGGGTGACCCCGGACATGCCCGAGTGGCAGGACAAGAAGGACGCCTACAACTGCGACATCACCTACGGGACCAACACCGAGTTCGGCTTCGACTACCTGCGTGACAACATGGCCCGGAGCCTGGAGCACATGGTCCAGCGGGGCCACCCCTTTGCCATCGTCGACGAGGTTGACTCGATCCTGATCGACGAGGCCCGCACGCCGCTCATCATCTCGGGCCCCTCGAGCGAGTCTGCCCGCCTGTACTACCAGTTCGCCGGGGTGGCCCGCAGCCTGGCCCGGGAGACGGACTACGAGGTGGACGAGGAGAAGCGCACCGTCGCCCCCACGGAGGTCGGGATAGAAAAGGTCGAGAGCCTGCTCGGGATCGACAACCTCTACGACCTGGGCACGGCCAACCTGGTGCACCAACTGACCAAGGCGCTGCAGGCCAAGGAGCTGTACAAGAAGGACAAGGAGTACCTCGTGGCCGACGGCGAGGTGAAGATCGTCGACGAGTTCACGGGCCGCGTCCTCGAGGGCCGGCGCTGGTCCGACGGCCTGCACCAGGCCGTCGAAGCCAAGGAGCGGGTCCCGATCAAGGAAGAGAACCACACCTGGGCCACCGTGACCCTGCAGAACTACTTCCGCCTCTACAGCAAGCTCTCCGGCATGACGGGCACGGCCCTTTCGGAGGCATCGGAGTTCGGCTCGACCTACAAGATCCAGGTCGTCCCCATCCCGACCAACCTGCCGATGGTGCGCAAGGACTTCCCCGACTACGTCTACCGCACCGAGAAGGCGAAGTTCAACGCCGTGGTGGGCGACGTGGCCGAGCGGTACGACAAGGGCCAGCCCGTGCTCGTAGGCACAGCCTCGGTGGAGAAATCAGAGGTCCTGTCGAGGTTGTTCGCCAAGCGCGGCATCCCCCATCAGGTCCTCAACGCCAAGCAGCACTTCCGGGAGGCGGCTGTGATCGCCCAGGCCGGTCGGCTGCACCAGGTCACCGTGGCCACCAACATGGCCGGCCGCGGCGTCGACATCCTGCTCGGTGGCAACCCCGAGGGCCTGGCCCAGGAGTCCGTCAGGGCCGAGGGCCTCGAGCTCACGAGCGAGGAGGGCATCGCTCGTTTCAACGAGCTTTTCGCCAAGTACAAAGAGGAATGCGGGGCCGAAGGCGACCAGGTACGGGAGCTGGGCGGGCTGTACGTCCTCGGCTCCGAGCGCCACGAGGCCCGACGGGTCGACGACCAGTTACGGGGCCGCAGCGGTCGCCAGGGCGACCCCGGCGAGAGCCGGTTCTTCCTCTCCCTCGAGGACGAGCTCATGCGCCTGTTCGCCCAGGGCATGATGCAGTGGGCTATGGGGCGGTTCCCCGAGGACATCCCGATCGAGAACCGCATGGTGACCCGGGCCATCGAAAGGGCCCAGCACAACGTCGAAGCCCGCAACGCCGAGGTGCGCAAGGACGTCCTCAAGTACGACGAGGTGATGAACGAGCAGCGCAAGGTGGTCTATGCCCGGCGCATCCAGGTCATGGAGGGCGAGGATCTCCGCCAGCGCACCATCGACGTGATCACGTCGGCCCTCGACTCGATGATCCGGGCGCACTGCCCCTCCGACTTCCACGAGGAATGGGACTTGGACGGCTTGTTGACCGAGGCCCGGCTGTACTTCCCCACCCAGCAGAGCGTGGAGTCGTTGAAGGACCTGGTCGGCACGGACTCGCTCTACGAAGCCCTCGTAGGCGAGGCCATCGAGTTCTACGACAAGAAGGAGCAGTCGATGCCCGCCCCGCCCGACGGGGACCCGGCCGACACCATGCGCCAGTTCGAGCGCGAGATCATGCTCCAGCTCATCGACCAGCGCTGGCGGGAGCACCTGTCCGAAATGGACTACCTGCGGGAAGGCATCAACCTGCGGGCCATGGGCCAGCGCGACCCCCTGGTCGAGTGGCAGCGTGACGGCTACGAGATGTTCGGCCAGATGATGTCGAGCATCGACGACGACTACGTGAAGTACGTCATGCACGCCCAGGTGCAAGTCATGGACCGGCCCGCCATCGACCCCGGCCTGGTCGGCGCCCAGTACCTCGCCCCCGAGGGCCCGGTGCTCGGGTCGCAGGCCATCGCCGGCGCCCTGGCGGCGGGCCCGGCCCCGGGCGAGGAAGTGGTATTCGCGGCCGAGGACGGCGCCGGTTCTCTCAGCGCGAGCGAAGTGCGTGCCCGCGCCAACGGCGATGGCGCCGGTGACGGTGCCGTGCCCCCCGCAAGGGTGGCGGCGGGCCCGGCTTCGGAGTTCGACCGCGCTGGCCGCAACGACCCGTGCCCATGCGGGAGCGGCAAGAAGTTCAAGTTCTGCCACGGGAAATAGTTGCGGGACCTTTCCGAGGACCTCTCGGCCCTGCGCCGGCGCCTGGACGAGGCGGCCGCATATCTCGATATCGAGACGACCAGAAAGCGCCTGGTGGAGCTGGAGCCCGAGCTCGTGCGCCCCGACCTGTGGGATGACCCCGAGCGAGCTCAGGCGGTCGGCCGGGAGTACGCGGCGCTGAAGGACGACGTCGACCTTCTGGACGGGCTCGGGGCCAGGCTGGCGGACGCTGAGATCCTCTACCAGCTGGCGCAGGAGGAGGCCGACGACTCTGTCGCCGGTGAGCTGGAGGCGGCTGTTGGCGGCCTGGCTTCCGAGCTCAGCCTGCTCGAGCTCCGCTCCCTGTTCACCGGCGAGCACGACGAGCTCGACGCCGTGTGCGAGGTGCACGCCAAAGACGGGGGTACCGACGCCCAGGACTGGGCCGAGATGCTGCTGCGCATGTACCAGCGTTGGGTGGAGCGCCGGGGCTTCGCCATGGAGATAGACGAGGTCAACCTGGGCCAGGAAGCGGGCGTCCTGTCGGCCACGTTCATCATCAAGGGCCGTTACGCCAACGGCTTGATGGCTTCCGAACGCGGCGTGCACCGCCTGGTGCGTATGTCCCCCTTCGACTCCCAGCACCGGCGCCAGACGAGCTTCGCGGCGGTGACGGTCGTGCCGTTCTTCGAGGACTTGACCGGCGAGGTCAACATCGACGAGAAGGACCTCCGGGTCGACACATACCGCAGTTCCAGCGCCGGCGGGCAGCACGTCAATGTCACCGACTCCGCCGTGCGCCTCACCCACCTTCCCACCGGCCTGGTGGTCTCGTGCCAGAACGAGCGCTCACAGCACCAGAACAAGGCCCGGGCCATGCAGATCCTGGCCGCCCGCCTGGCCGAACGCGCCCGGGAAGAGCGGGCCGCCGAGATCTCGGCTATGGCCGGCCCCAAGGCCCAGATCGGCTGGGGCTCCCAGATCCGCAGCTACGTGCTCGCTCCCTTCCAGCTCGTGAAGGACCTGCGTACGGACTACGAGACGGGCAATGTCGCCGCCGTACTGGACGGCGAGCTGGACCCGTTCATGGAGGCCTACCTGCGCTGGCGGCGCACCTCCCGTCAGTGACACCGGGCCAGTGACGGTGGGGCGGTGGCTGCGCCGCGCCCCTGGCGAGGGGCGGAAGGACGGGGGAGCGGTTGACGCGGTAGCCGGTAGCGGCCGCGTCTTTGGCAAGATGGCGGATGAGATGCACAACGAACCGGAGCTGTCCACCGCTGCGCTGACTGACGAGGAAAAGTCGGCGCGCCTCGCCCAACTGACCGAGATCATCGAGATGGTGCGCCCCATCATCCAACAGGACGGCGGAGATCTATTGCTGCTGAGCGCCGACGTGGAGACCGGTGTGGTCGAGCTGCAGCTACAGGGCGCGTGCAGTTCGTGCGCCGTCAGTTCCACCACCCTGCAGGCTGGCGTGGAGCGCATCCTAAAGGACCGTCTGGACTGGGTCACCGAGATCTCCGGCGGCGTCGACGAGGATATGGACTGGCAGGAGAGCGCCTCGATGGGCCGGGGCGGCTACGTTCCCAAGTGGTGACGCAGGCCGGCCAGATGGTAGCCCGGGCCGGTTGTCGCTAGCCGCCGGGCGGCCGGCGCTGTCAGGGGCAGCCATCTTCGCCCGGCTCACGGTCGGCGGGATAACCTGCGCTTATATGTCGAGCCCTTCGAACCCTGCGACCTCTACGCCGGTGGCACTGCGGGACCGGGCGGTCACCGTAGCCACCGAGATCGGGGCCCGGGCACTGCACAGCACTGAGAGCTGGGTGCTCAAGCACTCACTGGTGCCGACGACGCCTTTCCTGTCGCTCGAGACCTTCCCCTGGGTCGGGCGTATGGAGGCGATGGTGCCCGTCGTGCGGGCCGAGCTCGACGAGGTGCTCAGCCATCGCGAGGAGCTGCCCAATTTCCAGGACATTTCCATAGACCAGGCTTCGATCAGCAACGACGACGGGTGGAAGACCTTCTTTTTCCTGGCCTACGGGTTCCGTTCGGAGGCCAATTGCCGCCGCTGCCCGAAGACGGCGGCGCTCCTCGACAGCATCCCGGGCCTGGTGACGGGGTTCTTCTCCATCCTTTCCCCGGGTAAGCACATCCCGCCCCACCGGGGCCCGTGGCGAGGGGTGGTGCGCTACCACCTGGCCCTGAAGGTGCCCGAGCCCGCCCTGGCGTCAGGCATAAAAGTGGGCGGGGAGGAAGCTCACTGGGAGGAGGGCAAGAGCCTTCTGTTCGACGACGGTTACACCCATGAGGCCTGGAACGGTACTGACGAGGTCCGGGTGGTGCTCTTCTGCGACATCCTGCGGCCTTTGCGGCCCCCCGCCGAGCAGGTCAACCGTGGCCTCATCAAGGCCATCAGCTGGTCCCCGTTCATACAGGACGCTCGCAACCGCCACGAGGCGTGGGAGAAGCGCGTCGAGAACCTGCGCTGGGGCAATGGCAGTTGAGTGATATCAATGGAGCCGGCGGTGCCCCCGTCCCGGTCTCGGCCGACATCTTCGAGAAGTGCACTGTCCCCGAGCAGTGGGCCGCCGCCGAGGCGCTCGGGCTCAACCCCTTTTACCGTGAGCTCTCGAGCGAGATCGGCCCGACGATCACCTACCGCGGGTCGGAGCTGGTCATGCTGGGCTCCAACAACTACCTCGGCCTCACGACCGACCTCCGGGTCAAAAAGGCGGCCATGGACGCCGTGGCCCGCTATGGCACCGGGCTCACAGGCAGCCGGTTGCTCAACGGCACCTTGCCGCTGCACACCGAGCTCGAAGAGTTCCTGGCCGACTGGGTGGGCATGGAGCAGGCGCTGGTCTTCACCACCGGTTACACGGCCAACCTGGGCCTTATAGCCACCCTCGTCCAGGTGGGCGACGCCGTCTTTTGCGACTCGGCCGCCCACGCGTCGCTGGTGGACGGGGCCCGCCTGGCCGACGGGGTGCTCCGGGCCTTCCGCCACAACCGCCCCAACAGTTTGCGCCGGGGCTTGCAGTCGTGGCGCTCGCAGCCAGGTTCGGGGGGAGTGCTCGTCGCCGTCGACGGTATCTACTCGATGGAGGGCGACTGGGCGCCTCTGGCGGAAATACGGGCCCTGTGCGACCAGCACCAGGCCCGCCTCCTGGTGGACGAGGCGCACGCTTTGGGGGTGGTGGGCCCGTCCGGTTCGGGCACCTCCGCGGCACGGGGGGTACGGGCCGACCTCATCATGGGCACTTTCTCCAAGTCCCTGGCCAGTTGCGGCGGGTTCATAGCCGGCCCGGCGGCGGTGATCCAGTACTTGCGCCTGTACTGCCGGCCCATCCTGTTCACGGCGTCCAACGTCCCCGCCTCCCTGGGGGCGGCTCTGGCCGCGGCCAAGATCGCCCGGGAAGAGGACTGGCGCCGCCAGACCGTACTGGCCCTGGCCGAGAGGCTGCGCCGCGGCTTGTCCGAGCTCGGCTTCCATGTGGGCGGCACCGAGAGCTGCATCGTGCCCGTGCACGTCGACGACCTGCTCGGGACGGGCATCCTCTGGCGAGCCCTGCTCGACCGGGGCGTGTACACCAACTGCTCCATCCCGCCGGCGGTCCAGCGGCCCATGCTGCGGACATCGGTGATGGCCACCCACACCGAGGAGCAGATCGACAGGGCGCTCGATGCCTTCGAAGAGATCGCCCGCGACGGCGTGGTCGAATCCGGGCGCGAGCGCCTCCTGGGCCTGCTGGAGCTCGAAGGCAGCGTTTGAGCTCGGGCGCTCCTCCCTCGGCGCCGGACGGCGGGCGGGCAGGATGAGCTCGGGGGGGCTGGTGGTGGGCCTGACCGGCGCCACCGGGCATATAGGGGGGCTGCTCCTGGCCCGCTTGGCCGCGAGCCCCGAAGTCGCTGAGGTGCGTTCGGTGGCCCGGCGCCCCCTGGGCCGGTCCCTCGCCGGGCTGCAAGGCGCCCGCTCGGTACACGTGTGCGCCGACGTCCGTGACCCCGCCGCCCGCCGGGCGTTGGAGGGGGTTGACGTCCTCTACCACCTGGCTGCCCAGGTCTGGCAGGGCGGGGGCGCCGGCGGCTTGGCGACGATGGCCGAAGTGAACGTGGACGGCACCCGCAACATCCTGCGGGCCCGTCCCGGCGCCGTCGTAGTGGTGTCCTCGGCCGCCGTTTATGGCGCCTGGCCGGACAACCCCCTGCCCCTGGGCGAGGACGACCCCGCCCGTCCTAACCACGAATGCCCCTATGGAGGCCACAAGCTGCTGTCTGAGGCCATCTGTGCCCAGGAACACGGCAACTGGGCCATCGTGCGCCTGGCGGCCGTGCTCGGTCTTCACGCCGATGCCAGGGTGGCCCGCGCAGTTCAGGGCTATCGCCTTGCTGTCCCGGCCGTACGGGGCGTGCGCCAGGCGGTGCAGTGGCTGGACGAAGGTGACGCCGTCGGCGGACTTCAGGCGGTCGGGCGAGCGTTGGCGGGCCCGGGGCGGGGCGTGGCCGGCGAGGTGTTCAACATTGCCCCGCAGGACTGGCTCAGCGCCCCGGAGGCGGCGGCCGTCGCCGGCAGCCGCGTCGTCACTGTGCCACGCTGGGCTCTGCTGGCCGGCTCGCGGCTGGGCCGGCGGTTGGGCATCACCCCGTTCGGCGTAGACCGCGCCATCCTCATAGACGGGCCGCTGGCCTTGTCGGTGGCCAAGGCGCACAAGGTGCTCGGTTGGCGACCCGAGCGGACCTCGGCGCAGGTGCTCGCGGACGCCTTGGCCCGCGGCTGGCATGGCTTGCCTTTGAACCGGGAGCGCTAGGCGCCTCGCCGAGCCGAAGCGAGGTCCCGGGTCAAAGGTCCTTTTTGTAGAGGCGCCACACCTTGTAGCGGCGGGCCCCCATGTCCTCCAGCTGGCTGTTTATCCGGTGGTTGATGGCGAGCGTCCAGGACGCCTCCGCCGTCTCGATGCCGTCGTCGTACAGGCGCTGCACGATCTCTGAGTAGAGCATCGGGCCCAGGCCCACGCTCATGACGTCGGCCCGGACCCCCAGAGCGATGACACGCACCTGCTTCAGGCGCTTCATCCCGAACAGGAGGGGCAGCCAGCCGGTGGGCAGGAGCCGGCCGCTGCGGATCTTCAACATGAGCTGGTTGACGTCGGGCAGCGCCAGGCAGACGGCCACCGGCTCCCCGTCGCGCTCCAAGGCGAAGGCCCAGCGTGGGTTGATCATCTGCTTGATCTGCTTGGCCAGGTGGCGGATCTCGGCTTCGGGCATGGGCGCGAAGCCCCAGTTGTGTTGCCAGATGGCGTTGTAAAGCTCGAAGAACCGGCCCACATCGGCGGCGTAGTCCTTCTTGTCGAGCTGACGCACCGTCACGTGAGCGCGCTCACGCAACCTCTGCAGGGTGCGGCGCTGGCGTTCGGACAGCGCCGTGGCGTCCCGCTTGAACATGTACCCGTAAAGGTCCATGGCTTGCTCCCAGCCGGCGCCCGTCCACAGCTGCTCGTAATAAGTAGGGTTCTCCAGGGTGAGCAGGGTGGCCGGGGTGTCGAAGCCTTCGACAAGGAGGCCGAGCTCGTCGTTGGTGGTGAAATTGGCCGGCCCGACGGCCGTCTTGGCACCCTGGCGCCGGGACCAGTCGAGGGCGACGTCGAAAAGCGAGCCCGCCACCTCGGCGTCGTTGACGGCATCGAAGAAGCCCACCCACGCCCAGGACTCGCCTTGGACCTCGTTGAAACTGGAATCGATGCACGCCCCGATGCGGCCCACGGCTTTGCCGTCCCGGTGCGCCGTCCACAGCGCCCAACGCTGATGGGCCCCGGCCGGATGGCGCCGGGATAGGCGGTCGTAGACGCTGAGGCGCAGTGGCGGCACCCAGTGGGGGTCGTGGCCGTGCAGGCGGAAGGGCACGTCGATAAAGACGCGCTTGGCCGGCAGCTTGTCAGCGGGTCGGACCTCGGTCCCAGCCATGGCGGCTACGTTAGTCTCAGTCGGCCGCGCCGGCCCCTCCGCTCAGTTGGTGTCGGTAGCTTGACGGCGGTCCGCCATCGGCGGGGCCGGCCGGATCTCGGGTCTCTGCTTGGTGGGCGAGATCACGATCGTGGGAGCCGGCGGCGTGCCCTCCTCCTCGCCCGGGGTGTCCGACTTCGCGGGCACCGGGTTGGTGCGCACGCGAGTCGCTCGCTTCCCGTTGATCGTGACCTGTTCGGTGACGAGGGGCGCCTCCAGCTCGCTTATCCCCGACATGCCGACCGGCCTCATATCGAGCTCTATGACCTTGGCATTGAACAGCTGGCGCATGGCCCGACAGACTTCGAAGTCGGACAGGTTCAGCGCCCGCCCGATAGAACGCAGGTTGCGGCGGCCGTCCACCGCCGTGAGGACTCGCCACTGCTCCCGGTCGAGGGTCACCTGGCCCGGGTCGAGCTCGGAGACCAGACGCGGCTGTACCTCGAGCGAAGGGATCAGGGCTTGGAGCTCCTGCCATTCCGCCAAGCGCCGGCGAGCCTGCTCGAGGGCCTCCTCAACCGACATGTTGGTGCCCCCGACAGGGGCGCTCGCCCGTCCCGGGTGGAACTCGAAGTTGCCCCGGTCCGTCCCCATGAGCTCGAAACAGGTCTCCTGGATGCGTTGGGCAGCATCGCCCGCCACCCCGGCGGCCTGGTGCTCAGACTGGTCGGCACCGACGATGACGCCGTCGACGAAGAACAGGTTGGCGGTGTAAGAACGGCCCCGGAGGTGCAGGCGGCCGCTCATGCGGCGGTCTGCCAAGAGCTCCATCACGGAGCTGAAATCGAGGACGTCGAAGGTACCGTTCAGCGGCATCGCGCCCATTCTGCCAGTCTCGGGCCACTCGGGTGGCCCGTTCGCCGCTGGCCGCGGCCGTTCAGGACTCCATAATGGCGGCGGTGACCCCCCAGCCGTCGGGGAAGGCGACGGTTGTCAGGGACAGGAGGTCGTTGCCCGAGCGGAAGACGCAACTGGACTGGGCGTTGCCTGGGGGCGTACTGCACCCCCGGTACTGAGGGCCGCCGGGTGGGTAGGGGTTGGCGAACAGAGCGGCGACCGCGGCGGGGCTGGCGTCGGCCAACGCCGCCTTGCGGTCGTTGTCCGCCCACGCCCCGACCAGCTCGTAAGCGGCCTGTGACGCTGTCGGCTCCGGGGACGGGGGCCGCCAGGCAGCCGGACTGGTAGTAGACGATGAGGCAGCGACGCTCCGGCGCGGCGCCGCCGTCGTGCTGGTCGCCGCCGTCGTAGTGGTCGTAGTGGTCGTAGTCGTGATGGTCGCNNGGTCGCCGTAGTCGTGGTGGTCGCCGCGGTCGCCGTGGTCGTGGGCGTCAGAGCCTTGGGGGTGGACCGGCCGCACCCGCCGGCCAGAACGGCCGGCACCAGAGCGACCAGGCCCGTAAGCGTCGCCAGCCGTCTGCGGTGCACTATTGCGATCATCGCAGGGCCGGGCCGGCTCATACATGATGGCAAGGCCCTCACCCGAGGATGGCGCTCCCGGCCCGCGTGTGGCGCGCCTTGGCGGCGAGCGGACATATTGGCACCGGTGCCGATGCTCAGACCCCTACTGGCTGCGGCCTCCGGTTCTTACGTGCTCTTTTACACGCTCCTGGTGCTGCACGTGGCGGCTGCGCTCACCGGTTTCGCCAGCATCGGGTTCGCCGGCACGTACGCCGGGCGTGCCACGCACTTCGCCACCGTTACTGACCTGGCGGGCCCCGTTACCGACCTGGCGGGCGAGGCGGCGGACCAAGCCTCCTCGGCGGCGCCGGCGGGCATGACCATCGAGGAGCTGGTGCGTTATTTCAGGCGGCCGGCGGGGCTCTGGTGGGCGCTCCTGGCGGTGCCGTGGCTCGGGCTGGGGGCTCTGGCCGCCGAGCCCCATGGTGGGGGAGTGGCGCAGGCGTGGGACCTGGGCGCGTTCGGGCTGTGGGCAGCTGCGGCCCTGGTTGCCGCTCTGGTCGTGGTCCCCGCCCTGGGCCGGGTCGGCGCCGCTCTGGTGGCGCCGGGCGCGGGCCCGCCCCCAGCCGGGCCAGCCGGGCTCGATGGGGCCGCCCGGGCCCGGGTGGCACGCTCCGGCCTGGTGGCGAGCCGGGGAGCGATGGTCTGCGACGCCTTGTTCTTCATGGCGCTGGCGTTCATGATCTGGCAGCCGTAAGCAAAGGTGGGCGGCCCCAGCCCGCCTGGTGGCGACCAAATATTCAGGCGTTCATCAGTCGGACGCCATAATGTTTATTATTAGAGCTTTTACAAGAATGTCACGGAGTTTGTTTCGCTGGCGCAACCGCTAACGCTAAGCTTTTGGCTTGTGGCTCTCCTGGCGCCGGGCACCGGTACGAGTAGCGGGACGCCCACGACGGCAGGCCTGGCGGCGGGAAACCAGGTGACGGTGGTGGGGAGCCAGGGGACGGTGGCGGCGATGCCTGCCGGCGAGAGCCCGGAAATGTTCCGGGGCGTCCCCGTGCCCGAGCTCATCAGTGATTACCGTCTGGCCCTGGTCTCCCGTTGCATCGACGACCGCGAAATTACTCTGCAGAAGCAGAGCCGGGGTTTCTTCCATATTTCCGGGGCAGGTAACGAAGCATTGTGCCTCGGTTTGGCCCGGTCCTTGCGGCCCGCTTATGACTGGTTTTTTCCCTATTACCGGGACCGGTCGCTCGTCTTATCCCTCGGCGTCAGCCCTACCGACCTGCTTTTGCAGGCCGTCGGCGCGGCCAACGACCCGGCGTCTGCCGGCCGCCAAATGCCGAGCCATTTCGGAGCGCGCCACCTCAACATTGTCACTCAGTCGAGCCCCACTGGTTCACAGTGCCTGCCCGCGGTCGGTTGCGCCGAGGCTGGACGGTATATAACCGCCCATCGCCACGAGTTACCGGCCGGTTGCGCCGCCCGCGACGGTGAGGTCACCTATGTCTCACTGGGCGAGGGGGCGACCTCCGAGGGCGAGTTCTGGGAGAGCCTCAATACCGCGTGCACCCTGCGCCTGCCCCTCTTGTACGTCGTAGCCGACAACGGTTATGCGATCTCGGTCCCGGCGTCCCAACAGTCTCCGGGACCGATTTCCGAGCTGGTGAGCTGCTTCCCTGGGCTGGCCGTCCACCGCATTGACGGTCGGGACTATTTCGAAGTCCGCAAAAATGCCCCCGGTATCGTGGCCGGCGTCCGCCAGGGCCTCGGCCCGGCCCTGGTCCACGCCACCGTGACGCGGCCGTATTCTCACTCGTCAGCCGACACCCAGAGCAAGTACCGGCCCAAGTCCGAGCTGGACGACGAGGTCTGGAACGACCCTATTGCCATCCTGGAGCGGGCCCTGCTCGAGGGGGGCTTGCTTTCCTCCGACGAAATGGCTGAGATGCGTGAAGAGGCCCGCCGGCTGGTGGCAGAAGCGGCGAAGGAGGCGCTGGCGGCGCCGCGACCGAGCCCTGCCACGATGTTCGAGCACCTGGTCGACCTGCCCGACATTGCGCCGGACGAATATGACGAGCAAGCGGCCTACCCGGGCCGGGGTGCCCGGGCGGCAGGCGCCGACCTCGCCGTCGAGGAGGGGCCCGTGGTCGCCCTCGGGGAAGCGGTCCGCCTGGCCCTACATGAGGCCATGGCCAGAGATCCCCGGGTCCGGGTGTTCGGTGAGGACGTGGCTGACGCCCCGCCCGAGCTCTTGGACGAGCTCGAGGGTAAAGGAGGCGTTTTCGGTACCACTTTCGGCTTGCAGCGAAAGTTCGGCTCCGACCGCTGTTTCAACACGCCCCTGGCCGAGGCCAATATCGTCGGCCGGGCCATTGGCCAGGGCATGCGAGGACTGCGACCGGTGCCCGAGGTCCAGTTCTTCGATTACATCTGGACGGCCATGCAGCAGATCAAGAGCGAAGCGGCCACGGTGAGGTGGCGCTCGGCCGGGCAGTGGTCGTGCCCGATGGTCCTGCGTGTACCGATCGGGGGCTACCTGGCCGGAGGGGCTAACTGGCATTCCCAGTCGGGGGTGTCGATATTCGCCCATGTGCCCGGGCTCGTGATCGTCATGCCGTCCCGGGCGCTCGATGCCGTGGGCCTGTTGCGCACGGCCCTGGCCGGCGAGGACCCGGTACTTTTCCTCGAGCACAAGCACCTTTTGCGCCAGCGTTACACCGAGGACGCCTACCCGGCGGAAGGCTTCCGGTTGCCGTTCGGCAAGGGCCGCACCGTGCAGGCGGGCCGCGACCTCACCATCGTGACCTATGGCGCCACGGTGGAGCGCTCGCTGCTGGCCGCCGGCCAGACCGGCGCCAGCGTGGAGGTCATCGACCTTCGGTCCATCGCCCCCTGGGACAAGGAGCTGGTGGCGTCGTCAGTCGCACGCACGGGGCGCCTGCTGGTGGTGTCGGAAGACCATCTCACCTGCGGTTTCGCCTCCGAGGTGGCGTCGTGGGCGGGCGAGCACTGCTTCGACGACCTGGACGCGCCAGTGTGCCGGATAGGCGCCGCCGACACGCATATCCCGTACGAACCCCTCCTGGAGAGGGCCACGCTGCCCCAGGTCGAACAGATCGCCGAGGCCGCCCGGCGCTTGCTGGCCCACTGAGCACCCGTTGCCCGGGCCCGGCCGGGGCGGTGCACGTCGGCGTAGAGTTGAGGGTCGGTACAGTGGTTTGAGGAAAATGTCCCATTTCGGCCGCTCCCTAGTGCGTCTCGTGTTCGTAATAGTGTCGGCGGGGGCCATGGTGGCGGCGGCATTGGTCGGAGTGGCGTACTCGACCGGCCGCCTCGTCCACGACACCGCCACGGCCACGGAGGTGCGCCTTCCGGACCTCGTTACCGCCGCTCAGGTCCCTTCGGTGATCTACGCCGCCAACGGCTCGGTGATGGCTACCCTGCGCTCGGCCCTCAACCGTCAGCCTGTCGCCCTCGACCAGATCTCCCCGGTGCTAATCGACGCCGTGCTGGACACCGAGGACCACAGTTTCTGGTTGCACGGCGGCATGGACGTGGAATCGGTCGTCCGGGCCATGCTGGCCGACGTCAACGCCGGCTCGGTGGTCCAGGGGGGCTCGACCATTGCCGAACAACTCGTGAAGGGCCTCTACCTGACCGACCAAAAGACCATCAGCCGCAAGGTAAGGGAGGCGGTCCTGGCCGAGCGGCTGGAGGACAAGTACTCCAAAGCGCAGATCCTGGACGCTTATTTGAACTTCGTCTACCTGGGCAACGGTGCCTATGGCGTCCAGGCGGCGGCCAAGGAGTATTTCGACAAGGGCGCCGACCGCATCGACGTCGCCCAGGCGGCCCTACTCGCGGGCCTGATCCAGGCCCCCAGTGGCTATGACCCCATCACCAACCCGCTGGGGGCGCGCGAAAGACGCAGCGAGGTGCTTTCACGCATGGTCCTTTACAAGTCGATCACGCCCGCACAGGCCGTCATCGCCAACGAGACCCCCCTGCCCACCGTGGTCCACGATGCGCCCGGGATTTCTTACACCATCAACGGCTATTACGTGGACCAGGTCGTCAACGAACTGCTCGCCAACCCCGCCCTTGGCGCCACCTCGGAAGAGCGCGTGAGCGCCCTGTTCGCCGGCGGCCTGAAGATCTATACCAACGACGTGCCGTCGTTGCAGGCCTACGCCCAGGATGTCTCGGTCAGGGACATCCCCTCCAGCCTCTCCGACGTGGTGTCCGCCTTCGCTGTCCTGGACCCCCGCACGGGCAACGTCGAGGCGCTGGTGGGAGGGCCCCACCCCGGGACCGACCAGTTCGACGACGCCACCCAGGGGCAGCGCCAACCAGGCTCCGGGTTCAAGCTCTTCACGCTCATCGCCGCCCTCGAGATGGGCTACAACGTCTACGACTCGGTATTGGCCACTTCTCCGTGCGCCGTCCTGTTCCCCGGGGTGCCGGAAGCCAACGGCTACAACCTGAACCGGCTGATGAACAACGACCCCGGCGACCCCAACGGCGTAGTGAGCATCGTCGAGGCCACGGCGCTTTCCATAAACTGCGCTTTTTTGCGCCTGGCCCACCAGGTGGGCCTGTCCAAAGTCATCAACGTGGCCCACAGCATGGGACTGACGGACTTGACGCTCAACCCGATGAACCCGTCGCTCGTGATTGGTAGCGAAGCCGTCAAGCCCCTCGAGATGGCTGCCGCTTACGCCACGGTGGCCGACGGGGGCATTTACCATTCCCCGAGGTTCGTCAGCCGGGTGGTGGACGACACCGGGAATGTCATCTACAACGGAGAGGGCCCGGGCCGCAGGGTGTTCTCAGCTCAAGTGGCGGCTGAGGCGTTGGTGGCCCTGCGGGCGGTCGTCCAGTACGGCACGGGCACGGCGGCGGCGCTGAGCAACGCCGACGTGGCCGGGAAGACCGGTACCACCGAGAACAGTGTCGATGCCTGGTTCAACGGGATTACCCCCACCGTCGCCTCGTCGGTCTGGCTGGGCGACCCCAAGGGCGAGGTGCCGATGTACGTCAACGGCGTCGAGGTCTATGGTGCCGACTACCCGACGCAAATCTGGCACGACGTCATGCAGTACGTCCTGGCCCACTCGTCTTACATTGCCTTCCCCACACCCGACACCTACGATCTACCGCCGGTCAAGTACATCTACTCGGCCAGTCTCGAGGAAGACGACCTGTTGTCGCACGACGGCGTCGGGGCCACCGCGTGTGTCTGGGACGGCGAACTGGTCCCATGCGCCACCACCACGACGACGACCACTGTGCCCCCCGGTCCCCGGCGGGCACCGACCCAGGCGGGAGGCATTGCTCCCACAAGCCCATCCCCAACTTCCCCGGTGCACACGCCGGCGGCGACCCCGGTGGTGACCACGCCATGACCGTAAATACTGCCGATCTCGAGGCCCTTTTGGACCTTCAGGACCATGACACTCGGATAGACCAGGACCTGCACAGGAAAGCCCATTTGCCCGAGAGGTCACAATTGGCCGAACTCAACGCGGCTCGCGCCCAGGAGACGACGGCCCGGTCCGCGGTCGCCGCCCTCCAAGACGTGGTCGCCGTCCGCCAGGCCGAGGCAGAACGGGAGCTCAAGGCCACCGAGGACAGGGCCCTGCAGGTCAACAAAAGGCTTTACGGCGGGACAGTCTCCGCGTCGCGCGAGCTCCAGGCCATGGCCAACGACGTCGAAGGCCTCCGCCGGCGGGCCTCGGAGCTGGAGGACCGTGTCCTCGGCCTGATGGAGGAGCGAGAACCACTGGACAAGCAGCTGGCCCAGCACGACGCCCATCTGGCCGAGCTTTCCGAACGGGCCGGCGAGCTCTCCCTGGCGCTGGAGGCGGCCGAGGCGGACGTGGATGCCAGCCTCTCCCTGCTCCAAGGGCAGCGCCAGGAGGCCGCCCAAGGCATAAGCCCCGAGCTGCTGGCCACTTACGAACGCCTGCGCCAGCACCTGGGAGGCGTTGCCGTGGCCAGGCTGACCGGGGGCCGGTGCGACGGTTGTCACCTGACCCTGCCCGCCATGGAGCTTGACCGCATACGTCACGAAGCGGCCGGGTCGCTCGAGCACTGCGACCAGTGCGGGCGCATCCTGGTGATCAGCGGCACCTGAGGCGGGCCGGGTTGTCGACGCCCAAAGAACCAGCGCTCTGGTCCGACGAGCCGTCGGGCGTCCCGGCGCCGGCCCGGGTAGTGCCGTTGGGCGGAGCCACGCTGATGGTGGGCACGTGCTCGTGGACGGACCCGACCTTGACCAAGCAGACGGCTTGG
This sequence comes from Acidimicrobiaceae bacterium, assembly GCA_003166025.1. Taxonomy (GTDB): domain Bacteria; phylum Actinomycetota; class Acidimicrobiia; order Acidimicrobiales; family Palsa-688; genus Fen-671. The sequence goes on along the minus strand of PMWT01000140.1, from coordinate 12,243 downwards.
TACCCCAAACGTTCTATGAGCGCGGAGGACAGGCTGCGCTACTACGCCGGGCAGTTTTCTCTGGTCGAAGCGGACGCCACCTATTACCGGCCCCCGACCCGGGAACTGGCCCGCTCGTGGGCCGAGCGCGTCCCGGACGGCTTTTGCTTCGACATAAAGGCTTACGGGATGCTGACTGGGCACCCCGTCGACCCGGCCGCGCTGTGGCCAGATATCCGCCAGCAACTGACGCCTGATGTGGCCGAAGAGCGCCGCGTCTATGCCCATCATCTGCCTCCCGACGCGCTGGAAGAAGTGTGGGCGCGGTTCCTGGACGCCCTGCGCCCGTTGGACGAAGGAGGCCGCCTCGGGGCGGTGCTGTTCCAGTACCCGCCATGGTTCGTGCCTCGGCGCTCCAACCGCGACGAGCTGGCCCGCTTGGCCGAACGCCTCGGGAGCACCCTGGGATGCGTTGAGCTGCGCTCGCCCAAGTGGTGGGAAGAAGCCGATCGCCAGCGGACGCTCGACCTCCTGAGAGATCTCGGCCTGGCCACCGTGGTGGTCGACGCCCCGCCCGTTTCCGGGCTCCCCACCGTGCTGGCCGCCACCCGGGACGACCTGGCCGTCGTCCGGTTCCACGGGCGGGCCGACAGCACCTGGAACGCCCGCAATGTGAGCGCCGCCGAGCGGTTCCGCTACCTCTATAGCGAGGCAGAACTGGCGGAGTGGGCGGGGCGGGCCCGCAAGTTGGCACAGACGGCCTCCAGGGTGCATTTGCTCATGAACAACTGCTACCAGGACTTCGGGGTACGCAACGCCGCGCAACTGGCCGCCTTGCTGGCCGACGAAGCCGGTGAGTGAACCCGCCGGTCGCCGGCTGCGTTCCCGTCCCGGTGCTTTCCCGCTCCCAGGCGGGGCCTCCGGCGCTGTCCTCAAAGCCACGGACCTGTGCCGGCACCGATCGGGCCAGGTGGTGCTGGGCGGCGTTTCGCTGACTCTGGGCCCGGGCGAACGCATGGGGGTCGTGGGCCCGAACGGCATTGGGAAGACGACCCTGCTGCGCATATTGGCGGGCCTTGAGCTGCCTGACGCGGGCAGGGTGGAGGTTTCGCCCCCTTCCGCCGCCGTCGGTTACCTGGCCCAAAACCGGCAAAGTCCCCGAGAGGAGACGGTCGAGCAGTACCTGCGGAGCAGCTGCGGAATTGCCCAGGCCGAGGAGGCCATGGGCTCGGCCCTGGCCGCTGTGGCGGCGGGGGACCTGAGCCCGGCGGCACAAGAGGGTTACGACCGAGCCCTGGCCCGGTTCAACCAGGTCGACCCGGGGGGCTTCCAGGAGCGCGCCGCGGCCAGGCTGGCCGCGCTGGGAGCCGGCGCCGACCTGCTCGGGTCGTCCATGGCAACCCTGTCCGGGGGCGAACTGGCGCGGGCCGGCCTGGCTGCGCTCACCTTGTCGCGCTTTGACGTTCCGCTGTTGGACGAACCCACCAATGACCTTGACTTCGCCGGGCTCGAGGTGCTCGAGCAGTTCGTGCTCGCTCTGAGCGGAGGGACCGTGGTCGTTTCCCACGACCGCGCTTTCCTGGCCCGCACGGTCACCTCTGTCCTCGAGATCGACCCTCATACCCGCAAGTCGGTCCTGTACGGAGGCGGGTGGGCGGCCTATCTGGAGGAGAAGGCGCTGACGGCCGGGCACCGCCAGGAGGCGTACGAGAAGTACCGGCGCAACCGTGAGGACCTGACCGAGCGGGCCCAGCGCGAGCGGCAGTGGGCGACCAGCGGTACGTCGCGCGAGCGCAGCGCGCCGAAAGACAAGGACAAGCTCCAACGAGATTTCCGCATAAACAAGACCGAACAGTTGGCGGCCCGAGCGAGGCGGACGGAGCGGGCGCTGCAGCGCCTGGAAGAAGTCGGCAAGCCCTGGGAGCCGTGGCAGCTCCGCTACACGTTGGCAACTGCCCCCCGCGCCGGCGCGGTCGTGGTCTCGCTGTCCGAGGCAGTGGTGCAAAAGGGTGACTTCCGTCTGGGGCCGGTCGACCTGTTGGTCGAGTGGGGCGCCCGGGTCGCCGTCACCGGGAGCAACGGCGCCGGCAAGACGACCCTTGTGGAGACGGTCCTGGGCCGAGCCCCGCTCGTGTCGGGCAAACGGTCCATGGGCCCGAGCGTCGTGCCCGGCGAGCTCGCTCAGCACCGTGCCGGCCTGGTGTCCCCCGACGGCGATTATGCCGGCCCGGCCGAGCGGCTCCTGCCCGGCTTCCTTCGCCTGTCGGGCCTGGAGCTGGCCGAGGCTCGCTCGCTCCTGGCCAAGTTCGGTCTGGGCACCGAACATGTCGACCGCCCCCTGGCGACCTTGTCGCCAGGGGAGCGTACCCGTGCCCAGCTGGCGTGCTTCCAGGCTGTCAGCGTGAACTTCCTGGTGCTCGACGAGCCGACTAACCATCTCGACCTACCGGCTATCGAACAGTTGGAGATGGCGCTGGACGCCTACGACGGGACGCTGTTGATCGTCTCGCATGACAGGAGACTGTTGGAGGACCTCCGGGTCACGCACCAGGCCGAGGTCGAAGACGGCCGGGTAAAGCTGACGGCCTGCTAGCGGGTGCCGGTGCTGCGGTGCCGGTCAGGCGGTGCCGGTCAGGCGCCGATGAGCCGGGCCGTGGCCCGCCGGCCCTGCATTTTTACGACCTCGATGGCGTTGGGCAGTTGCTCTTTTATCTCCATCGAGTGGGTGACCACAAGGATCTGGCGGAAACGCCCCCGCAGGCGCTCCAGCGCCAGCAGCATACGCGCTCGGCGCTCTTCGTCCAGCGGTCCGAAGACCTCGTCGAGGACCAACAGGCCGACGGTGCCCCCGGCCTGGAAACGCACGTGCTCACTTATGGCCACGCGCAAGGCGAGATTGGCGAGGTCGACTTCGGAGCCGGAGAACCGGCCCAAGTCATAGGAGATGCCCCCGTCGCAGATGCGTAGGCCGTAGGTCTCGGGGTCGACTTCCAAACGGTCGTACTCATTATCGGTGAGCTCGGCGAACAGCTCGGCCGCCTGCACGGCTAAGCGGGGCCCGACCGAGGCCACCACGCTGTTGCGGAAGGCGTTGAGCAGTTCGGAGGTGCGGCTCAGGTGCACGGTCGAGGACTCGAGCTTGGCTAGGAGGGCATGCTGAGCCTGGGCTTCGGCCCAGCGCTTGGCTTGGGCCTGAGCCTCAGCGGCAGCCGTGGCTGCGTTGAGGCGCGCCAGGCGGGCGGACTGGTCGGCTTTTTGAGCCAGGACTTCGGCTTCCTTCCAGGCCTTCAGGGCGCCGGCCAAGGCCGCCGGGTCGAACCCGAGCGATTTGACCTTGGCCCGCAGGACCGCCAGCAAGGACGCCGCGGGCTCGGCCCGGTCCCTGGCCTGAGTGAGCGAGAGCTCGGCCTGCGGCCGTCGCTCCAGTCGGCCTCGAAGCCTGCTGGCTTCCTCGGCGGCCTGGCGGCAGGCTTTCAAGGCCGCCTGCGCCGGTCCGAGCACCGCCGCTATCTCGCCCGGCGCGGGCACGGCTCCGGTGGCCACGCTAAGGGCATCGCCCGTCTCGCCGAGGGCACTGATGGCTGCCGCCAGGCGGTCGGCGGCTGCCGACCGACGGTGGCTGACCTGTTGCCACTCGGAAAGAGCCTGGCGCGCTGCCGCCGTCCCTTCGGACAGGCGCTTTAGCCCGGCGAGCGCCGCCTCGGCTGTGGCCCCCGCCTGTGCCAGGGCCTCATCGGCGGCCGCCAGGCGCTGCCGGGCGGCCTCGACTTCAGCGGCGCGGTGGGCCTGTACCTGTCCGAAGGCCTCTCCCAGGGCCTGGCCGCAGAGGGGGCAGTCCTCGTCCCCCGACAGCGACGACGACTTGGACAGGGCGTCCTCTGCCCGCGCCAGATCGGCTGCGGCCGACCCGCGCCACGCTTGTGCCGACCCGAGGTCCGAACGGGCGGCCATGGCCACCCGTTCGGCTGCGGCCAGGCCTTCCTCGTCCGGTGGCGGGGGGACGGGGACAGACGGGACGCCGGTCAGTTCGTCGGCCGCCTCGGCGACGGCCTGGACCAGCGCCAACCGGCGTTCCAGGACCGGCAGGCGGGCGGTCTCGGTCTCCAGGCGACCGAGGCTCTCCTCGGCGCCGGCCAGTTGGGCCAGCTCGGCCGTGAGCTCTTCGACTTGGCGGTTGGCAGCTTCCATCTCCGAGCGTGCCGCCTTGCCCTCCACTACGAGCACATCGTGTTCCTGGCGGGCCCGGTCCAGCCGGTCAAAGCTCTCTTTGGTGGCGCCGGCCGCTTGGCGAGCCGCGGCTACCGCTCCCTCTTCTTCGACGGCGGCGACCTCCAGGGCGCTGGCCCGGGCCTCGGCATCGGCCGCTGCCACCTTGGCCTCTTCGACATCGGGCAACATGCCCCGCAGACGGCTGTGCTGTGCGCCCACCTCTCGGGCGTCGGCGCGTGCCTTATCGCGGGCAACGTCCAGAGGGGTGACGCCCAGCAGGGCCAGTACGAGCTTGCGACGATCGGCCGGGCTCTGGGTGGAGAAAGCGTCCAGCTGCTTTTGCTCGGCGAACACCGAGGCGCGAAAAGCGCCGTCGTCCATGCCCAGGACCGAGTGGACGTAGCGGCCGGTGTCCCTGACTCCTTCGGCCATGGCGAGCCCATCGCAGTGGGCTTCGGCCCGCACGGTGGCATTGACGCCCGTGATCGTCCGGCGGACGAGGTACACATGGCCCTCGTGCTCGAATGTCATCTCGGCCACGCATTGGCCGTGGGTGCCCGACGACGCGACCTCCTCCTTGCCGGTACGGGCCTTGCCCCACAGGATCCAAAGGATGGACTCGAGAAGCGTGGACTTGCCGGCGCCGTTGGGCCCGAACACGCCCACCAGGCCGGGGGGCAGAAGAAGCTCGAGCTCGTCCTCGAACACCCGGTAGTTGCGGAGATAGATCCGGTCGATCAGCAAGTGCCTGATGCGCTCCTGGCGCTAGCCCGCCGATTCGACGGCATCTTGAAGGTACCGGTGGCCGAGGTCCCGGACCCGGTCGCGGTCAAGCCCAGCGAGGTCCTGGTGGGTCAGGAAGGAGTCCCATTGGCCGCCCAGGGTCTCCATCCGGGGGAGCTCGGCGGAGACGGCGACGGCTTGGAACTGTGGCTCCAGGCGCAGGTCCAAAGCGGCGCCGGCCACCTCTCGGAGCAACTGGCGGTCGAGCAGGCGGTATGCCTCGGGGTCGACCCCCTCCAGGTAGAGGCGGGCAACGGCCCCGTCCGGCACCGTGGCCGCTCTCCTCATCACCTGCTCCGACAGTTCGGACGGGGAAAGGCCGAAGGCGTACACGCTCTCGAGGGTGACGAGTTGCCGCTGGTCGGTAAGGGCGACATGGCGGCATTCGCCCGTGTCGGTATCGAGCACCACAATGCCCTTGGGCCGGTCAGGGTCATCGGCGAAGCTGAAGGTGTCCGTCGAGCCTGCGTACCAGATGCCCTCGGTCACCCGGGCATGGAAGTGGTAGTGGCCTAGTAGGACGAGGTCCGACTCGAGCGTCCCGAGGTCGATCTCGATCTCGTTGATGTCAGCGTGCTTGGGCTCGAGCTGCTTGATGCGGGGATGGGTGATGAGCAGGTTGGTCCGGTCGGCGCTCCGGGACGCACCGGCCTGCCCGAGGGCCTCGAGCGTCGCCTCCACGCTCAGCATTTGAGGGACGGCGTGTACGACGACCCCGCTCCCCGGCCCCGTGATGTCGAAACGTTCGTAGGTGAGGCGGCAGGCGAAGTGGACCTCCCGGAAGGTGTCCGCGAGAGCGGAATAGGGGCTGCCCCGGCCGGGCAGGCGGGGCGTGTCGTGGTTGCCGCTGATGACGACCGTCGGCACCCCGTGGTCCCGGATGGCGGCCAAGGCGCGTTGCGCGACGCGAAAGGAGCGGTAGTGGGGAGCGGGATGGTCGAAAATATCGCCCAGCCAGATCACCAGGTCGGGCTCTTGGGCGAGGGCGAGGGCGACGGCCGCCTCGAACGACCTCTCGAAGTCCCACTCCCGCTGGTTGACGCCGCCCTCCACCGTGTAGGGAAGATAGGAGCGGCCGAGGTGGGCGTCGCCGATGGCCGCGACCCTCACGTTGTGCGCTCCGGCTTCATGTTGACCAGTACATCACGGAGCGGTGACTAGAACGCGGAGCCTGCTCTGGCGAGGAACTGGCGGCCGGGGGAGGCCGTCACTGCCCGGTGGGAGCATGGCGGCGTGGCCCCCCGCCCTATCGTCCCATCGCCGGCCGGGCAGTCCGCCCTGGCGGTCTGGCGGCGCGAGCGGCGTGCCCAGGCCCGCCGAAGGGCCCTGGCCGTCGCCGCCGCCGGCATCGCCTTGGGGGTAGCTGCCATCTGGGCCGGCGCTCACTTCCTGACCAGGTCGGGCTGGGCGCATGGATGGGTGTGGCCCGGCTCAGCTGCCGGCTGGGCCGCGATCGCCCTGCTGGCCTGGCCCCGCCGGGACGCCGACCGCTGGGCCCGAGGCGCGGCGGGTGAGCAGGCCACGGCGGCCCTGCTGGCGGGCCTGGCCCCGCGGCGCTGGACGGTACTGCACGACTTGGCGGTCCCGGGGAGCCGGGCCAACATCGACCATCTGGTCATCGGTCCCACCGGCCTGTGGGTGGTGGACAGCAAAGCGTTCCGGGGGAACGTACAAGCGCGCTGGGGCCGGGTGCGGGTAGGGGGCGTGCCGCTGTCCACGGCGGCCGTGCGCTGGGAGGCAGAGGTGGTCTCGGACCGCCTGGCGGTGCCGGCCCGCCCTGTCATCGCCCTTCACGGCCCCCGCCTGCCCCGTCGTGCCCGGCGTTGCGACGGCGTCCGCGTTGTGGCCGCCACGATGTTGACACGCCGCCTGCGCCGAGGGGCGTGGCTGCGGCCGAGACTGAGCGCCGGCGAGGTGAAGGAGATTTCTGATCGCGCCGAGCGACAGTTCAGACATGCGGGAGCCTAGCTTCGGGCCCTGTTCGGGGTGCCAGCGGCTAAAGTCCAAGGGGAAAGCGACTTTGTCGCCTGACTGCAGGCCAAAAAAATGTCACACCCCCTAGACTTTGACCCGATCGTCGAGGCCCGCCGGCAATGGTCCGCGCACGGATGGCAGGACTCTAGCGACGGCATGGCGGCCATCACTTCGATCGTGCGGGCGCAGCAGATCTTCCTGGCCCGCATCGACGCGGTGCTCCGGCCCATGGACCTGACCTTTGCCCGTTACGAGGTCCTGATGCTGCTGCTTTTTTCCCGGAACGGTTCCCTACCCCTCAATAAGATAGGCGCCCGGCTGCAAGTGCACCCCACCAGTGTCACCAATGCGGTGGACAGGTTGGAGGCCCAGGCTCTCATAAAGCGTGTCCCGCATTCGAGCGACCGGCGCACGACTCTGGCCGAGATCAGTGCTGTCGGGCGGGAACTGGCGTTGCGGGCCACGGCGGTCCTCAACGAAGAGGTTTTTCGCCGGCCCTCCATGAGCCCGGAGGATCTCGGGAAGTTGACGGAGGTCTTGCAACGCTTTCGCCAGAGCGCGGGAGACTTTTCGAAGCCTGGGGCTATCCCGACTTGACGTTGAGCTGAGGGCTGAGGCTTCAGTCCACCAGGGCGGAAACGTTGGGAGGGGCGACGGCCCGAGCCACCGGAGCCGGAGGTGCCGCCCGGAGCACCTCGTCGTACAGGTGGACGAGGGCTGGGACGGCAAAGGGAGCCTCGAGGTTGACGAGCAGGCACTCGCCCGGCATCAGGGCCTGAATTTCGGGGCCGAGGGACGAGAGGTCCTGTTTGGCTGAGGAGCGCAAGATGTTGCGGTCTCTTTCATCGGCCAGGCCTAGTACGAAAAAAGTATTGAACTGGCTCAGGAGTTCGTCGTCGAGCAACTTTGGCTGCTGGGTCACCGCCAACAGCCCGACGCCGAACTTGCGGCCCTCTCGGGCGACACGGGGAAAGACATTGGACTCGCGGTCCTTGTTGGCCGAGAGCACCCGCTGCGCCTCTTCGAGGGCTACGGCGACCACGGGGAGCTGTCGGTGGCGCTCGGGGTCGTTCAAGAAGGCCGCCTGCCATTCTTCGAGGACTCGCCGGGTGAGATAGGAGGCCACCAAGACCTCCTCGGTGCCTCCGAGGCCGCTCACGTCGACAAGCACGACCTTTCCCTGCAGCAGCTCGTCGAGGATCCGCCGGCCGACGGAGACGGCCGGGTCGGCGGAGATGCAGGGCAGGTCCACGATGCGCCGGGCGCGCCGGTGGACGACCTGGAGGGTGTTGAGGGCGACCCGGGCCGAGAGCTCGACATCCCGGAACCCGGCCAGGTCCTCCAGTCGGGCGAAGTCGGCCAGCCAGGCCAGGCCTTCACGCCGCCCGGACGCTCCGGCCGCCGCCGGCCCGCCGTTGGCACCGACGCCCTCGTCGGTCGCCGGTCCCCGCCGGGGAAGGGCGGCCGAGTAGTGACGCTCGAGCTCGTGCAGCGCTTCTTCTTGCGGGCGGCTCCATTCGTAGGCCGTCCTCAGGTCGTCGACCGAAAGCTCGGCCAAGCTGATCCGCAGCGTCGAGGTGTTGGGCAGGCGCCGGTCCGAGTAGGTGCGGAGCGCCTCAGACGCCCACGGGTGCCGGCCGAGGGCGTTGCGGTGCTCTCCGTGAGGGTCGATAAGCAGGAGCCCGTAGCGGCCGTTGGCGGCCATGACGCCGGCGGCGATGACCCGCAAGAGATTGGACTTCCCCATCCCGGTCGTGGCGAAGATGCCCACGTGGCTCGCCAGGGACCTCCCCGGGATCCCCACTGGGAACTCGACCACGGTCTCGCCGCTGCGCAGGTGGCCGACGGGCAGGTCGCCCATGCGCTTGGCCAGGAAGGCGAAGTCCTCCGGCGTGGGTGAGACGACGCGGGAGAACTGAGTGGGAAGGCTCTTGGGTTTCCTGAACACCGTCCGTGCCGCGCCGGGCACCGCCGGAGGAGCCAGGTACCCGACGCACCGGCACTCGGCCAGCCGGTAGGTCCGGCGGGCCTGCTCATGGAGAGTGTGGGCGCCGCTTTCCCCCCGGGCATCGTCGGCCAGCAAGGTGCCGGCCACCCGCTCGGCCCATCCGGGCTCGCGGTGCTCGGTGCCGTAGCTCACGTCCACCACCCTGAACAGGTAACGGCGCCCCGTGGCCTCGTCCTCGCCGACCAGCAGCTCGCCGAGGAAGAGGTCCTCTTCTGGGGCGGCCCTGAACAGCGCCTCGAGCACGTTGCGGCCGAAGAGCCGGCCCCGAGTGTGGGCGGGGAGCCCGGGGTCCCCGGTCCGGCCGCGCAGGGGGAGGTCGGTCGCGGGAGCGCCGTTCAGGGGAACATCCGTCATGGTCCCCCAGCATCGCAGCTCAGGACCGCTCCATGAGGCCATGGCGGTCGGCGAAGGCGCGGGTGCGGACCTCTTCGGGCAGCCCTTCGCCGTCGAGCGCGCTTTCCAGCTCGCTCCACACGTCCTGGCGGGCCCAACCGGGGCAGGAAGCCAGACGGTCGGCCACCGAGAGCGGATAGGGGTAACCGGGGAAGCCGGCGTCGTCGGCCAACGCGGACAGCTGCCCGAGCAGGCCGGCGGCGTCGGCGCCGGCGGGGAGGTCGATGCGGAAGGCGAAGCGGGCGTCGGGGTCGAGGCGCGCCACGACGACGAGGAGGCCGGGACCGATCTCCAGGCGGCGCAGGGCAACCGGCGCCCACCAGCAGGCGCGGTCCCCGAACAGGCCGGCAGCTTCCAGCTCCAGCTGGCCCACCAGCGGAGCTCCGCCCCGGGCCAGTGAGCTGTGCTTGGTCACACCGATCAACGCCACCCGGGCCGCCGTCGAGCGGCCCAACAGCTCTTCTAACCAGTGGGCCGGGATCCGCCAATCGGGCTGGAGGTCGCCGTCCACTAGGACCATGCCCCCAGGGCCGGTCTCGTCCACACATCGCGAAATGAGGCGCCACTCGGACCAGTCCCGCAGGAGGTTGATATCAACGGGTGCCTCGGGGGCGACGGGCGCCCCCAGCGCGGCCAAGGAACGCCGGCCCTCGCTGCCCCCGCCGCTGCCCCGGAGCAGGTGCACCTCCAGCTGTTCCTGCTCCTCCAGGCTGCACCGGCCGTCCTGCCAGCGGGCGCGGGCGGCCCTGGTGGCGGCCACCTGCAAGCAGCGGGCATCGGCCACCAGAGCCTGTCCACCGTCCACGGCGAAGCAGTCGGGAGGAGCCGAGAGCCGGGCGAGCGGCCGGATCTCGACGGTGGGAAGAAAGTCCAGGTCGCTGCCTCCGGGGTCGGAAAGTTCACCGGCACCACCGCTCAGCAACTGGGCCAGGCGTTGGGCGGTTTCGGCGATCGTGGGCACGCCCGCATGTTACGAGGTGGGCAGAGGCGCTCTTTTCCGGCCGGGCCGGGCACAATAGTCATATGCCCAGGGCCATCTGGAGCGGTTCGATCAGTTTCGGGCTCGTCAATGTCCCCGTGAAACTGGTGACCGCCACTTCCCCCAAAGACATTCGGTTCCACCAGTTGCACGCCTCGGACGGTGGCCGGATCAACCAAAAGAGGGTCTGCTCGCTGGACGGCGAGGAGGTCGACTACTCCGAGATCGTGAAGGGTTACGAAATCCACCGGGGCCAGTACGTGATCGTCGAGCCCGAGGAGCTCGAGGGTTTGGCGCCCGAATCGAGTCGCAGCATCGACATCGAGGAGTTCGTCGACCTGGCCGAGATCGACCCCCTGTACTTCGAGCACAGCTACTACCTGGTGCCCGATGGGCCGGCGGCCCGCCCTTACGCCTTGCTGGCGGAGGCCATGGCCGGGACCGGGAAGGTCGGTATCGGCCGCTTCGTACTGCGCACCAAGCAGTACCTGGCCGCGCTGCGCCCACGGGAGGGCGCCCTCGTCCTGTCCACCATGCTCTTCGCCGACGAGGTAGTCGAGTCGACCGAGCTCGAGGTGGCGACGACGAAGGACACCAGGCCCTCCGAGCGGGAGCTGACCATGGCCCGCCAACTCGTCAGCTCGCTGTCGGCCGAGTGGGACCCGACCAAGTACAAGGACGATTACCGGGAAAAAGTCATGGAGCTCATCGAAGCCAAAGCCGAAGGCAACGAGATCGCCACGCCGGAAGAGCCCGAGCGCCCCGCGCCGGTACTCGACCTGATGGCGGCCCTCGAAGCCAGCCTCGCCCGGGCCCAGCAGGACCATCCCTCCTCGCAGCACAGGCCCTCCTCGCAGCACAGGCCCTCCTCGCAGAACGGGGCCTCCTCGCAAAACGGGGCACACGGGCGGCCACGTAAGCGGGCTTCGGCGTGAGCAGTCCGGGGTTGGCGCCCCGGGCGGGCGGTGCCGGTCCCCGGGCCGGCCGGACAGCTGGTGCAACCTCGGTGGAGATCGAGGGGAAGGCGCTCAACCTGTCCAACCTGGACAAGGTGCTGTGGCCGGCCACGGGGACGACCAAGGGCGACATGGTCAACTACTACGCCCAGATCGCGCCCGTGCTGGTCCCGCACCTGGTCGGCCGGGCGGTGACGCTCAAGCGTTTCCCGGACGGGGTGGAGAAGGGCTCGTTCTACGAGAAGAACTGCCCATCTCACAAGCCGCCGTGGGTCGGGACGGTGAAGATGGGCGACGTCAACTACTGCCTGGTCGAGGAGGCCGCGGCTGTGGTCTGGCTGGCCAACCTGGCGGCGATCGAGCTCCACCCGACCCTGGCGGCCAAGCCCGACCTCGGCTCACCGACCTCGGTCGTCTTTGACCTCGACCCGGGTGCTCCGGCGGACGTCCTCACGTGCGCCCGGGTGGCCCTGCTGGTGCGAGACGTGCTCGAGCGATTGCACCTCGAAGCTTGGGCCAAGACCTCGGGGAGCAAAGGGCTCCAGCTGTACGTGCCGCTCAACAGCGGGGCGACGTACGAGCGTTCCACCCCCTTTGCCAAGGCGGTCGCCCAGTTGTTGGAGAAGCGCCATCCCGACCTCGTGCTCTCCTACCAGCTGCGGGCCGCGCGGGCAGGGAAGGTGCTGATCGACTGGAGCCAGAACGTGGCTTCGAAAACAACCGTATCGGTTTACTCCCTGCGGGCCCGCCCCGAACCGACGGTCTCGACGCCGATGACCTGGGACGAGGTCGAGGACGCGCTCGCGGGCGGGGACCCGGCCCGTTTTTCGTTCCAGTGGCCCGAGGTGCTCGACCGTGCCCGGGACGAAGGCGACATCATGGCCGATGTCCTCACCCGCCAACAGGAACTTCCGGAGCTGCGCCCTTGACGGTGGGTATGGAGCCGGGCCTGTAACTACGCC
>PMWT01000118.1 GCA_003166025.1 Acidimicrobiaceae bacterium | reverse complement strand
CCTCCCGCCAGGGGGGCATGGGAGTCTCTTTAGCTCAAGGCGCCGTCAGCGGCTGCAGACGCCAGCACGACCGCGGGCTTCGCCTGTTGCGGCCCGTGGGCCTCGTACACGGCAAGCAATGTCCCTTCCTCGGACACGACCGCCCATGGGCCCGGTCCCTCGGCGCCCCATCCTCGGAGCGCGGCCACGGGCAGTACCTTCCCATGGCCCACGGCCGCGGCCACGTCGCCCGGCACCACTGCCCTCGCCATGCCCCGCAAGGCCTCGAGCGGCCGGAGGACAACCCCGGCCGGGTCGACCATCCTCTCCAGGGTGCCGAGGCTCACCGACTCCTCCAGCCCGTAGCTCCCCACGGCCAGCCGCCGCAGGCGGCGTAGATGGGCGCCCCCGCCCAGAGCCGCACCGAGGTCGGCGGCCAGGCTGCGCACATAAGTACCCGACGAACACACGACGTCGATGGCCAGCACCGGGCCCGGACCGGCTGGCGCGTCCGCCTCGGCGGGACAGGCAAGGTCCACCTCGAAACGCGACACCGTCACGGCTCGGGCCGCCCGTTCCACCTCGATCCCGGCACGGGCCAGCTCGTGCAGGCGCCGACCGCCGACCTTGAGCGCCGAGACCATGGGCGGGACCTGGGCGATCTCGCCCGTCAGCGTCAGCGCCGCCTTTCTGGCCACTTCCAGGGTCACATCTGTCATATCCCATCTCCCCGTCTCGGTACCTTGAGCGTCCAGGGTCGACGTGGCCACTCCGAGGACCACCTCGCCCGCGTACCGCTTGGACAGGCCCGAGAGGTACTGGAGCAACCTGGTCGCCTGTCCCAGGCCTACCAGCAGCACTCCGGTGGCGTCGGGGTCCAGGGTCCCGGCATGGCCTACCTTTTTTTGCCCGTATATGCGCCGGCATCGAGCCACCACGTCGTGGCTCGTGCACCCGGCCGGCTTGTCCAGGACGAGAAGACCGTCGACCGGGCTCACACCGCCGGCTCGGCGCTCGTGCCCGCGGCGCCTCCGGCCTCAGCCTCGCCCCCCGTGTCGTCCCCGCTCAGGCCCGCCGGCCCGCCCGCCAGGTCTTCGGCCTCTTCCACCAGCGCCGGCTCGGAGCTCGAGCCCTCGCGCAGTTCCCCGCTGGAGCGCAGCTCGCGGAGGATCTCTTCGACCAGCTCGCCGTGGTCCACGGCCGGGTCGACCTGGAAGGACAGCTGGGGCGTGCGCTTCATACGTACCTGGTGGGCGATGGCCGCCTGGAGGCGGGGGCGGACCTCGCCCAGCGCCTCGCGGACGGTGTCGGGCAGGGATGCCAGGAGCACCGTGGCGTGGCGAAGGTCGGGCTCGCAACTGACAGCGGTGACCGTCACGAGCTCGAGCCGGGCATCGGTGCTGCCAAGCACTTCGATCTCCTCGGCCAGCACCTCTCTCAGCACCTCGTTTACCCTGGCCATGCGGGAGTAGTACCTCGAAGTCGGCCGCGCCGGCCGGCCCCGACCGCTCACGCTGCCCACCCGGCCGGCCGGGGGCGACGCCGCCGCGTCCCGGCCGTCAAACCTCGAGCCAGAGACGCTCGCACGAGCTCACCTCCACCTCCGGAAAGGACCACACGAAGCGCTCCACATTGTCCAGTACCTCCCCCACATGCCCGACCGTCGAGGACACGGCCGAAAAGCCGAGCTCGGCCGACTGCCAGAGGTCCTGTTGGCCCACTTCGGACGCAGCGACCCCGAAGCGGTGACGGGCGCCGTCCAGGATGGGCCGCAGCACGGACCGCTTGTCTTTCAGGGAACGGGCGAGAGGCAGGTGAAGCTCCACCCTCAAGACCGCCGAATGCAACGGGCTCAGGTGCGGGGGATCTCCCGGTCCTCGTAGGTCTCGATGATGTCGCCAGACCGGAGGTCCTGGTTGTTGGACAGGCCGATGCCGCACTCGAAGCCCTCGTGCACTTCACGTACGTCCTCCTTGAAGCGTCGCAGCGAGGTGATCGACCCTTTCCAGATGATGACCCCGTCGCGCAGGAACCGCACCTTGGACCCGCGCGTGATAACGCCGGTGCGCACCCAGCACCCCGCCACGGCCCCGATCCTCGGGATGCGGAATATCTCCCGCACCTCGGCCTCACCGGTCAGGATCTCCTCGTACTCGGGGGCGAGCATGCCGACCATGGCAGCCTGGATGTCCTCGATCAACTTGTAGATGATCTCGTAGGTACGGATCTCTACGCCCTGAGCCGCGGCCATAGCCCGGGCTTCCCGGCCCGGTCGGACGTTGAAGCCGATGATGGTGGCGTTGGACGCCGCCGCCAGCGCCACGTCGTTTTCGGTGATGCCGCCGACCGCTCGGTGCACGAACGCCAGTTTCACATCTTCACGCTCCAGCTTGCGCAGGCTTTCGGTCACGGCCTCGAGCGAGCCCTGGACATCGGCTTTCACCACCACGTTGAGCGTGGCGGCCTCGCCTCGCTGGATCTGCTCGAAGATGTCCTCGAGCTTGGCGCCCCCGCTGGTCGCCGAGGCGCTGCGGCGCATGTCGGCGCTGCGGAAGCGCTGCTCGCGCTGTTCGGCCACGTCGCGCGCGGTCCGGAAATTGGCCACCGCTCGCAGTTCGTCCCCGGCGCCGGGCAAAGAATCAAAACCGAGGACCTGAGCGGGGAACGACGGCGGCGCTTCTTTGATGTTGTCGCCCTTGTCGTCGATGAGGGCCTTGACGCGACCCCAGGCCGCCCCGGCGACGACATGGTCCCCGACCCGCAGGGTGCCGTTCTGCACGATGACCGTGGCCACCGGCCCCTTGCCGGGGTCGAGGTTGGCTTCGAGGACGGTGCCGTGAGCCCGGGCCTCCGGGTTGGCACGCAGCTCCTCGACCTCAGCGACCACCATCAACTGCTCGAGAAGGTCGTCGACACCGAGGTTCTGGATGGCCGACACCTCGACCATGATCGTGTCACCGCCCCACTTCTCGGGCACCAGCCCCAGGTCCGACAGCTGCTGCATAACGTGGTCGGGGTTGGCGTCGGCCCGGTCGATCTTGTTGATGGCCACGATGATGGGCACATCGGCCGCCTTGGCGTGGTTGAGGGCCTCCACGGTCTGAGGCATGACCCCGTCGTCGGCTGCCACGACGAGCACCACAATGTCGGTCACCTCGGCGCCGCGAGCACGCATGGCGGTGAAGGCCTCGTGGCCCGGCGTGTCTATGAAAGTGACGACGTGCCCCGTGTCCGTGGTCACCTGGTAGGCGCCGATGTGCTGGGTGATGCCACCCGTCTCCCCCGAGGCGACATCGGACTCGCGGATGCGGTCCAACAGGGTCGTCTTGCCATGGTCGACGTGGCCCATGACCGTCACGACCGGCGGCCGGGGCCGCAACATCTCGTCCGACTCCTCGTCGTCCTCGTCGGCAAAATACCGGGCCTGGAGCTCGGCTTCTTTCTGCTCGCCCGCCTCGACCAGACGCACCTGGGCGCCGATCTCGGCCGCGAACAGCTCGATCATGTCGTCCGAAAGCGACATGGTGGCGGTCACCATTTCGCCCTGTGTGAGCAGGAAACGCACCACATCGGCGGCGCTGCGGTTGAGCCTGGGGGCCAGCTCTTGAGCGGTAGAACCCCGTTCGACTATTACCTCGCCCTCGGGGACGGGCGCGTGCGAAGCGGTGTAAGTGGTCGGCGATTGCGCCTGAAGCTCTTCGCGGCTGGCCTTGCGGCTGCGTGACCGCCGTCCGCTCGGGCGACCTCCCCCGCGACCGCCGGGGCCCCCGCCGGGGCCGCCCCCGCCGGGCCGGCCCGCGCCGCGAGCCGGGAAGCCGGCCCCAGGAGCACCCCGGAAGGGCGTGCCGGGTGGCGTCCGGTAGGTGGCGTCAGGGCCACGGGAGACGGGGCCGGTACGGGCGCCACCCAGCGGGCGCGCCCCACCCGGTCGCATGCCCGGAGGGCCGCCAGGACGGCCACCTGCTCCCATCCCGCCCCCCGGGCCTCCCGGCCCGGAGGAACGCGGGCCACCGGGGCCAGCGAAACCGGGCCTCGGCGCACCTGCACCGGGGGCTCCGGGACGGCCCATAGGACCGCTACGCCCAACGGGCGGACGTCCACCCGCCATCGGTGGACGGCCCTGACCTCTGTCGCCGGTACGGCCGGCGCCATATGCACCCGCACCTCCGGGCCGGCCCGAGCCGTCCCCCGGAGCTCCCGACCGCTGGCCCCAGTCGCTGTTGGCGCCACCGCCGGGGCCCCCGCTGGGACCGCGCACGGGCGGAGGGATCGGCTTGCCCGTCAAGGGGGACACCGGTCCTCGAAAACCAGGTGGGGGCGGGATGGGTTTACCCGTCATGGGTGACAAGGCTCCCCGGTTTTGAGGGCCGGCAGCCTGGCCCGGCCCCGGGGCCGGGCGGGGGGTGGTGGCGGCACCGGGATCGGTACGTGCCGGGGCACCCCCGGCGGGCGCCGGGCCGGTCGGACGAGCCCGAGCCACCGGCGAGGCGGGTTGCGCCCCAGCAGGGGCGGCCTTGACCACCGAAGATGGTGCTGGCCCGGAAGCGAGGGGGGGCGCCTCACGGCGGGCCTGGGCCGGGGCCGGGACCGCCGACGGTCCGACGGGCGCGACCGGCCCGGAAGGCCGGACCGTACTGCCCGCGGAGGCCCCAGAGGCGTGCGCGGTGGTCGACGCGGCCACGACCCCGGGCGGCGGGGGTACCCGGAGGTGACTGGAAGAGCTGACGACGGGAGAAGGACTGGCGGGGGCCGTGCTGGGCGCGCCCATACCAGGAGCGGCCGGGCCGCTCTCGGTCTTCGACTGCGCCGTTGACACGGCCGACGCAGCCGTGGTGGGACGCGTGCCGGCGGACACGGTCTGGGGATGCGCGATGGGCAACACCCCGGCTGGTGGCACCGGTACCGCGCTCGTGGCCCCCAGGCCTCGGCCGACCACACCGGCCACCGTCTCTGCTTGTGGGCCTGCGGTAACACCAGCTGCGGGGCTTCCGGCGAGAGGCGAGGTCGGCGTCTGCAACGGGGCGGGCGAAGAGGAACGCCCTGCGGCCGGTGCCGGCCGGTCATGTTCGGGTGCAGGCTCTTCGGGCTGATGAGCTCGCTTCAACCCCTCCCGTTCGGCCCGGCGCCGCACACGGTCAGCTTGAGCCTCCTCGATGCTCGAAGAATGGCTCGTAACACCGATGCCCATGGCCAGGCATAGGTCGAGGCCCTCCTTGTTCGTGAGACCGAGCTCACGTGCCAACTCATAGACCCGCATCTTCTTGGCCAAGTTGTTCCTTAGTCCCTTTCCTCGTGTTCGATCGCGGGCGCCTTGCCGGCAGCGCCGTCTGTTTTTCCTATCCTCGCATGTTCGTAGGCCATAGCAAGCAGCAGGGCGACATCACCGGGCTCGACACCAGCACGCAAGGAACGGGCGAAAGCGCCGCGACGACCTGCTTCGGCCACGCACCGCGGTTGCGCCAGCTCCGTACTACCCACCCGGCACAACCAAGCACCGCGTCCCGGGGCCGTCCGGTCGACGGTGAGGCGGCCGTTTGGTCCTAGGACAACGCGCACCAGTGTACCCGTCTCCCCCTTGGCGCGGCACCCAATACAGGTGCGGACCGGGGCTGCCGTCTACCCCACTCCTTCCCCGGTGAGCGCGCTCCCAGCCGGCTGTTCGACGACCGTCTCATCTGCACTTGCGTCACCTGCGCTGGCGTCACCTGCACTTGCGTCACCTGCACTGGCGTCACCTGCAGCGGCTATAGCGGCACCGTCACCTGCAGCGGCTATAGCGGCACCGGGCTCGCTCGCCTCGGCCGATGGGCCGGGGGCGGCAGCACCGCCGCCGGCTACAGGGGCGCCTTCCTCAGCGGCCCGGCCGGCCGAACCGGCTTCCCATTCCTCCGCCGACAGCGCTTCGCCGCCACCTGCAGGCTGCCACACCATCTCGCCGGCCTCGTTTTGCACCCACTCGCCCTCGGCCCATTCCTGAGCGGCGTAGGCCTCCTCCTCAGCCAGCTGGCTCTCGCTCTTTATGTCGATGCGCCAGCCCGTCAGCCGAGCGGCCAAGCGGGCGTTCTGGCCTTCCTTGCCGATGGCAAGAGACAGCTGGTAATCGTTGACGATGACCGTCGCCGTCCCCGACTCCTCGTCCAGCAGGACGTCTTTGACCTTGGCCGGCTGCAGGGCACGCATCACGAACTCCCGGGGGTCCTCGGAGTAAGGGACGATGTCGACCTTTTCCCCTCGTAGCTCGGTGGTGACCATCCGGACGCGGGCACCTCGTGCCCCGACGCAGGCGCCGACGGGGTCGACGTTGGGGTCGTTGGACCAGACAGCGATCTTGGTGCGGTGGCCAGGTTCGCGGGCCGCCGCCTTGATCTCGACGATCCCGTTGGCTATCTCGGGGACCTCGAGCTCGAAGAGGCGCTTGATGAGGCCCGGGTGCGTCCGGGACACCACGATCTGGGGGCCCTTGCTCGTCTTGCGGACCTCAACGATGTAGGCCTTGAGCCGGGCGTTGTGCTCGTAGTGCTCGAAGGGGACCTGCTCGGCCTGAGGGAGGAGGGCCTCAACCTTGCCCAGGTCCAAGAGCGTGTAGCGGTTGTCGCTCTGCTGGATGATGCCGGTGACAATGTCGCCCTCACGGCCGGCGTACTCCTCGTACTTGAGGTCCCGCTCGGCCTCGCGCAGGCGCTGGAAGATGACCTGCTTGGCCGTCTGGGCGGCGATGCGCCCGAAATCCTTGGGGGTGTCGTCCCACTCGCGCACGACGGCGCCCTCTTCGTCCAGTTCCTGGCCGTAGACGCGGATCTCGCCGGAGTCGGGCTCGATGGTCACGACTGCCTCTTCGGCCGCCCCCGGCATGCGCTTATAGGCAGCCACGAGCGCGTTGGCCAGGGCGTCGAGCAGCACGTCGACGCTGATCCCTTTGTCCTTGGCTATTTGTTGCAGGGCTTCCAGGAACGCCAGGTTGTCTCTCATAGGGCCTCCTCCGGCACCTCAGCCAGGACGACGTCCGTGGCCTGGTCGCCGAGGTCAGCCCGGCGGGCTGTCGCCTTCGCCGCGGCCGCCACTTTCGCCCTCGTCGCGGGCCGGGCCGGCTTTTTAGTGGTGGGCGCGGGCCCCCAGTTGAAGACGGCGTTGGCCCGCTCGACCAGCTCCAGCGGCACGTGCAGCTGGCCCACCTCGCCACTCGGCAGCAGCGTCTCGAGGGTGACGTCCTCGTCCGTAGCACCCGCCAACGTGCCTTTGATGCGGCGCACCCCGTTTATGGGCGAGGCTGTCTTCACGGCCACTTCCTGACCTATGTAGGAGGCAAAGTGCCTCGGGTACCGCAAACGACGTTCGAGGCCCGGGCTCGACACCTCGAGGGTGTACCGGCCATCAGGAACGAGGTCGTCCCGCTGGTCCAGGGCGCTCGACAGCGCCCGGCTCAGCTCGGAGATGGCGTCAAGGTCTATGCCCCCGGGCCGCTCGACCATAACCCGCAGGGAGGCTCCGGCGCGCTCGACATCCCAAATCTCCAGGCCGGCGGCCTGCACGATCGGTCTTATAAAGTCGGCAATCTTCTCTTCGGCGCCCATCTCACCTCCTCCTTTGGTCAAGGTGCGTCATACAAAAGCGTGGGCATCCTGCCACGCAGGACAACCCACGCCCGGCATCACCATCCGGTGACAACTACTTATTATATCCCAGGTCGTTCCCGCTTCACCTGAGCTCTGGTAGGACGCGCTCGCGAATTCGACCGCCGGCCGATCCGGGCTTCCCGTCACTTCCAGCGGAAGTAGACGAAGACCCGGCCCCAGTTGTCCTTGTCCTTTTCAAGGCGATGGTAGAGCGCCCGCATTTCGGGCGTCTCGAGGAAGCGGACCACTCTCTTCTTCAGCTGCCCGGACCCCTTGCCGGGGATGATCTCGACCTCCTTGGCCTTGATCCTCACGGCCTCTTGCATAACCTCCCGGAGCGCTCGGTCGATCTCGGCGCCCCGGTTGTATATCTCGTGGAGGTCAAGCTTGAGCTTGGACATTACCTCAGAGCCGTTCGAGCGGGCCGGGGCCGAGCTGGGCCAGGCGTCGCAGACCGTCCACCAGCCCGGCGTCGGCGATGGCCATCGCCTCGTCCAGGCCGAACCACCTCACCTCCTGGCTCTCCCCGGCGGCCGGGGCCGGCTCGGCGTCGTCGCACAACAGCAGGTAGCGCAAGTCCAGGTGGAAATGGGCGTTGGCCGGGTGAGCATCGAGGTGCACCAGAAAGGGGCCGCCCGCCGGGTGGCGCACCGGGAGCCCGGTTTCCTCTGCCGTCTCCCTCAGCGCTGCCTCCCAGGGCGCCTCCCCAGTCTCGAGGTGGCCGCCGGGCTGAAGCCAAAGGTGCAGGCTCCGGTGCATATGCAACGCCGTGCCCCGGGGGCCCCTGACGATGCCCGAGCCCGTGAGGTGCACAGGGCCGGCATGCCTGTCGAAGGGGTCAGCCAGACGGTCCATTTCGGCCAGGATGCATCGCTGCGACTCCAGCTCACGTTGGGACCGGGCGTCAAAAGCCGCTACCGCGTCACGAACGACGCCCCTCAGTGGCTGGTCGACGAGGTTCACCCCGCCGGCGCTGGTCCCCCGCGGCCAGTGGCGGGCCCCTGGGCTTCGCCGGCAGTACCCCGGGCGTCCAGACGGCGGTTTATAAGCTCCACGAGGGCCTCGCTGCGGTTGGCGTCCGACCCCTGGGCGTCCAGGAGCGCAGCGCGGTCCGCCTCCGCCTCCCTGGCCGCTCCCTTGTCAGCCGCGGCCAGGCGGGCCTCGAACCCCTCCTTCACGAGCTTTTCGGCCTCTTCGACCAGGGCGGCGACCATATCCTGCTCCGGCACCACCCGTACTATCTCGCCCCGGATAAAAAGGTGCCCACGGTGCTTGCCGGCTGCTATCCCGAGATCCGCCGACCGAGCCTCTCCCGGGCCGTTGACGACACAGCCCATCACGGCGACCTGCAGCGGGATCGACCGGGACTCCAGGGCGACTTGGGCTTCCTGCGCCACCCGGTAGACGTCGATCTCGGCCCGGCCGCACGAGGGGCAGGCGATCAGGTCTACGTTGCGCCGCTCGCGCAAACCGAGGGCCTCGAGCAGGGTCCGTCCTGCTTTAGCCTCCTCCACCGGGTCGGTGGTCAACGAGTACCGGATCGTGTCCCCGATGCCCTCCATGAGCAGCGTGCCGATCCCCGCTGTGCCCTTGATGGTGCCGGCAGGAGGCGGGCCGGCCTCGGTCAGGCCAAGGTGCAAAGGATGGTCGACCACCTCGGAGAGCTGACGGTAGGCCTCCACCATGACCGGGACCCTTGACGCCTTCACCGAGATCTTGACGTTGTCGAAGCCGACCTCGGCGAACAGGCCCAACTCGATCTGCGCCGATTCGACCAGCGCCTCGGGTGTGGCCCCGCCGTACTTGTCATAGAGCCGCTTGTCGAGGGACCCACCGTTGACCCCGATGCGCACGGGTATATCCCGGTCCTTGCACTCCCGGGCCACCAGCTTGATCTCCTCCGGCTTGCGCAGGTTACCGGGGTTGAGCCGCAGGCAGTGCACCCCTGCCTCGATGGCAGCCAACGCCATCTCCACATGGAAATGGATGTCGGCGACGATGGGGACCGGGCTGCGAGGGACGATGCGGGCCAGGCCCTCAGCCGCCTCGCGCTCGTTGCAGGTGCAACGGACAATGTCGGCTCCCGCCGCCTTGAGCGCGTAAATCTGAGCCAGGGTCCCCTCGACGTCGGCGGTCTTGGTGGTGGTCATCGACTGCACGGTAACGGGGGCGTCGCCGCCCACCGGGACCGTCCCGACCATGATCTGGCGGGTCTTCTTCCGGGGGTAACGATCCACGGCCACCTTCCTATTGGTTGTACCGACACGCCTAGTCGGTTGCCGGAACTGGCCCCAGGCTACAGGCTTGACCGCCGTCTACCACGGGGCCGGCGCGTCCCCAGACAGCTCAGGAGAGCACGTCCCTCAAGTCAAGGAAGAGGGAGGAGATCGCGTAAAAGGCCAGAATGGCCAGCACCGCGTAGAGCACGGGGGCCAGTTTGTTGACGTCGGCATGGTAGGGGCGCCTCGTACGCACGCTGCGCACCTTCTCGTAGATGGCGATGGCCACATGACCGCCGTCGAAGGGCAGCAGCGGGAGCATGTTGAAGATCCCGACGAAAATGTTGATGAGGACCAGGAGGTAGAGCACCTCGGACAGGCCGATCCTGGTGGCCTCGTTGGCTAGGCGGACCACTCCAACCGGCGACTCGAATCGCTCGGCCGTGGGGCTATCGGCCGCCTTCTGGCTGGCCAGCATGTGCGTATACCCGCCGAAGTCGGTCACGACCCGGGCCAGCCCGGTCACCGAGGTGACAGCGGTAGCCCCGAACGCCGTGCCCGCATGCTCGACCGAGCCCACCAGTCCAAAACGCACCGGGCTCGGCTTGATCTCGATCCCGAGCAACCCGGTCGGCTTGGCGTACAGCGCCGTCTTCTGGCCCTTCAACCTGACATCGGCGCCATTCGCCAGCACCACCGACGTGACGAAGCTGTGGCCGTCTCGCTCGATGGTGAGGGCCACCCGCTGGTCAGGACGGGCCCGCAGGTAGGCAGTGAGCTGGTCCCAACCACTGAAGTGCCGCCCGTTGACTGCGATGATGCGGTCCCCCGCCTTCAGGCCCGCCAGTTGCGCCGGGCTCGGGCCCCCGGCGAACCCTTCGACCGCGGCCACCGGGCTGCTGGACGGGGGGTTGCTCACGAAGTTGCCGATGTCGCCGGGCCCGAGGAACAAGATCACGAGCATCACAAAGGCCAGTACGAAATGCACGAACGAACCGGCGCACGCCACTGTCAGGCGGCGCCACGTCGGTTGGTTGCGATAAGCGCGGGGCTCGTCGGCCGGGTCCACTTTCTCGACGTTGGTCATGCCGATGATCCGGCAGTACCCCCCCAACGGCAGTGCCTTTATCCCGTAGGTCGTCTCACCCTTGCGTACCGACCACAGCCGAGGGCCGAAGCCCACGAAAAACTCGCTCACCTTCATGCCCGCCCGCTTGGCGGCGACAAAATGCCCCAGCTCGTGCAGGACGATCATGACCAGCAGACCGAGGACTACCAGCACGGTGGCCAGCGCCCCGAACAGTTCGGCCACGATGAGGCCGGCGGCGACGACCACGGCCAGGCGCAAAAGGGCGCCCGTCTGCTCGCGTTGGTCCATCTGGTCGGCGGCGCCTGTCCCTCTGTAGTCAGCCACGGGCGGTGCCGGGCCCGGAGGGCAGGGAGTGGCCGGCCACGGCGCGCTCCACGCCCTCGGTCGCCAACGCCCGGCCTTCAGCGTCGGCGGCCAAGACGTCCTCCAAGTCCCGCGGCTCACTGGCGATAAAACGTTGCATTACCCCTTCGATCACCGAAGGTATATCGACCCATCGCAGGCGTCCTTTTAGGAACCCGTCGACGGCAACCTCGTTGGCGCCGTTGAGGCACGCCGGCGCCGTCCCACCCTGCCTGCCGGCCTCGTAGGCGAGCGGTAAGCACCGGAAGGCGACCGGGTCGGGCACCTCGAACTCCAGGCGACCGAGCGTCGCCCAATCGATGGCCCCGAAAGCTGACGTCATCCGACCAGGGTAAGACAGGGCGTAGCCAATCGGCAGGCGCATATCCGGCATCGAGAGCTGGGCGATGGTGGCACCGTCGGTCAACTCGACCATGGAATGCACAATCGACTGGGGGTGGACGACCACGTCGATCTGGTCATAGCCGGCGCCGAACAGCAGGTGCGCCTCGATGACCTCGAGGCCCTTGTTCATCAGTGTCGAGCTGTCGACGGTGATCTTCGGGCCCATCTTCCAGGTCGGGTGGGCCAGGGCGTCCTCCACTGTCACCTCGGCCAGCTCGTGGAGGGAACGGCCTCTGAAGGGCCCTCCGGAGGCAGTGAGGACGATGCGGCGCAGCGCCGGACCGGCGAAGTGTGCCCCGCCCACGCTGCGCAGGCACTGGTGAACGGCACAATGCTCCGAGTCGACTGGCACCAGCTCCGCTCCGGGCGTCTGGCGCGCCCGCTGGACTATGGGACCGGCGGCGATCAGGGACTCCTTGTTGGCCAGGGCCAGGCGCCGGCCCGCCTTCAGAGCAGCCAAGGTCACGGCCAGGCCGGCGAAGCCCACCACTCCGTTGACCACTATGTCGGCATCCTCGGCGATCGCCGCCAGGGCGCCCTCACCGGCCAGGACTTCCGTACCCGGCGGTACGAGGCTCTTCAGCTCGGCCGCCCGGGCGGCATCGGCGATCGCCACCCGTGGTGGCCGCCACCTGCGGGCCTGCTCGGCCAGGAGAGCCACCGAGGAGGACGCGCCGAGAGAAGCCACCTCGAAGTCGCCCCCGCAGGCCTCTATGACTTCGAGGGCCTGGGTGCCGATGGACCCGGTACTGCCGGCGAGGCAGACGGTCCGCGTCGCGGTCACTTGTCTAGCTGACGATGTGGAGCACGAGCACCAGGAAGTAGGTGGCAGGCAGGACGAACAGTAGCGAGTCGAAACGGTCGAGCAGGCCCCCATGCCCCGGCAGCAGCGCTCCCGAGTCCTTCAAGCGGAGGTCCCGTTTGACCATCGATTGGACGAGGTCGCCCAGCGGGGCCACCAGGGCTACCACCAGTCCGAGCTCGAGGCCGTGACGTATGCCGCCCCAGGGAGATACCCGGCTGCCGATCACGGCACCGGCCACGAGGGCGGCGATGCCACCACCGATAAAGCCCTCCCACGTCTTGGACGGGCTGATGGTCGGGGCCATCGGGTGGCGGCCGAGACGGCTGCCCACGAACCACGCCCCCATGTCGGCCACCACAGTCGGTACCAGGGCACCGAGGAAGAGATGGCTGCCCAAGTGGGCCCGCAACAACAGGGCCGAAAACGAGCCCAGCACCCCGACCCAGGCGAAACCGAACACGGTCACGGCCACGTTGACGACCGGTCGCGCCTCGACCACTCGGGCCAGGTACCACGCCAGGCTGGCGAAGAGCACCACGACGAAGACCTCCGACATGGCCGCCGTGCCCTTCCAGTAGGCGGCCAGCACCGCACCGCCACTACCAAGGGCCCCAACCAGTGTTGCCGGCCTGAAACCGGCTCGTTGGAACATGGCGAAGGCTTCCAGGGCGCACCCGGCAATGGCAACGGTCGCCAGGCCCACCAGCGCCGCCGGCCCGATCACGTAGCAGAGGACGAACAGGCCGGCCAGGGTCAAGCCCGTGCCCACCGCGGCAGCAACGTTACGGCCAGGTCCCCCGGCTTCGGCCCCCACGTCGTAGGGAGCCCGGACGTGACGCGCCGCCGCGGACTTGGCGTCCGCCTCGGCCGTCCTTCGGGAAGCCGGTCCTCGACCGGCACGGCCGAGGCCTGCCTGCCCACGGCCGGGCGTCCTGGTGGCAGTACGGTCGGCCATCTCTCCCTCTCCTCCTGAGGGGGAAGGCCCTGTGGAGCCCGCGCCCGGTGCCCCCACACCTTCCCCGTTGTCGCCGACGGGCCGCCCGGCGGGGCCAGCGGCGGCGGTACCGACCGGTCCCTTGGCTTCTCCTACCGGCTCTACGAACAAGGGGGGGGCGCCGGCGCCGGCCACCCTCTCGCTCCCCGTCGTCCCTTGCTGCGGTGTGGCCTGCCGCGGGGCGCCCACCTCGGGGCCGCCCAAGCCATCCCCTGGCCCCTCTGCGGCCAGCGCGGGAGCAACACCCCCGCTCACCTCGCCGTGGCCGGTACCTTGCCCCGCTACCCCGGCCGCGGCACCCGCGACATCCACGATCTCGACAGTGGCGTCAGCAGCGGTGCTCGCCCGTTCGGCGCGCTGACGTTCAAGGCGCTCGAAGTCCTCATCGAAGGAAAACCGGTTGCCGGCGGGCGGCTCCATGGGGTTCGCCCGTCCCTCGTCCCGGTCGACCAAGTCCTCCACGCCGGGGCCGTCAGACCAGTCGCTCATATCCTCCCGCCAACGCAGGCCCTTCGAGCCCAGCAACCTCCAACCCTGCAGGTCGTCGTCCGCGCCCGGAACACCCGCCAGCGCCCGTGGCACCTCGCCGGTCGGTGGGTCCGCCCAATGAGGTAGTTGCGTACCTTCGTCCGAGCTCACTCTTTTGACCAACTCCGCTCCTGGTACAACGTCACGAGGGTAGCCGATCTGTCCGGGAACCACCGTAATGTTGGTACCGGGAGGGGTCAGCTCTCCGTCCCTCCCAGGACCGCCTCCTCCTGCACTTTCGCCCCTCTCGGGCACGGCTGGCTCG
>PMWT01000032.1 GCA_003166025.1 Acidimicrobiaceae bacterium | reverse complement strand
CCCGCGACCCGCAGATGCCGCTTACCGACGTGCAATGGGTGCTCGGCCACGCGCATCTCCAAACGACGCAGTTGTACTTGCGTCCATCGGCCGACGACGTCATCGCCTCGGTCCGTGCGCACCACGCCCGGCGGGGCGGTCCGGCGCCGCCGCCCGGCGCCTCGGAATACCGGGCCGAGTCGCTCGCCGTGTTGTTCAAGCGGCCCAGTCGATGAGCGGGAACGTCACGACCGGGATCACGGCGCGCGAAACCGGCCGGAACGAACGCGGGGGAGAGCTGGACGGCTCGTACTTCCAAGGAGCGCGCCCCGCAAGGACCGGGCCGGATCCTCAGGCAGTGCTCCTCGAACGTTTCCCGCCGCGCCTTTTGCCGAAGCGGTGGGCAGCGACCGAGCGCTCACGTGAGCAGGTGGTGGCGAGGCTGTCGGGGCCGCCGTTTCTTAGCGGGAGCGCGAGCTTGGACCGAGATCGGCGACGGGGCCTTCGCCATGTGCTTGCCTGGCTCGAACCCGGAGAGGGCGACACCTGGCAGGAGCGGTGGGCGCGAAGCGGCGCCGACGCTATGGGCCATGGCGCGTGGAGAGCGTTACCGGCGGCGTGGCTCGCTGAGACCGAGACCGGACCGGCGGACCTCGCCGGTGTCTCGCTGTTGCTCGGGCGAGGGATGCTGCTCGCGGTGGCGGGCGACGTCGTGCGTCCGAGCCTCGGCTGGCTATCGTCGCCTGGCACTCCGAGGGGCCTAGTCACCGAGCTGGCCCGCAGCCGTGACTCTGCCGGGTTCGCCGCGCTTAGGGGGACCGCCGAGGGCAGCCTCGTCAATTCCCACACCATGGGCCTCGCTCTGCGCCGTGTCGCGGCGATCGTAGCGGCGAAGGGTGGCACGGTCGCCGAGATCACCGTCGGCGACTGCCTCGAACTTCTTCGTATCACCGAGGACGTTCAGCTCGGCGCCGACGCCACGAGCCCCTACTTCTACCAGTTGCTGCGCAGCGCGGGCATGCTCGCCGGCGGGCCACCGGCGGGGCGGGCCCTTCGGACCCAGGGCCAGTTGGGCTGCGCGGCACTAATCGACCGCTACGGCATCGAGTGCCGGCCGGTGCGCGACTTGCTCGTCGACTACCTCGCGGAGCGCCGACCCGCCCTTGACTACGCGTCGCTGCACAAGCTTTCCTACACCTTGGGGCGGCTGTTCTGGCGCGACCTGGAGCTGCACCACCCGGGCATCGGCTCGTTGCGCTTGGCGGCCGACGTAGCCACCGGCTGGAAGCAGCGCATCGCCACCAAGACGACCCGCTCGGTGGACAACAACGGCGCCATCACCCGAGTTCTCGCGACTCGGGTCAACGCGGCCGACCATCTCATGGTGGTGCGGGCCTTCTACCTCGACCTCATCGAATGGGCGGTCGACGACCCGGCCCGATGGGGCCCGTGGGCACACCCCAGCCCGGTGCGCGCCCAAGAGATAGCGCCGCGCCGCAAGGCACACGCGCAGCGCAAGTCACGCATGGACCAGCGAACCCGTGAGCGCATGCCGGTCCTCCCCGCTCTTGTCGCTCATGTCCGAACCGCTGCCGGCGCAGCCGCCGAGCGGCTTGCCGCCGCAATCGCCTGCACCCCCGACGGGACATTCACCTCGGGAGGAGAAACCCTTCGCCGGGCGGTGACCCGGCACGGCTCGGTCGGAAAGATCTGGGCCGAGGGCCCCGCGACCGCCAAGCGCAGAGACCTCGGCCTCGAAGAGCACCGAGCGTTCTGGTCGTGGGCCGCGGTCGAGGTGCTCCGCCATACCGGCGTCCGAATCGAGGAGCTCGCCGAGCTCAGCCACCACAGCTTCGTCGAGTACACCGTGCCCGCCAGCAGCGAGGTGATCCCGCTGCTCCACATCGTGCCGTCGAAAACCGACACCGAGCGCCTCCTCGTTATAAGCCCGGAACTCGCGGACGTGTTGAGCGTGATCATCCGTCGCGTCTCCGACGACGACGGTGCAGTGCCGCTCGTCGTCGCCTACGACTACCACGAGCGGGTCTGGAACCCGCCCTCCCCGCTGCTGTTCCAACGCCGCCACGCCGGCGAACACCGCCCGATCGGCGGCCCACCCATCCGCTCGCTCCTGGCCCGGGCCCTCGCCGACAGCGGGCTCACCGACGCCAGCGGCCGTTCGTTGCACTTCACTCCGCATGACTTCCGGAGGATTTTCGTCACCGACGCCATCTTGCACGGCATGCCACCCCACATAGCCCAGCTCGTCGTCGGCCATCGCGATATCACCACCACGATGGGCTACAAAGCGGTCTACCCCGAGGAGGCCATCAACTCCCATCGGGCCTTCCTCGCCCGCCGTCGAGACCTACGACCATCCGAGGAATACCGGGTCCCGACCGACGATGAATGGGAAGAGTTCCTCGGCCATTTCGAACGCCGCAAGCTCGCTCTGGGCACCTGCGGCCGTTCCTACGCGACGCCGTGCACCCACGAGCACGCCTGTGTTCGCTGCCCGATGCTCCGACCAGACCCCACCGCACGCCCCCGCCTCGTTGAGATCGCCGACAATCTGCGCGCCCGGACCGACGAGGCCCGACGCGAAGACTGGCTCGGCGAGGTCGCCGGCCTCGAGATCACCCTGGCCGCCACGGCACGCAAGCTCGACGAGATGGACCAACTCGCAGCCCATCGCAGCACCGTCGTCAACCTCGGCCTGCCCGGCCCACCCCGCCGCTAGCAGCGGCGCGGGACAACAACGGTCATGACCCCCACTACAGTCACCGACGCCCTCATTCACAAGCTCGTGACCGGCACCCACGCCGAGGGGATCACCGCCATCGATGTCGCAGCCGCCGTCGAGGACCGAGGCCGGGTACTGCTCGTCTCGGGCACCGACAACAACTTCGAGACCCACTGGGACCTGCCCGCCGCCCCAGTACTTCCCGGTGAGAGCCTCCTCGACGCTATCTGCCGCTCCCTCACCATCTTGGGGCTCCACGTCGCGCAGGTCACCAACTACCTCGGCCATCACGACCATGACCAAGCCGACAACCTCACCCGGGTCTTCTGTTTCGCCGTCAACGTCACCGACCCCCGGTCCGTCTGCCACGCAACCACCACCGGCCACGACTGGGCCGATCTCGACGACCTGCCCAGCCTCCCCTCAACGACACGGCGCTTCATCGAGACGACCCGGCCACCGACGCCCCGACCCCCGGACCAACCGCTCATCAGGTCACTGCGCGCCTGCGCTGCCGGCTTCTACCCTGTCGAAGCCGGCGTGGAACTGCTCATCCACCACGCCATCTGGTTAGCCCGCGCCGACTTCGTCGAACACTTCGTGCATATCGGCACCGACGCCACCGGGAGCATCGAGATGGCCCACATCGACTGGAACGCAGCCGTCGCCGCGCTCGCCGCAGGGACGCTGCTCTGCTCCAGCAGCGAAGACCAGATGCTCCGCCTCGCTGCCAGCCTGGCCGCCGGCACACCAGCCAATCTCCGTGACGCCCTCACCAGCCTCGACCACCACAACGCCCACCTGGTCAGCGAAGCCGTCCTCCAAGCAAACGGCCATCAGCCATCGCCATGAGCCCAACAGCCCCCGAGCACTCCCCCCTTCCGCGTAGTTCAGAGAAGCCGGGATCAAGCTGGACTCGGTTGCNNTCGAAGACGCCGGGATCAAGCTCGACTCGGTCGCCTCAGACGTGTTGGGCGTGTCCGGCCGGCTCATGCTCCAAGCGCTCGTCGCCGGCGAACGCGACCCTGAAGTCCTGGCCGATCTGGCCAAAGCACAACTGCGCAAGAAGATCCCCGAGCTGCGCGAAGCCCTACAAGGCCGCTTCAGGGACCACCATGCCCTGATGGTCCGGCTCTCCTTGGACCACGCCAAGTACCTCGAAGCGGCCATCGCCGAGCTCGACGCACAAGTCGACCGGGTGATGGCCCCTTTCGTTGAAGCCCGCGACCACCTCGACACGATCACCGGGGTCGGCAAGCGGGCCGCCGAGTGCATCATCGCCGAGATCGGTGCCGACATGACCAGGTTCCCGACCGCGGGGCACCTGGCCTCCTGGGCGGGCATGGCGCCGGGGAACAACATCACCGGGGGCAAACGCCAGTCCGGCACGACCACCAAGGGCAACGTGTGGCTGGCCGAGATCCTCAACCAGTGCGCTTGGTCAGCTGCCCGCTCCCGTAACACCTACCTGTCAGCCCAGTACTGGCGCCTCGCCCGCCGCATCGGCAAGAAGAAGGCCGCCACCGCCGTCGGCCACTCGATCCTGGTCATCTGCTGGCACTTGCTCTCCAACAACGCCGACTAGACGACCTTGGAGGCGACTACTTCACTCGCCGGGGCAACACCGACCGACACCAAGACCACCTCGTCCGACAACTCCAGGACCTCGGCTACCAAGTCACACTGCGCAAAGTGGCATAGACCGCGGCGCGACATTCACGGGTGATTCTCTTCACAGA
>PMWT01000100.1 GCA_003166025.1 Acidimicrobiaceae bacterium | reverse complement strand
GCTCAGGAGCCAGGAGCTCGTAATGCGGAGCCTTTGTCTGTCGCTCGAGCACCTGTAACGCAGCCTGAGCCTGGAGCCGGACGCGGCTTGGTTGGCCGATCGTGAGCGGGAGCTGCTCGGGGTCACTGGCGGCCAGTTCGGCAACGGTGCGGGCCCCGGCCTGCTCCAGGGCGTGGCGGTGGTCTCCGCGCATGAACGCCACCAGGGACAGGTGGTCCTCCCGTCGCCACTGCGCCTCGCACCGAGCTGACCAGCGGCACTGCCCGCAGTGGCTGACCGGTTCGGGACGTGTCGGTACCGGGTGCTCTATGGCGGCCCGGAGCTGGCGGGTGGCGCGCCGCGCGTAAGCGGCGGCGTCCGCATACCGAAAACGCCGTTCCTGTCCATCACCGGTAACAACCGTGAGCCACTCGGGAGGTTGGCCCTGCAGGCGCTGCAGGTGCCGGCCGTAATCGGCCATCTGCAGCAAGGCGGCGACCTTCATCTTGCGGGCGAGCTTGGTGTCGGCCACGTCGTAGGAGTGAGAGCCCAACAGGCTGGGACGGTCCACCCGGAGCAAGAAGTCGGCGCTACCCCGGTGCCCGTGGTCCAGGAACGTCGCCTGGTAGACCACGTCGGCGCCGGCGTGCACCGCATCGTCGGTGAGCTGGACACGGGCGCTCAGCTCCGCGCTCTCGGGGATCTCGACGACAGCGCGGCTTGAGGCGCGGAGCTTCGCCAGGTAAGCCTTTTCGTGCTCCAGGCCGAGCCTGAAGATGAGCTCCAGTGCTTCATCAACGTGCCGAGGCGGACCAAGCTCTCCTCGCAGCACCTGAAGGTCGAGCGTCGTAAGGTGCCCGCAGGCCAGGTGCTTGGTGAGATCCGTAGGGCTCAGCACGAGCCCCATCTCGTCTTCGTACACAGTCAAACAGTCCCACACCGAACCCGGTGGCGACACGGGCTTTAGCCCCTTCTTCCACCTCCGAGGCGACGAAGGAGCCGGCGGCGGCTGCCTCCAGGGAACGACCGGCACGTACGTGGTGCGCACACACCGGGTTGAACATCGCTGCGTCCGTTAGCCACCACGTCGGCATCCGGGACCACCTGAAGGTCAGGTATTGCGAAAGCCATACAATTTGTATTATAGTGTATTGCATGGAGTCGCAACCTTCCCCGTCGAGCTACTTCCAGGCGGCCGCTCGGTCCCGGCGTACGGCGACGAGCCAGCTCGTCAGCATTCGGCTCCCTGAAGATCTGATCCGTCGCCTCGCCGAGGTGGGCAACGAGCAGGGGTTGTCGATGAGCGACACGATCCGCCTTGTGCTCGAGCGCGGCCTGGCGCGTCCCAAGGAGAGGAGCCGGTCCAAGTGACCAACGATGTCCGCAACCTGCACATATTCTTCCTGCTCGATCGTTCCGGGTCCATGGAGCCAATGGCCGATGACGTGGTGGGAGGGTTCAACGGGTTCCTGGCCGCTCAACAGGCCGAAGGTCATGACGCCCTTATGACCCTGGTGCAGTTCGACAGCCAGGACCCCCATGAAGTCTTGGTCAACGCCAGGCCGATAGCCGAGGTCAGGCCGCTCGATCGAGCCAGGTTCCATCCTCGGGGGGGCACACCGCTCTACGACGCCATCGGCCACCTGATCGCCGATGCGACCATCCGAGCGGAGAAGACCGCGATCGATGGCGGAGCGGCGGAGGAGGTCTTGTTCGTGACCTTCACCGACGGCATGGAGAACCAGAGCACCGAGTACACCCAGGCGCAGGTCTTCGGGCTCATCTCCAAGCGCCAGGAACTCGGTTGGACCTTCGCCTACCTGGGGGCCAACCAGGACTCGTACGCCGAGGGCGCCAAGATCGGCTACGCCGCCGGCAGTACCCAGAACTTCGCCCCCGATGGGGCTGGTGCCGCCGCCGCCTTTGCCAGCCTGGCGCCGGCGGTGAGCCGTCATCGCGCCAAGATCCGTTCGGGTGAGGCCTACGACCCTAAGGACCTTTTCGAAGGCGACAAAGGGGCCGAGGCCGACCTGTGGGACCGCACCCACGACTCGCCTAAAAGGCAGTGAGCAGGCAGTCGCCCGTTTCTCAGACGAGATGCGTGCCGCCCTGACGGCGGCTTACGAGGAGGCCGTTACGCGTAGGTTGGCGGTGAGCGTAGCGTTGGTCGCAGCGGTTCCTCGAGGTGGTCTGGCACCGCTGAAAGCGATCGAACGCCTTGACGCGTCGGCACTTTACTGATGGGTGCGCCGTGGCCAGAAGGCTGAGGATGCTCCGGGCACACCGGAACGGCAGTAGGTCTAGCAGAGCGAGACTCGCTGAAGTGTCCGATTTCCTGCAGTCCAACCACCCGACTGCGCGTTTGCTCATTGTGGCCGCTTCACTGATGAGCTCGAAGGGCAGGTTGGCTCGCCCGGCGCCAGCCAACCTCAGTCCCTCTTGTAGTGCTCCCTCATAACGCCGTCATAGCGGCCAGTGCGAAGGCAGCACCTCCGGAAAAGACTGGCCCGACCCGCACGGGCACAGGTCGTTCCGCCCTAGCTTGTCGACGAGCTCAACGTCGCCATGGACGACGCGGTCACCGCGCTTGACCTGGCGCTCGCTACGGGTACCCCTTGCGGCGCTTGCTCGTCGGCTCAAAAGCCCATCTTGTCTTCGTCGTGAGTTGTCATGGCCCGGCTCCCTTCAATGCGGCGTGCTTGGACCGTAGGAGGTGCCGGCCCCTCTCGTCCACCGATTTGCCCATGGTTATGCCACCGAAGCTGCTACGGCCGCTCTCGAACAGGCGTTTACCACCCTGGGGCAGGCTGAAGTCATCTCCCAGCCCCAGGTCGACAACCCGCCATCAGTGCGGGTAGCCGAGCGGCTCGGCATGCAGCTGCGCCGCACGATCACCGCCCCGGCGACAGCCAAGCGCGGGCCGGTGGAGGTGGCAGTGATGAGCATCACCTGCGGCGAATGGGAGGCCCGAGCAGCGCGTCATTAACCGCCGGGAAGAGGCACCACCTGAGTGTAGATATGCATCCGCTTGATCGACGCGAAAGCCATTATTACGGTGTAACGGCCCTTCGGCATGCGCGTTCTGTGCTGAAGACGGCCTGAAGAGGTCGCAGCCCCGTGCTGCAATAACCGTCAGGGAGTATCGCTCTGGCGCGTCGGCCGGGGCCGCTGGGCGGTGGCAGAGCCAGCGCAGAACGGGATTTCTGGGAACCTCTTGGCACCCCGGGGCGTCTCCGGGGCGTCACCCTGCTACCACTCGTGCACACTAGGAACGTGACCAAGTTGATTACCCGGCCTGTGGTCGTCGTGGCCGTGCTGGCCAGCCTGAGCATCTTCGTGGCCGCCTGCGGGGGCGGGCCGGCGCAAAGTGGTGTCGCCAGCCTGGGGCAGGGCAAGACGACGACCTCGCCCCAGTCGAGCGCTCCGGGCGCTCAGAGCCCGGGTGGGGGAGGTCAATCGCCCCCTGCCGGAGGAGGTGGCGGAGGCCCCTCCGGCGGTGTGTCGGCAACGCTCTCAATAGGAGGCAGTTACACCCAGGATCTCAAGTTTGCCGAGTGCCTGCGCTCGAACGGCTTGCCGGGCTTCCCGGGCCCTGGCGCTGGCGGGGCCTTCCACATCAGTTCGAGCAGCGGTGTCATTCCCGGCTCACCCCAGTTCCAGGCTGCCCAGAAGGCGTGCCGGAAGTTCATGCCCAATGGAGGGGCCCCTCCGTCGCCGGGGCAGCAGGCCAGGATGCTTGCTCAGTTGCTCAAGTACTCCGAGTGCATGCGCTCCCACGGCATCATCGATTTCCCCGACCCGCGATCGAGCAATGGCCGCGTCGGCTTCTCAATCACGGCAAGCCCGGGCAGCGACCTCGACCCGAACAACCCTCAGTACCAGGCGGCCAACAACGCATGCGAGAACCTCGTGCCGCGGCCTCGGCAGTGAGGAGCCGCGCCGGCTGGGTGGAGCCTTTGCACCAGAAGGCTGCCCTTCCCAGCCTTGCGGCCTCGGTGCGAGCCACCCGCTGCAACCTCACAAAGGGCTTTGGTGACCTCTGCGACGGCGTATGCGGCCAATATCGGAGAACAGGGGGGAGCCGTGGTGGACAGGTAGCCCAGTGCCACACTCCCGCAGCGGGTGGCAGTGGCAAATCGGCTGGTCAAGCCCTGAGGTACGCGACTACAACGGGAACGTGCAGAAGGTAGGGATCACCGCCGAGGTCGTCTCCTGCCTCATCTCCAAGCAGTTCCCACAGTGGGCGCAGCTCGAGGTCCGTCCTGTTGAGCTTGACGGATGGGATAACACAACGTTCCGGCTCGGCGACGACAAGTCCGTCCGGCTCCCGAGCCACGAGACGAACGTGACCCAGATCGACAAGGAGCACCGATGGTTGCCCGTGCTCGCGGCGCAACTGCTGGTCCCGATCCCTCGGCCCATCGCCAAGGGCCGGCCCGGGTGCGGCTTCCCGAGGCCGTGGTCGGTCTATGGGTGGCTCGAGGGTGAACCTGCCGCGCTCGCCGGCGTGGCCGACCATGACCGCCTCGCCGATGACCTCGGGCACTTCGTTGCTGCTCTGGAACGCATTAGCACCGAGGGCGGGCCGGCTCCAGGCCCTCACAGCTTCAACCGAGGTGGGCCCGTCTCGGCCTGGGACGAACAGACGCGCGCGACCATCGACCATTTGGCTGGCGAGATCGACGTCGCCGGGGCGCTCGAGGTATGGGAGGCAGCCATAGCCGAGGAGTGGGACGGCCCCGACGTCTGGGTCCATGGGGACCTCACGGGCTCGAACCTGCTGCTCCGCGACGACCGCATGTGCGGGGTGATCGACTTCGGGGGCACTGCTGTAGGGGACCCGGCCTGTGACCTGACTGCGGCATGGACCATGTTCGAGGGGGCCAGCCGGCAACGCTTTATGGCAACCCTGCCGTTCGACCCAGGCACTTGGGCACGAGCACGAGGCTGGGCGCTCTGGAAGGCGCTGATCGAGATCCCTGGCCGGCCCCTCGACGACCCGGGCCGCTCGGGTGCGCGCTTTGGGTGGAGCTGGGATGCGAGCGGCGTCGTCAGCCAGGTGATCGCCGACTTCCGCTCCTTGTTCCCGTGAGCCGGACATTATGGCGTGCTCAAAAGCGACAGTCGGTAACTCGATAACCCTTCGGGCTGATTCCCCTTTGAACCACCAACGGTTCCGGCTCAGGCATAACGGCTGTTCCCTGTCTGTCAAGATGACGTGAGACAGTTGCTGCAGCGACTGCGGCGTGTTTGTGCCAGCAGGTACTGAAGCGGTACACGAGTGCCGCAACTAAATGCGGAGCTGCGTGCCACGTGCAAGTACCACAAGACAGATATGGGGCGCTCGTTATGGGCAGCCGTGCCCTGCACCACAGGGGGTGCGTGCCTCGATAAGGGGCGCCGCTCTTGGTAATTGGGCCAGTCGACCTGCCCGGCCACCGAGTGGCAACCTGGGCTTATGACAGAGCCCCTCTACGACACACCACTTTCTCGTACTGATGCCTCAGAAGCTGTGCAGGACATCGGCTGGCGCTACCTTCTCGGCACGCTGAGCGCGTCGGTGCCCGTGCAGTCACTCGCGCATGGCACCGAAGTGGCAGCCGCCGTGGTCGCGACGAGCGGGGAGGACGCCGACGGTCACTTGCGCCTGGACCTTCGCCCCGATCGGATTGAGCTGTCCGTCCAGACCAGGGCGCTGAACGCCGTGACTAGGCGCGACACCCAGCTGGCGCGGCGCGTCGCCGACACCTTGGACGGGCTCGGGCTCCGCCCAGCGGGGGCAACGTCCGCCCAGTCCCCGCGACCGGTGCAGATGCTGGAAATGGCCATTGACGCGCTTGACATCGGGGCCGTCCGCCCGTTTTGGAAAGCCGTGATGGCTTACGTCGACGAGCCCGGGAGTAGCGGTCCCGAAGCTGCCATAGTCGACCCCAGGGGACAGCTCCCAGCCATCTGGTTCCAGCAAATGGACGTTCCACGCCCGCAGCGCAATCGCGTCCACTTCGACATTACCGTGGCTCACGACGAGGCCGAGGCCCGGGTGCGCGCCGCCCTGGGCGCCGGTGGCCGGCTGGTGGACGACTCATTTGCCCGGTCGTTCTGGGTCCTGGCGGATGCCGAGGGTAACGAGGTGTGTGCCTGCACTTGGACCGACCGCGATGAACGAGAGGAGTAACGGTTGGGACACGGGGCAACGTTGTTTGAGGGCGCCGCACGCGGGGCGAAATAAGTGCCGATATGCGTGCAATCGACCGCCGCAAACGTCGTTATTATGGGCTGGTTTTCGGGATGCTCGTTCTGTGCTCAAGTCTGCCTGAAGCGATCACAGCCTCCTGTTGCGAGAACGTCGTACTGGCGCGCCGCGGGGTCGGGTTCTGGCTGGGTGTATCACCGCCATAATCGGGGGAGCCGGACCCGTTCACCTTGCCCACTCAGTTGGGCGGGCTCAGCTCCTGCCGGTCGCCGCGCACGTGCTCGACCCAGTAGCGGCGCTTGTCCGGGGAACCATCCTCACCGGGCGCGACGCCCCCGAGGACACCACCGCAGCGCTCGATGACCACAGCTGAGGCGGCGTTGTCTTCGTCGCAGGTGACGAGCACCTTGTCCACACCGAGGGCCCTCGCT
Organism: Acidimicrobiaceae bacterium; assembly: GCA_003166025.1. Taxonomy (GTDB): domain Bacteria; phylum Actinomycetota; class Acidimicrobiia; order Acidimicrobiales; family Palsa-688; genus Fen-671. The sequence continues at coordinate 26,157 of PMWT01000100.1, read as the reverse complement.
ATGGCCAGGGATTGGCGCAGGATCTCGGTCGCATAGCCGCGCCTCGGGAAAGCGGGGCGCACCGCGTAGCCGATGTGGCCACCCCATCGCGCCAGCCATGGATTGAGCGAGTGGCGGACCGAGGTGCGCCCGACGAGCTCGCTGCCAACTTGGGCGATGAGGAACGTGGAAGGCACCCAACCTTCCGGACCGCCACGTCCGCTCCGGAGGAGCTCCAAGCGCTCCAAGTACGAGGACCATGGCTCTCCGTCGCGAAGGTCGAGGAGGAAACTGAGGCCGTCCGCTGACAGCTCGGTGTGCGCGGCCCGGGCCGCCACCTCGTCGCCGGGGGCGAGCGGCGGCAGCAGAAGGGTTGGGCGTTCCCCCCTGCTGGGCGCCCCCAGGTCCTTGTCCTCCACGGCTAACAACGGTGCCCTCTTGCTCCACCGGCTCGCAACCGATATCACAAAGCCCAACAGAGACGAGGCGCACTTGCTCGTCATCGGACGGCTACCCGACCTCCTCAACAATGCAACCCGGTCGCCTCAGGGCGAGGCTGACCTTGACAAGCGGACGAGGGAAGGTTGGCGATCTGTGCGCCTGCTCGGCTCTGGTGGGCGAGCGCCGCAACGTCGATCGGTCCCGGCATTGCCCTAACCCGAGAGCAAATCCTGAGCGCCCATAACCGTTATTCCGCGATCGGCACTAGCGGGGCCCAGCCGGAAGTCTCGAGCTCAGGTCGCCCGCCGTTGGCCAGCAGCCGCCCGACGACCTCGTCCGAGCCGTCGGCGAGCCCAAGTCCCCCGGGGACGGTCCCAAAGGCGCAGTGCCGCCGCCTGTGGGACCTGCGCCCGGTCAGATGATGGTGATCCCTCCCCTGGCCAAGGTGATGGGCGAAGAGGAGTTGGGCAGCCCGCTGGCCGTGTAGTTGACCACGATGGCGAACGAGGCCGAGCTGTTCGTGCCGGCGTTGGCGGTGGCCTTGTAGGTTACGCCCGACGCCACCAGCTGCCAGCCGCCGCGGCCCTTGTTGAGCGCCGAGCTCCACGAGTACAAGCTGCCCGTGCCGGCCAGGAGGCCCTCGGACTTGCTGGTCTTGCCGTAGCTGGTCACGTTGGCCTGGTACCACCACCTGTTGGCAGTGACGACGTTCAGTTGGCCCGAATAGGTGCTCTTGGGGCCGGGTACGACCACGAAGCCGAAGCTTGTCGAGCCGACGCTGGGCGAGGGTGTGTACCAGCCGGCGCCGAAGGCGAACTCACCAGCGGCCGTTACCGTGACCAGTTCGGCCTGGTCGTTGTTGTCCGAGACGCTGTTGTTGTTGGTGTCACCGGAGTAGGTGGCGTCCCACTGGTATGTGCCAGCGACCTGGACAGTCGTGCCCGGCAGGGTGTAGCTCGCCGAAGCGCTCCCTTTGTTCAGCGCCACCGCCGGGGAGGTGTAGACGGGGCTGGCGCCTCCGTCGTAGTAGAGCGTGAAGGTGACCGTGCCGGTCGGGTTGGAACCGCCCGAGACGGTGGCGGTGTCGGTGAGCGTCGGCGCCGTCTTGCCCAGGGTGACCGAGGTCGCCCCCGGTTTGGTGACAAGCGTCGGCGTGGCCTTGTTGTTGATGGTTACCGAGAAGCTGTCGGTGGCTGTGGCGCCCGTGGAGTCCCTGACGGTGAGCGAACCGGAGGCGAAGGTGCCGGCCTGGGTCGGGGTCCCGGTAATCGAGATCGTGCTCCCCGCCAAGGTGGCGGTCAGGCCGGCAGGCAAGCCGCTTTGGGCCGTGAGGGAGTACGAGCCGGTCCCGCCGCTCAGCGCGATCGTGCCTGGGAACCCGGATTGGTTCACCGTCCAGGACGTCACGCTCAAAGGCCCGAAGCTGAGCGCGGGGACCACCGGGCCACCGGTCACCAGTCGGATGCGGTTGTTACCGAAGTCGGCGATAACGACGTCGCCGGCATTGTCCACGGCTACGCCAGTGTCGTCCCACAGCGAAGCCGAGGTGGCCGGTCCTCCGTCCCCCGCGTACCCGAAGTAGGTGTCACCGGCGATGGTGTAGATGTCCCCGGTGGTCATCGCCTGGCCGTAGAAGGTGCCGGTGCTTTCGGCGACGACGCGGACACGGCTGTTGCCGGGATCGGTGACCAGCACGTTGCCGGCACCGTCCACGGTCGCGCCCCAGGGGGCACCCAGCTCGGCCGCCGTCGCTGGTCCCCCGTCCCCCGAATAACCTGCTGCGCCGTTACCGGCGATGGTGTAGATGTCCCCGGCGGTCATCGCCTGGCCGTAGAAGGTGCCGGTGCTCTTGGCGATGACACGCAGACGCTGGTTGCCGGTGTCAGCGATGATGATGTTGCCCGAGCCGTCCATACCCACGCCAAAGGGGAGGTCCAGCGCTGCCTCGGTGGCCGGTCCCCCGTCGCCGGAGTAGCCCGGTGCCCCGTCGCCAGCCACGGTGTAGACGTCGCCGGCGGTCATGGCGACGCCGTAGAAAGTGCCGGTGCTGTTGGCTGTCACACGGATGGCACTGTCGTAGGGCTCGGCGATGACATAGTTACCGTAGCTGTCCACCGCCACCGCGGAGGGGTACCGCATCTCGGCCTGGGTGGCCGCCCCCCCGTCCCCCGAGTACCCAGCAAAGCCGTTACCGGCGATGGTGTAGATGTCCCCGGCGTTCATGGAGATCCCGTAGAACGTGCCCGTGGTCGCGGCGATAACCCGGACCCGCTCATTGCCGAAGTCGGAGATCACGAGGTTGCCGGAACCGTCTACAGCCACGCCTTCGGGACTGCTCAGTTCGGCCGATGTAGCCGCCCCTCCGTCGCCCGAGAAGCCGGCGGTCCTCCCGACGCCGGCGACGGTGTAGATGTAGCCCTCCGTTAAGCCGCCCCCATTCCCGGCGGCCACCAGGCGGATGGCGTTGTTACCGGTGTCGGCGATGATGATGTCACCGGCATCGTCGAGGGCCACGCTCTGGGGAGAGCTGAGCTGGGCCGCCAGGGCCGGCCCTTGGTTGCCCGAGGAGCCGGCCCCGTTCCCGCCGGCGACGGTGTAGATGTCCCCGGCGGTCATGGATATCCCGTAGATGGTGCCCGTGGTCCCGGCGACAACGCGGATGGCGTTGTTGTAGGTGTCGGCGATAACGATGTCGCCGAGACTGTCCGCAAACACGTCCTCGGGGTAGTCCAGCGTGGCCGCGGTCGCTGGCCCTGCGTCGCCGGAGTAGCCGGCCCCGTGCCCGCCGGCGACGGTGTAGATGTCGCCCAGGGTCATGGCGACGCCGTAGTAAGTGCCCGTGCTGCTGGCCACCACACGGATGGCATCATTGCCGGTGTCGGCGATGATGATGTTGCCGGCACTGTCCAACGCGACGCCGTAGGGGCCGTCAAGCTCGGCCGAGGTACACGGCCCCCCGTCACCGGTGTAGCCGGCCGTGCCGTCGCCCGCGACGGTGAGAAGGTCGCCAGTGCTGGCGTCGGTGATCCGGACGGCGTCGTTGCTGGTGTCGGCAATGACGACGTCGCCGCCGCCCACCGCCACGCCCTGGGGTCCCTTGAGCTCAGCCTCGGTTGCCGGCCCCCCGTTGCCCAGGGAGCCTTCGGTACCGTTGCCGGCGACCACGGTCTCCGAGCCCCCGCTGGTCGCTATGGCCCGGATCACGTGGAACTGGTCGTCGGGGACGTAGACGTTCCCTCCCCCCGCCGCTATCTCACCCGACGCACCCATCGCCACATCGGTGGCGGGGACAGGGCCCGGGGCGTCCCCGCCCGCCACCGTGGTGATAATGCCGGGGGTGGCGGCACTGGAGGGAGGGGCCGTGGCGGCTGTCACCGCGACCGTAGCGAAGATGGTGGCTAGTCCGACGGTGACCGCCAGCCAGGACCGCCGGCGACGACTTTGGGAACCGAGCTTCGGCCGTCCCTCGGAGGCGGTCCCGGCAAGCGGGGCACAGGTCGCGGCCACTATACGAGCGCCATAATGAGGAGGCCAGCAAGGCCAGGGGCCATGATGGTGCGAACGGAGTTGGAACGCGTACGCCGTCCAACGAGGTGGCTGTCCTTCATTACGCGTGTCTCCCTGGGAGCCAGGCTGGGTTAGGCTGACGCCCAGCAGAATGTGCGGCGTACCTTAGTTGAGGCCGGAGCAGGTCAGGGTCACAGGCCGCCTGAGTGTCCCCGCGCTCACTACAAGTCCGCATCGCCCTTTCTTAGAGCGTCCCCCATACGCGGGCGGGCGAAAGAGGACCGAGTGTCAGGTGCTTGGCAAGCGGCCAAGCGGATGTCCTTGAACGGGAGGCGGGCTCAGTCGCGGGCGCACTCTGACCTTGTCGTCTGTCCGGCAAGAGGGGGCCCTGGACTGGCCGCACGGAGTGCCCTTCTTGACCCGGAGCGCCAGCCGGCGGCCTTCGAGAGTTCTTGCGGGCCTGGTGAGGACTGATGATGCCAGCCTGCCCGCTGGGACCGGCTACGCCTTACGCCGGGCCTGCGGGGCGAGGAAGAAGCCGCGCCGGCCCAAGTCTCGGTCGACTACCACGTCCGGCTGGAACAGGGCCGGAACACCCACCCCAGCCCCCGTCCTCGACGCCCTCGGCCGCGCCCTGCTGGTCGACTGAGGAAGAACGCACGCACCTGCACGTGCTCGCCCGCCAGTCGACGAACGCGGGCCCGGCGCACACTCGCGCTCCCGACGCATGACGCCCGCGCTCGGGTGGCAAGCGTCCTTCAACCTCGGGCTACCCGGACACTCATAGAGCGACCGCCACATAATTGGGACTTATGCAGCTTTCAAAGTCGATAACTCCAAATTCGCGAGGGAGCGCATTCTCGGCAGGAGCATCGTTCCGCGCTAACAGGAGTGTCATGCTGTCAGGAAACCGCGGCGCACATATTATCCGCATCACGGACGAGTGGGCGAAGGGTGAGGGGGCGACGGACGGATGAACATTATGTGCACCTGATTCGACTATCGCGCTGAAACTCCAGACCACGCGTAACGATGCCGATTACGCGATGACTGACCGTCCGGCGGAACGGGACCACTGCCCTTTAGCGCGTAGTCGAAGAAGCGGTGGACCATGCCTCCCCCTGTCCACTCGGCGCGCAGCCGGCCCCGGCGCTCGACCCGGCGAAGGGCAGAGAGTAGTTCGCGATTGAGCTCGCGGGCAGCAGGCCCCTCCGCCCAGCCCTCCACGTGGAAGCCGGCCGGGCTCTCGGTGATCGTGGCGTCGGCGAGCCCTTCGAGCACCGGTCTGACGGCGGCTGGGCTGTCTGAGCTGACGTCGGCGGTGAGGTGGAAGCGGACCATGCTCATGGGTATTAGCTCGCCGTCATAACGGCAGGTGCCATCCTCCTCAACCGGACTGGTCAAGTGGTTCGTAGCCACGCAGGCTATCTCGGAGTCCCAACGGGCATTGCTTCCCACCTCAACCGGCTCCCTCGCCAACAGCGTCCCTCCGAACCAATGTCAGTCAGATGGGCTCGAGGCTCCCCACGTGCACCGTGATCGCCGCGATGGCTGCCGGAGCGCGGCGATATTCATAGCCTCCAGGAGTAGTCCTGCCTGCTCTGCAAGGCCGGCGCGCGCCACGATGCCCTTCTCGTTCAGCACCCACTGCTTTTGGCGCGCCAGGACGGAGTGGGCAGCTTCGATGAGACCACGGGAGCTGTTGGCCAGGGCTACGGCCAAGTTATCCCGACCGCGCAGTGCGGAGGACGCATAGCTCAGGCTGGCAAGTGCGTCGTTGTGCCAGCGGAGGCCGGCTTCGGCCGCTAGGACCTCTGGATAGCTCGGGCGGGGCAAGCTGCCGGCTAGCACCCGGTTGATGGCCAGTTCCGCCATGACTACGTAAGTCGGGATACCGGCCGCGTAAAACAGGAGCAGCTCTTTGTTGAACCGCCCCTCAGCGGCTTCGGCGCACCAGTGCTCCACTTCGTCGAGGTCGCGGTAATGGACGTCGACACGCCTGCCCTCTACGGTCAGCCATGCGCCTCCGCTCATGACGCCATCGCCCCAGCCTCCGACCTTGGAGACCTGGCCGGGCCAGGCCTTGGCCCGAAGGCAACCAGGGTCGAAAGGGCCGCGGTAGTACAGAGCGTAGTCCCAGTCGCTGTCGGGCCGGTGCGTGCCCTGAGCACGGGACCCGCCCAGGGCGACACCGAGGACGCCCGGCAGCGCCGCCAGCTCCCCAGCCAGCCACACCTCGAAGGCGACGTCCTCCACGCTCGAATATTCGTCCTTACCAGTCTCCGTCGCAAGCCGTTTTGACGGCCACCGCCAGCAAGCGAGATGGGGCATCATAAGGGCAAGGTGCTGAGTAAGGCGGCCGTCTCGTTCAAAGACGTGCTCAATAGCATCGTGCCCGGAGCAAACCGCCCTGCGCCTGGGGGCCCAGCGCCGGCCCAGGCGATAAAGCGCACCGTCCCTGTGTGGGACAAGCGCCCGGCACCCTGAGGCACCAAGAGCGAGCTTTCTATCCCCCGGGCCCATGTGGACTGGTGCCAGGTGGACGAGGCCATCGGCAAGCGCATAAGATCATGTCCGAACATATTCGACGTGAAACGAGGGCGAAATGAAGGGTTTTTGCGGCGACATTGAATTAATGACCCGGGAAAACAGCGACTTCCGGAAGGTGCTCTATACGGCTTCCCACAGCCAATTGGTGCTGATGAGCTTGAAGCCTGGTGAAGAAATCGGTCTGGAAACACACGACGAGAACGACCAGTTCTTCAGGTTTGAAGCCGGCGAGGGCAAGGTACTGATCGACGGTAACGAGTACCCTGTCACAGACGGCACCGCGGTGGTCGTCCCGGCTGGCGCCCGCCATAACGTCATCAACACTTCAGCCAGTCTTGAGCTCAAAATCTACACTATCTACTCACCAGCTCACCATAAAGGTGGCATAGTGCGGGCTACGAAAGCCGAAGCCGAGTCCGACGCACCGGAATATGATGGGCGCAATAGTGAATAAGGCCGTCCAAGTCTTCTGAACGGCCTGAGCAGCTTGTTCTTATCTTGGACGTACCCCAATTAATCGGCGAGGAAGTCGAGGAAGGGCCTTGTTCAGCTCATCGGGGTGCGTCGAGCCGATGTTGTGGGCCCGCCCTCAACCTCGATGAACCGGATGTCGCTCACGAGGTCGGGGAGGCGTCTGCCGGTGGCGTCGATGGGCAGGATGCGGTCTCGTGCCGCACCGTCGGGTAGCCCCGGGGCATTACTGTCCCAGGGCCCCCTCAGAACCGAGCGTGCGACTGCACCAGCTGGCAACTCGCCCATCCGAATTCCCATCGAGTTGACAACATCACCGTCTCTTGCGGTGGGTGCATCCATGTCAAGGAATTTCCGCCCTGCTCTTGGTGCGGCAGCCGAGAAGAAGGCCTCAAACAGGTAGGTCGGCGAAGGGCCCACACCGCTTTGAGTGATTCGCCAGCCACATGAAGTGCACATAGCGTAGCTCTCCAACCCCAGCGCCGTCCATAACGACGGCGATGCGTCATCGACCACATGAGGTGTGCGTGCCATAATGCGCGGCCAGATTCCCGAGACTGGATAGGACGATTCTGTACCCGGCGCCTCAGGGGGCAACGTCCTCCGTGGCTGAGCCGAGCGCCCGGTCGAAGGGAATGCCCTCAGGTCCGGTCAAGTGGGTACTCCAGATGCCCGCTTGTCCCCGACCAAGCCCTGTCAGCGCCATGGGTTTGCGGCTGACTCGAGCACAAGCCCGGGGCCGTTGCGGAAGATGCCGTCATTGGAGACCAGCGGGACACCAAGCCGTACCGCGGTTGCCGCGACCCAGCGGTCGGCGTCGTGCTCACGCTGGCTGAGGGCGTGGCCGATGCGCTCGCACTGGGCCCTGAGGCGCGCATAGGTGAGCACCAGCTCGGGCCCCGTGTGGACCGTCTCGGCCGAGGCGGTGCGGGCTTCGAGCTTTCGCGTCCGGGTCTCGCCCCAGTTGCGTCGGAGCGCACCGTAGCGGAGCTCGGCCGCCGTCTGGAACGAGATGAACGCGGGCCTGCCGATGATGATCGGCTCGTTAGAGCGCCGCGAGGGCTGAGCCGGGGACGAGCTGCGCGCCGTAGACGTCAGTGTCGATCACTAGGGGGCCGCGGGGCGGCTGGGGGCTCACGCCCCCAGGGCGGCGAGGAAGGCAGCGCCTTCTTCGACCGTGAGGTCCTCGATCACCATCTCGCTGGGTGGGGGTAGGGGCCGGGCGCGCCGCAGCAGCTCGGGCACCGGCAGTTCAAGGCTCTCGGCGTGGTCGCGCTTGAGGGGCTGGGTCGACATCTCGGTTCCTAGAGTACCTGGTTGTAGCCACCATTTACCCCGACTGCCGAGATAGGCGGCGTTGCCATTGCTCTCGGGACGGCAGCTCTGCGACTGCCGTCGGCCCAAGATCCCGGGAGCCACGGCTCTTCCCGTAAGGGGCACATATTGGCCCGTTATGCCGGTGATCGCGGCTCTCGGGCCCGTCCTCCACAGCGCGCCAGTACGACGGTGCTGCGCTCGGCGGCCGGGGGCGGAGTGCGCGCCAGAACACGCAGGTCGCGCCCTTTACCTGGCCCACGCGAGAACTTCTGGTCCCAAGGGCGACCTCGGCAGGGCGGCGACGAGCGAAGCGCTACGGCGCCCGTCTCGGCGCGTGCACCTGAGGGTGGAGAGTCTCGCCGCGCGCCAGCATCTCGACGAGCCGCTCGATGCGATGGCTCCTCGTCCCGCTGCGCTTGGCGGTCTCTATTCGGTAGAGCACGGCATAGCGGTTAGCGCGACTGAGATTGTCGAAGGTCTCTTGGGCGGCCGGGTGTGCCGCTAGGGACGCCGCCAAGTCGCTCGGGATCTCGATCGCGGCCTGGCCCGAGTAAGCGGAGCCCCAGCTCCCGTCCGCTTTCGCCTGCTCCACAGCGACCAGGCCCGCCGGCTGCATGCGCTCTTGGCGCGTGAGCAGTTTGACCAGCGCGACATTGCGCTTGGACCACGAGCTGCCTGGCCGCCGGGGCGTGAACCTCCGACGGAAGGTCGCCTCATCGCCAGGGCCGAGCTGACCGTCGACCCAGCCGAAGCACAATGCCTCCTCGAGGGCCTGATCGTAGGTGAGGTTCGTCGGCTCAGTCGCGACCCTCTTCGCCAGTACGAGCCAGACGCCGCCTGCGTCGCCATGGTGCTCGGTGAGCCAGGTATGCCACGCCCGTACGTCCGGCACGGTCAACACCGGCGAGTCGGCTGCCACCCGCCTCAGTTTTGCACCAACGGGTTGTCTTTCTGTTGCGCCTTCGCTTCAGCCGTCCAAACGGTCCTGTCCTGTGCGCCGGGGCCCCGAACGAGAAACCGTCCCCGGTGCCGGAAGGCGCGAAATAACCGTTCTGGCGCAGGCGGTCGTGTCGCCTCTCCACCCGCGGCCTGCGAGCTGTCGGGGGACACCGGCGTTTGAGGGCATGCTTGGCGCGCGTGCGCCCGTTAGGGCCGTTTGCCCTAGTGAGGGAGATTGGGCTCACCACCTACAGGCGCGGGTCTGGTACTGGTATGTGCAGACTGCTTGGATCAGACTGGCCGTGGTGCGTGAGGTCTATTTGCATGTCGGCCCCGTGAAGACCGGCTCGACCTTCCTCCAGGACCTGCTTTGGCGGCACCGGGACGACCTCGCACGCCAGGGCTATCACCACCCTGGCGCCCACGCCAACGAGATGTGGCTCGCCACCAACGACCTTCAGGACGGGGCCTTCGTCGACTACGAAATGCCGCAGGCCTCGGGCGTGTGGGCCCAGGTTTGCCAGCGTGCCCTGGCCTACGACGGTCCTTCGGTGATCTCGCACGAGATGCTGGGCCTGTCGACCGAGGAACACATTGACCGCATCGTCAAGTCGCTAACGCCCGCGCGGCTGCAGGTGATCGTCATGGCGAGGAGCCTGGCCGCCATGCTGGCTTCGCTGTGGCAGGAGAGCGTAAAGAGCGTCGGGCGCGATGGCGCCGACAGCTGGCCGGCCTTCCTGGCCACGCAACGCGACACCCTTGCGCCGGTCACCGATGCTCTCCTCATCGTCCAGCGCTGGCTGGCCCACATACCCGCCGAGCAGGTCCACGTCGTCACGGTGCCGCCCGCCGGCACGGGCCCAGCGGTGTTGCTCGGTCGTTTCTCCGACGCCCTCGGGATCGACACGACCTCCTGGACGGCTAACGCCGCGGCCAGGAACGTCTCCATCGACATGGTCCAGGCCGAGCTGGTCCGACGGCTGAACCAGACAAGCGCGGCATCCCTTGGCCATCGTGCCCAGCGCTTGCTGGTGCACGACGCACTCCTGCCCGCCATGCGGCCACCAAACCCCACAAGGCGCATCCGGCTGCCGTCGTCGGAGCGGGAGTGGGTCGAGGCCGAGACCGCCCGCCGGGTCGACGGCCTACGCGACTGTGGTGCGCTTTTGCACGGCGACCTGGCCGACCTCGCCAGCCCGCCCGAGCTGTGGCAGGACGTTCCCGACGCGGTCACCGAAGCAGACCTACTTGAGGAGGCGCTCCACCTCCTGGTCCTCTCACATCCCGACACCAGCGATCCAGATCGCCTCGACTTCGTTTAGGTCCCGGCGGCTGAGACGGGCATCAGCGATAGGCCACTACCGCGCCCCAGAACCGCAGCCTGATCGACACAGGTACCTGCCCCAGACCGCCGGGTGGATGAACAGCGAGACGTGCCGATATGTACGTGATCGAGCGCCGAGAAAGTCGTTATTATGTATCGGGTTTCGGCTCTCAGATCTGCAACAGCGGATGAAGTCGTCGTCGCAATGGGAACGCCTAACGAGACGGGTCGTGAGGCATGGACGGTAGTGGGCGGCGCGCCGTGAGCGCAGCGAGCTGCGGCCGACGTCACTCCACTCCGCCCCGCTGGTCTCGATGGCCATCTGTTCGTTAAAGCCGTTAGCGCAGCCACCGCGTCCTCAGCGAAGCCATGCTCGTCAGGACGCCCATGCCCCTGTCCAACGGGCTCCAGAACGTAGCGGTCGTCCTGGCCCAGAAGGCGACGAAGTTCCGTACCTGGCGGAGGTCGTAGCGGGGCGAGCTGGGAGGTACGTCCGAGCATGTTCTATTTCCAGCGCTCCCGGATGGCTCGCCGCGTAGTCTGGACTTGAGAATCCATCCCACCAAATTCTTTGCCGGAGAGATCGTGACCCACATCAGCGAGCTGATGAACCAAGATGCCTTGGAACACCAGATCGCGGACGGTCTTATTATGCGGCGCTACCTTGCGGACACAGGAATTTCAGTCCTCAACTACACCACCCGCGCTGTGTTCAGCGGCCAATGGACCCACGAGACGAGGCTCAGCCGCGGACTGGTCGTCGACTCGGATGGGCGGGTGCTGGCCCGGCCGTTCGAAAAGTTCTTCGACCTGTCGCAGATAGAGGTACCCCCAGGTAGCCACTTCACGGTGACTGAGAAGATCGACGGATCACTTGGCATCCTCTACCCGACGCCAAATGGCTGGCGGATCACCACAAGAGGCGACCCCAACGGCTGGCAATCGACTGCAGCAACCGAACTGTGGAACGAACGCTATAGCGACTTTGTGCCACCAGAAGGTGTGACAATGCTGTTCGAGATCGTGCTGCCTGAGAACAGGATCGTGGTCGACTATGGCGACCGCAGGGAGCTGGTGGCACTAGCCGCGATCAATATGGCAACCGGGCGCGATACCAAGGTGCCGGAGGACTTCCCAGGCCCGCGCGTCACCACCCTGGACAACTCGGCCGGGCTGGACGCCCTGGTCGCTAGGGCAGAGAAGACCGGTAACCAAGAGGGTTTTGTGCTGTACTGGCCGAAGGAAGGGCTGCGGGCCAAAGTCAAGCTCTCGCAATACCGCCGCTTGCACCAGATGATCTTCGGTACCTCCACCAAGGCTATCTGGGAACTCCTGGTCGCCGGGCAGGACCCACTCGCTGCTGTGGCGGACGGGCCCGCCGACCTACGGGACTGGGTCGAACGGGTTCACAACGACCTCGTCAGGGTGCAAACCGGGATCATGGCCGACGCGGCCGTGGTGGTCTCGTCGCTGCCGCCCGCGACCCTGGCTGACCGGCGAGCGGCGGCCGAAGTTATCAAGGCCAGCCAGTACCCCTCTGTGGCCTTCGCCCTGCTGGATGGAAGACCAGGGCGCCCGGAGTTGGCGGCATGGAAGCTGGCTAAACCGCAACGGGCTGAGGTCTTCCGGACCGACACAGAGGACCTTTGAATGTGGTTGGTGCTGCCCGGCGACCGACAGAGGCGATCTTCAGCCGCTCGAGAACGGCGATTTGTCGACCCATGACAATCCGGGCGCCTTGAAGGCCCCGCCCGGAGAGGCTGGCGTAGCGCGCGATCGTCGATTACGAGTGGCGGGGTGGCTGGGTCGCTTCCGTCATTATGAGTGCCCTTGGGGGCCGGCAGCGCTGGTAGCTGGATGGTCCCTGACTGGGACACCGTCTACTTGGCCTGCTGATCGCCATTACTGTGCACGTGCCCCCGTTGCCGGAGCGCAGGTCTATCATCGCACGCATGACCGCAACTCAGGATGAAGGGCGTACGTCATGACTGACAGGATGTACGAACTCCGAGACTCCAACGATGCCAAGGACGACTCCGACGAGCTTCGGCGGCGTATCGCGGACGAGGGGTACCTCTTCTTCCGCCGGCTGATCGAGCCGTCTGCGCTTCTGGCTCTGCGCGCGGACATCCTGGGCGTCCTCGGTGGTGCCGGATGGCTCGAGAGTGGAACGGACCCGGTCCTCGGCATCGCGAACATCGACGGTCGATGCACCGAGGGTGACAGCGAGTACAGCGGGCCTTACGGCCAGGTGCAGCGGCTGGAATCGTTCCACCGCGTGCCGCACGCCCCAGAACTCGTGGGGATGGTCCAAGCGATCATGGATGCGTCAGCCATACCGCTGCCCGGGCACAAGGCGAGAATCTGGTTCCCGAAGTTCACCGACCATACGACGCCGACGCATCAGGACTTCGTCCACTACCAAGGGAGTCTGGACACCCTGACCTGCTGGGCACCGGTCGGGGACTGCCCGATCGAACTCGGCCCACTCGCGGTGCTCGAGCGGTCCCACAAGGTGCGCAAGGTGCTCGCACACCATTTCTCGCTCGGCGCAGGAGGACTCGTCGTCAACGTCGAGGAGGAGAAGGCGACGCACCCAGAGCTCTCAGGACACTGGCTCAGTACCGATTTCGAAGTCGGCGACGCACTGTTCTTCCCGGCACTGACGGTTCATCGAGCGCTCCCCAACACCACCGAGAACCTCATGCGCGTATCGCTCGACAACCGTTACCAACGGGAGGGCGGCATGATCGCCGAGCACATGCTCCTGCCGCACTTGTACGATTTCCACAAGGTCGGTTGGGACGAGATCTACCGCGATTGGGAGTCCGACGACCTGAAGTACTACTGGCGCCGCCACAACTATCGCAGGATCAAGACGAACACCAGCTTCCGTGAGCGGGGCACTGCGGAGGCGATGCAACTCGCCCGCGCGGGCGATGAACATGCCCTCATCGCGTTGCGGAGGATCGTCAAGGCGTCAGACCCTGAAGCCGAGCAGACTCTGGAAGCGCGGACCATCCTCGCCGCGCAGACCGGGGCGGCGCACTCTCAGTGATCCTCAAGATCAGATCACGGCCTCACCCGGTGGATCGAAGCTCAAATTTAGGTGGGCTTTTTAGCTATAAGGACGGCCGCTCCGCGTTGATCGGCCGTGAGGACGACGAGCATTCTGTGCGAAACGGCGGGCCGAAGCTGAGAGTCATCCGGGATCGCCGATTTCGCGTGCGGTGTCGATCCATCGGCAGACGGTGTTCTGTGCGCCCACGAAGCGGCGTTCCGGGGCACCCGAGGCGCAAGGCGGTGGCGAACCTTAGGGGGGGCACCCCGGACGGTAAGAATCTAGCTGTGGCCCCTGTCGACTCTGCCGGAGGCCCGCCCGTAATCCCGGACGGCCTGGCCGCGCGGGTCAGACGCGAGGGACAAGAAGGCTGGCTGAACGAACTCCCGGATCTAATCGTAGAACTCGCCGAGCGCTGGGGTCTTCAACTGGAGACGCCCTTCTCCCGAGGCCCGACGGTCTCCTGGGTGGCCCCAGCTGGCAAGGTCGACGGGGTACGCGCCGTGCTCAAGGTCGGCATGCCGCACCGGGAGGCCCGCACCGAGGCGGCCGGGCTTCGCTTCTTCGCCGGGCAAGGCGCCGTGCGACTTCTTCGCGCCGACGAGGAGGTCTTCGCCCTGGTCGAGGAGCGCTGTGAGCCGGGTAACGAGCTGTGGGACCTCCCCGTAGACGAGGGCAACCAGGTAGCAACGGAGCTGCTCCGCCGGTTGTGGAGACGAGCTGACGGAACCGGGCCGATCGAGCGATTGAGCGATCTGGCCAAGGAGTGGGGGGCCGGGATCCCGGGGCTGGGCCGCAACTACCCACCGGACCTGGCGGAACTCGGTATTGACCTCGCTGACGAGCTCGGGAGCTCACAGCCTGACCTGGTAGTCCTCCACGGAGACTTCAACCCCGGCAATATCTTGAAAAGCCAGCGAGGATGGCTCAGCATCGACTGCAAGCCCCTGGTGGGCGAACCCGCCTTTGAGCTGGGTCAACTGCTCGTCAACCGACTTGGTATCGATCTGGCTTGGGAGCCGGAAGACCCGGACAGCTGGCCCTTTGCCCCGTCCATCGCCCTCGGTGAACTCGCCAGACAGGTCGACTACTTCGCCGACACCCTCGGAATCGAACGCGATCGTGTCATTGGTTGGACGGTTGTCAAAGCCCTGGCCTGGGACTGGGGCCCGGCAACCACCCAAGCGTTTGCGAGCTTGCTTTGACCAACAGCATTGATAGAGCTGATGTCGACACCACCTACGCGGCGCGTGTAAAGGCGCGGGAAGCCTGGCGCCTGGTGCGCAAAGCCGGCCCCGATGCCGACGGCTACGAACGCTTCTCCTGCCCCGCCCAGGGAGAGCACTCTCACTTGTGCTGCCCGCTAAGGCCCTATGCCCGCGCCTTGGGCCAGGTCCCGGTCCTTGCCCCGCCTCTAGCGCCGCCCAAGCTCTGCACCCAGTCGGCCATAACCGTGGCCCCCGACATCGGTGCCCGCCACCGCCAGGACCTGGCCTTTGGCAGCGAGGAGTGGGCTCGTACGTACGCCACCTACCGCAAGACCATCGAAGGCGCTAACGGCTACCTAAAAGACACCGCCCACGAGGCCCTGGCTTGCCCCGGGCGGCGCCGGGTGCGGGGCATCGCCGCCCAGAGCCTGTTCGTGTCGTTGTTGTTGATGGCGGCCAATTTCCGCAAGATCGCCGCCTTCCGGGAGATGGTGGCCGACGGCACTAGCGCCCAGGTGGCCGAACGGGCCCGCCGGCCTTCACGTACTCTGCCGCCATCACCACGGCGGCCGAGCGCATGAGCATTGACTCGCGCAGGTACTGGGCGAGGCCGACCTTTCCGGCCCCGGGGTCGGCGCCGGCGATGAACGCCGGGTTGGTCGCCGTGACCTGGTGTACCAGGTCCACGAAGCGGGCGTCGCGATCAGAGGCATGCTCGTAGAACGTGCCCTCGCCCACCATGTTGGTGGCGGCCAGGACGAACAGCTCCGACTCCGGGTCGCGTACGTAGGCCGCGCCACCTTCGTGGGTGAGCGTGCGCTGGCGCAGGGTGTGGACCGGCGCCATCAGGTTGGCCCGCAGCGGGCGGTGCTTGGTACCCGAGAACTTCGTCATCGTCACTCCTTTCTCTTTGTGTTTCTTCTTCTTGCTTTGTTGGTTGGCTGGGCCGGTCAGTGGGCCCGATGAACGAGCGTTTGCCGAGTCGAACGGCGCCGACGGGCCCCCGCGCGGCCTCACCAGAAGTAAGCCCGTCCTTCGCATCTGACCGGCAGCGGCCGGTCGGCCTGGGTACCAGATCGGCAGAAGTTGGGTTCCCAGTGCTCTACCGTTGAGCTACGTGACGGCCATCGAGGACAAGCCACTGCCGGTAGTGGGCGTCTCGCTATCGACGGCTTTCAGGATCCGTGAGACTCGCCTGGCCCGGCGAGAAGGATGCGCAGCGCCCCGGCGTTGGGGTGACGAACAACCGGCCGGCATGGGCGAGCGAACTGTCCCAGAGGTCCGTGCCGCTTAGCTCTTGGTGGTCGTTCAAAATCGGATGCGCACGAGGTCACCCATCTCCTCCAGCTTTCCAGGCGGTGCCGACGATTCGAGGTCTTCTTACCTGGCGATCGACACCAGCACGAGCGTCATGACCCACACGCCGAGGCCGACCAGGGACTCGATGAGGACAAGATTGCTGTTGGTCTTGAGCCTGGCACGTTGGCCCCACGAGTTTGCTTTCACGGCGAACACCGCACTGCCGATCAGAAGAGCGGTGGGAACGAGAATGTACAGGGTGCCGATTGTCCCGTCGCCAAAACGAAGGAAACTGCTCCAGGCAGTCAGGACGGGCCGGCTCAGCGCGGCGGCGACCATCCACGCTATGGCGCAGATCGTGACGGCGACCCCGGCCCGCGTCGCCCATACTGAGCGCCTAGCGGCGAGCTTGGCTCCTGACTTGGCGTTAGTGGTCCTGGCGTTCAGGTCCTCGTAGCGGTCGATAAAGGCGCCAACAAGGCCGTTTATGGCCGAGATCTCATTGTTGCCCAGGCATTCGGTGTCAAACGTTGCCAACCATTCCCTGCTCTGAGGGCCATAGACCACGAGCACCTCGGCGCCCTCGACAGGGACCTGAGAGACACCACGCTCGATGGGTGCCAACTGTGGGCCCCAACAGACGACCAACGGCACGACCGGTGCGTCCGGGACGCAGTGCCGGACCTGGCGCCTCAGCCTGGTGGCGTTCCGGGACGCCTGCTTGGCCGCCGCCACGAGCCACTCGTCTTGAGGATTGTTGAGATCCCAGGGGTCGCTGGTCCACTTGGTCGATACGGCGAGGACCCCGTACGGCCCAGTCGCCACGCAATCGATGTCGGTCACCCAGGTCTTTCCCTCGACACCTCCCCCGACAAAGACCATGTTGTACTGGAACCGCCAACGTCCCCCCAGGTGCCCGAGCGCTTGGCTGGTCGAGCGCTCCGCTTGTTCGCCGACCCTCCAAGCCCACGAGCCATCGGTGCTGGTGACGAGACCCCACATGGTCCACGCCAAGGAGGCGAGAAGCACGCCGAAGAGGAACCCGAAAAGCCCAGAGCCCCAATGGTGCCCCGTTAGGCCCAAGAGGGCTTGAGCCCCGACCAGGAAAGTGACGATGAAGATCACGCCAGCACTAAGTGTGACAACGGTCGCCCATGAGAGGAGGTGTCGCATAGTCCGCTGGCGGGCCACCCGGCGGGGTTCCACACCAGCACGTCGGCGGGCCCTCCTCATCGCGAAACTCTGGGACCGATCCCCACGACATGGGCATCGTCAGGAAGGCCGCGCCGCTTGAAGCTGCCGGGAGCGGGGTATAGGGTGCGGCGCCGTTAGGGGGCCAAGCCCCGTGGGGATTCCCTTTCTGCTTGGACCGGGGCTTGGTGCGAACTCGGCGCGTCCGATGGGCTGGTGGTCCCTCGGCCGCACCCGTCCCTACACTGGGTCATGAGCGCAACGAACAGACCACAACCAGGAGGGGCGACGATCTACGCTTACGCTACCAACCCCGGTTTTCCCTACGAAGCGGCTACTTGGCTGGCGTCGAAGCCTTGGCGCGCTGGGAGCACCCGGCCCAAGGCCAGCTGACGGCCGTCTAATTCGTCGGGGCGGCCGCGGTGGGCCGTGTTGTTGGCGACCCCGGACCCCTTCGTCATCGTTGGCGCCTGTACCCACCTGGAGGATTGGGCGAGCGCCATGCCACCGCCGTTTGGGTTTTACCTTTGCGGCCAACATCGCCATCCAGGACCTCGACGACACCGGCTTCGCCGACACGACCCGCTCGGCCCTGGAGCCCCCTGGCTCCGGACCCCGGGGCATCTGCGCCTGGAGGTCACCTGCTCCTGCGCGGACGGCAACGGGGCAGAGGCCAAGAAGGTGATCGCCGAACTTTGAGACCTACGCGTGGGTTCGACGTGGACGCCTTCGAGCGCTTCACGTCCCTTGCGACCCTTCAGAGGTTCCGCCCCGGGCTCAGCCTCAGGTACGCGAAGACAGGCCGAGCCCGGAGAACGACGCCATGTACGGAGCCATCGCCAGGCTCTGTGGCTCGATGGGCGCTCTTGGTGTGGCCAAGGCCATCGACTCCGAAGAGATCATCAACTGGATGAACGGCCTCGGCTACGACGAGGGCAAGGGCTTCCATGTCGGCGCCCCTGGGCCGGCCGCCGACATTGTGGCTCTCTTGAGGACTGGCAACTATCCCCTTCGGCCAAGGTACAGCTCCAGCTCCTTCGGCCGGCCAGCTAGACCGCTCTTTCCGTATATCACCGAGCACCACGCCCGGCGGGTGTCGACTGAGGTCGAACGAGATCGTCGAGGTCTCTGGCCGGTCTTCTGGCCTGGTGGTCTCCGGCGGCCCTCCCGTCGAGATCTCGGGGGCGCCGGCGGAGCGCTTAGGTGCGGTCGGGCGCGAAAATGGGGCATGGACCCTGGCGACATCGAGGTCATGGTCGAGATCGTGCTCGACGAGGCCCGGGACGAACTGAGCAAAGGCAAGAGCGCACCGAAACGGTTCGTGCTGATCGAAGGCGAAGAGATCGTCCCGTTCGGCCGGGACCTAGACGACTACAGCCCGGACCTGGACAACCTGCGCGAGATCGGCCGACTGGTGAGCAAAGTCGAGAAGGACCGGCCTGACGCCGTGGTCCTGTTGCACAAGGGTTGGGCCCAGCTCGGCGACGGCGACGGGCCAGCGCGGCTGGTGAGGGGCGCCCGGATCCTTGGTAACCCCGGGCGACCTAGACCTGGTGTCGCGGTCGTCGAGTGCCTCGTGGCCCACGTCCTCTCCCGGGCCGGTGTGGCCATGTGGCTTCAGCCTTACGTCGGCGGGAAGAGCCCGGAGGCTTTCGCCCGCTCCAAGCTGGAGGGCCGGACCCTGGACCCGGCGTTCCAAAAGGTCGCCCGGCTGATGTCGGGGGTTGGGCAGCTGTAACTCGTCGCGGCAGATGGCGGTGCAGTGACCTCCGGGGGCAGTTGGCCCGGGGCGGCCCGGACCGAGCCGCTCGTTTCGGGCGGGCTTGGCTCCGCCTGAAGGGGTGGCTGATGCAGTGGCGCCTCACATCGAGCCGCCGCCCTGAACAGGGCCTTCAGCTCAGGGAAGGCCTTTAGCCTGTAGCGAACGTTGGGTTCTCTCAATTTAGGAAGGCGGGGGGTCCCCGCCGCAGGCGGGGTTGCCATAGAGAGCCTGGCAAACGGCCACCTTGGTCTGGCCGAAAGTGATGTCTTGCCCTGCGGGTTTCGCATGGAAGGGGCCGGCAATGTCGAGGTTCGTTACCGCTCTGGCGATTGTGACGAAGTAAGAACTGGTCGAACAGTAGCCATGATCGATGAACTGGTTCGCGATCCCCGTAATTGGTGTCCAGCCCAGTGAGGAAGTGGTGTTGACAGCGTCGTTGAGGGAGGCGCCCGTTTGATTTAGCCACTCCCAGGTGCTGTGGGCGAGGTGCGGGAATGGCCCTTCGCTCTGGGAGCACACGGCTCCTGTTTGATCGGTGGCATTGTTCGGGTAGTCAGTGATGAAGATATGCTCTGGCCGTAGCGCTGAGGCGAGGTGGCGTTGCAGGACGGAGTAGTAGCCGCCAAGCCGAGCCACCGCCGTGGAAGTTGCGTCCGCCAGGGTTTCCTTCGAGCGCGGGTCGGCCTTGTAGCTGCGATCGAGGCTCCCGGCGGCAGTTGATATCGATACGGCAACGGATTGGCACGGCTCTTTGGTAATGGTGCAGAACTGCATCATGGGCCCGAAGTAGAGGTCGTTGATCCCGACCGACATGATCACGGCATTGACCCTACGGTTACCGATCACGCTCTCGACCTGGTTGATCTGGGGAGGCAGTGGGCCGCCGTCGCTGGGCCTTGTCCCGGCAAAGTCGAGTTCCCAAAGGTGCTCGGTGCGCGCTCCCGAGCACGAGGCGAACACGAACGTGACGCTCGCATGGGGGTTTTGGTCCTGTACGTACTCGGCCGTCTTGTACTGGTAGGAGGCCAAGCTGCGGTCACACTGTTCGAAAAAGAAAGGCAGGATTCCCTCGCCCGAACCGTTCGAGTCCCCGAGCCCCACGATCAGCCAGTCCTGCACCACCACGTGGTTGTTCTCGATCACCTTCCCGGTCGCAAGATCGCCCTTGAACTCCCGGGCCTTCACGTCATAAACGCCGAGTTTGGGCACGGTGACCTCGACGCTGCACCCTTTGTCGGGGAACCCTTCCGATATGCCCACGCCGCTGATGGTCCAGTCGAAGGTGTAGCCATCCGGGCACGCCGGTCTCCCATCTTCGGTCAAAAATAGGCGTACCCGCCACAAGCGTGGGTCCACGTACGACTTTGGCAGCAACCCCCACGGGCCGCCGGCATCTTCGATCAGTTCTGGCGAGAGCCGTTCTGACATCGCCCAGTCGATCCCCAGTCCGCAAACCGCACCTGCTGCCGCAGCGTTCGTCCTAAGTTGCCCGGTATAGCTCGCGGCGGCCCTAAGCCTGCCCCTGCTCTCGGCCGCCGGTCCCCCCATGCCGCAGCCTTGCTCGACCAATGTCTGGACAACTGTCCCCTCGGTGTAATCGCCAACGGCCATGCACACCGACCCGAGGGCACAGGAGATGGCGTTGAGCCGGTGCGTGGGGCCCGGAACGGTCGGCGTGGCGACGGGCGTCCAGCTCGTGCCGTCCCAGCTGTTGACCAGACCGCTGGCTCCGACCTCGATGCAGTCCGTCGCCGAGGCGCAGGTTACCCCCGTCCCGTCGGCGTGCAGGCCAGGGTTGGGCAACAAGGTCCAGGAGGTGCCGTCCCAAGACATTGACAGGAGCTGGTACTCGCTGCCGTTGAAGAAGGTCCCCACGGCCACGCATTGCGCCGGCGCCGGGCACGAGACATCGTTGAGCACGTTGGTGCTGGTGCTGGCGTCCGGGCTGGCAACGATCGTCCAGGCCGAGCCGTCCCANNGAGTTGCACGACACCCTGAGCAGGTCGTTGATGTACCCGGCGTCGGGGCTGGAGACGATCGACCACGCCGAGCCGTCCCATCTCTCGACCAACGTGTCGTCCGCCTGGCCGGAGTTGAGGCTCCCGACGGCGGTACAAAAGGTGGCCGACAGGCACGACACGCCGTCCAGGTAGTTCTGCTGAGCAGTCGAGGCGTTGGGGCTGGGGACGATCGACCAGGCCGAGCCGTCCCAGGACTCGATAAGGGTCCGCCAGCCGCCCAGCGCGACGTATTCCCCCACCGCAGTGCAGGCCTGGGCGGAGGTGCACGAGACAGCGTTGAGCACGTTGGAGATCAACGCGTTGGTCGTGTCGCCGGCGTTCGGGGTGGGCACGACCGACCACGCCGATCCGTCCCAGGATTCCGCCAGAGTCTTCTCCCCCGGGCCGAAGAAGTGGCCGACAGCCATGCAAGCCAGGCCTTGGGTGCATGACACCGATGTGAGGTCATCGCTCCTCGAACTGGCGACGTTTGGGCTGGGGATGATGGACCACGAGCTGGAAGGTGCTGGTTCCGCGGTGGGGGTGGTTTGCGCAAGCAGCACCGTCAGCGACGCCGGCGGCAATCCAAACGACAACGCCGTAGCGGCAACGGAAATACCGACCAGGACGGGCCACCGGGAGCGGGCACCCCGCAGGCTGGGTCGGTTTATCCCCATCGTCGGATCCTCCTCGCAACCAGGCGGTGTCCCGCTCCCGGTGCGGTGCGCCCGGTGCGGCCTGCTTTCCCGTCGTGAACGGCGGCAGTTCTTTGGGGAGCGACCCTATGCGATAGCGCGGACCGGATCAACCGGTACCCCCACCCGCTGGTGACCGGGCCGAGCAACGGTGACCCGCCGTAGTTCAGGTCGCAGGGCGTCAGCGTGTCTCAATGAGTAAAGCTTCCACAACGGCTGGTTGGCAGCGACATGTCCGAGCCTCGCAACCTGATGGTTCTGCTCCCTCACTTGGGATACTCAAAGAGGCTAAGGCACAGTGCTCTCGACGGTGTCGAGCTTCAGCTCCTCCGGCTCCCCAAAGGGCCTAGGAGAGCGGGGGCCAGAGACCCCCGGGTCGCCCTATCACGTATGGCGGCCCTCTGGCCGATGTCCGTGCTGTCGGACCGACCGTCCTGGGATAGTCGACGCCACGCCATACCGAGAAGACATAATAGCGGCGGAGGTCCACCAGCCGTGCTCGGTCGGACCGCTCGATAAGTCGAGCAAACTGGAGGCCACGGCCAAGTGCAGCGCCAAGGTTGCCTTCGTAACATTTCAATGCCGGTCGGGCGGTATTGCCCTTCCGTTCCGAAATCGGAAGGGACCGAGGACCGAACGGGCGCGAACGGTGCCACCCTCTCTAGCTGTGGCGGCGGCCATCGGGGCAACAGCGCCATCGGTCATCGAGGGCCGCTCCTCGATGACAGGTCCATCCAGCGATGTCCCCACGGGTGCGTGCGGTTGTACTCGCGACGCCGTTCCTTGTCGAGCTTTGCCTGCCGGATCCGTTGCTCCCTGTGAAACTGCTCGGCTTCGCGACGGGCCCTGGCCGGCTCGCGCTCAACCCGGTCCCAGTGTGCCTTCTGTGGGCCGTCGGTGACGGTCAGGACGCTCGCCAGGCGGTGGGTCGCGGTGACATCGACATCTTCAGGGATCGTCAGCTCATCCAACGGTGCTTAGGGCGGAGGTCTTGGTTTCCCTGCCGGCCCAGCTGCGAGGCGCTCAGAAGCTGTTCGAGTCGACCGGAGGGCTGCACGCCGCCGGGCTTTTCAGCCCAGACGGTGACCGTATGGCCGTCCGAGAGGATGTGGGCCGGCATAATGCGCTCGACGAGCTCATCGGTTGGGCCTTGATGGAAGACCGCCTACCTCTTTCGGGCCGTGTGGTGCTCGTGAGTGGGCGCCCCAGCTTCGAACTCGTGCAAAAGTCACTCGCGACTGGCGCCGCGGCTCTTTGCTCGGTGTCCGCCCCGAGCAGCCTCGCCATCGACCTGGCGGGTGAGTTCGACTTGACGCTGGTGGGGTTCCTGCATGATGGCCGGTTCAAGCTCTACAGCGGTGCCGAGCGGGTTCGGCTTAGGTCATGAGGGCTTGATCTACCTCGGTACACTCGGTCGGGCCCTGTGACCGGCTCAAGCAGCGGGAACGTCGACCTCGACGAGCCTTTCCTCCAGGGCATCTAGCTGCGCCAGGAGCGCCAGTGGGACACGGCCCTCGAAGTTGGCGTAGTGCTCCCGCACCAGGTCAACCTCGTGTCTCCACTCGTGAGCGTCGACTCGCAATAGTTCCTCCATCGTCGCCGCAAAGGAACCGAGCCCTGTCAAGTTGATGGCGCCGTCGGCGGGGAGCCACCCGATCGGGGTTTGCACGGCGCCTCCCGTACCCGGTACGCCGCGGGCGGTTGAGGCCATGTCTTGGTCAGCACACCGCTCGAAGATCCACGCCAAGACCCTGGAGTTCTCGCCGAAACCGGGCCATAGGTATTGCCCGTCCGCACCCTTTCGGAACCAGTTCACCGAGAAAATCTTGGGCAGTTGACCAGGGCCGTTGGCTTCGGCCATGGACAACCAGTGGCCCCAGTAGTCGCCCATGTTGTAGCCGCAGAAGGGAAGCATGGCAAACGGATCCCTTCTTAGGACACCGATGGCGCCGGTTGCCGCCGCCGTCGTCTCGGAACCCATGGTCGAGCCGAGGAAGACCCCGTGGTCCCAGTCGAACGCCTCCCGTACGAGGGGCACGGTGGAACTGCGGCGGCCTCCGAAGAGGATCGCTGAGATCGGCACACCTCGAGGGTCTTCCCATTCAGGGGCCATTAACGGGCATTGGCTGGCGGGTGTGGTGAACCGCGAGTTGGGGTGAGCTGCCGGCCTTCCGGTCTCAGGTCCCCAATCCTTTCCTCGCCAGTCGAAAAGATGTTGAGGCGGTTCCGGGGTCAGGCCTTCCCACCAGACATCGCCGTCGTCGGTGAGCGCAGTGTTCGTAAAGATCGTGCCCGACTGCACCGTCAGGACAGCGTTCGGGTTGGTCTGGTCGTTCGTCCCGGGTGCCACGCCGAAGAAGCCCATTTCGGGGTTGACCGCATATAGCCGGCCGTCCGGGCCAGGCTTCATCCAACAGATGTCGTCCCCGACCGTCTCGAGCTTCCAACCGGGAAGGCTCGGCACGAGCATCGCCAGGTTTGTCTTGCCGCAGGCCGATGGGAACGCTCCGGCCATGTACTTGACCTCACCTCGGGGCGAAGTGACCTTGACGATCATCATGTGCTCGGCCAGCCAACCCTCATCACGGGCTATGACGGAGCCGATGCGCAGGGCCATGCACTTCTTGCCGAGCAAGGCGTTGCCGCCATAACCAGAACCGTAAGACCAGATCTCCAGGTCCTCGGGGAAGTGGGTGATGTGGACGTTGTTGGGGTCGCACGGCCACGCCACGTCCATGTCATCTGGTCCTCTCAGGGGAGCGCCCACTGAATGGACGCAGCGAACGAAGTCCCCATTTTCACCAAGGCCCTCTAGGGCTGCCGTCCCCATCCGGGTCATGATTCCCATGTTGACCACCACGTAGGCGGAGTCCGTGAGCTCGACGCCAGTTCTTGCCATCTCAGAGCCATTCGGGCCCATGGAGAAGGGAATAACGTACATCGTGCGGCCGCGCATGCACCCGGAAAAGAGTGTGCCGAGGGTGCGACGCATCTCGGCAGGTTCAGCCCAGTTGTTGTTGGGTCCGGCGTCTTGCTGGTCCCGGGAGCAAATGAAGGTCCGAGCCTCGACCCGGGCGACGTCCAAGGGATCCGACCGGGCCAGGTAGCTGTCCGGGCGGCCGTGGCTGGACAGGGGGAGGAAGGTCCCTTTTTCCACCAGCTGAGCGCACAGGGTGGCGTTCTCTTCGGCGCTCCCATCGCACCAGTGGACCCGCTCGGGCCGCGTCAAGGCGACGACTTCGTCAACCCACCTCAAAAGCGCCTTGTGGGCGGTCGGTGGCATCGGGCCGATCCTCTCTCACGACGGCACGCAGCCGCATGGTTAGTAACAGGGAAGGTCAGGTGCCGACGACGATGGCGGCTCCCAATAGCCTGCCCGCCGGCGCAGAGCTGGAAGAAGGGCCAGAAGGCCCCATCAAAGAGTGCCTTTGGTCATGGTCTCGACCGTGGGGGGTGGCGCAGGGGTGCCTAGGTCGCCGTCGGGTAGCGCCGTGTAGGCCTGGGGAAGTGTTGCGTCCTGAAAACTGGACCATTGGACAAAACGGGTAACTGTCGGTCAAGGGCGGTGAAGCTCATCCGCCAAGACCAGCCCTCTGAACTGGCCTTTCATACAATTTGGCTGGCTGGCTGGTGTTGAAGGGTTAGCGACAAAACTCGCTGACCAGCGCTGCCACCTAAGAAATAAGGGGGAGAACGATGGACAACGCAGCGTCCGTGGAACGCCTGTACGGGCACATAAGCGCCGGCGACGTCGACGGTGCCGTCGAGCTACTGGCCGAAGGCTTCATCGAGCACGAGCAGACGCCCGGGCTCGAACCGACCAAAGAAGGTACCAAACAACTGTTCCAGATGATGATCGCTGCGTTCCCCGATTTGCGCTTCGACGCCGAAGATATCCTGGTCAGCGGCGACAAGGTCGTTGCCCGCGCCCGCGTCACCGGGACTAACAAGGGCGAGTTCATGGGCATGCCGGCTAC
Organism: Acidimicrobiaceae bacterium; assembly: GCA_003166025.1. GTDB lineage: Bacteria > Actinomycetota > Acidimicrobiia > Acidimicrobiales > Palsa-688 > Fen-671. Next base: position 436 of record PMWT01000100.1, on the reverse strand, counting down.
TGGCAAGAGCATCAATGTACAGGCCATCGACATCCTGCGCTTCGGTGACGACGGTCTGGTACTTGAACACTGGGGGGTCATGGACACGATGTCGATAATGCAACAGCTGGGTGCCGTACCTCAGGGGCCGCCGGCATAGACCGGCTGCCGCGGGCCGGCTTGGAAGTGGGGAACCATCAGCGGCCTCCGTTGGAGCATTTAGCCGAGCCGACCATCTATAGGTCACCTCTGCGGGTGGCCACTGATCGAGCCAGGACGCGGCGCGCCGCTTGCGAGACTTTTGCTCGGCCCTTGGGATCGCCCCCGCCACCCCTGATGAGGGGCACATGGCCCGTGGCTGACTGCTATGGCTGACCTCAACTACCAAGACGTGCACCTGGAGCTAGGGGAGCGATACCCTCGGCGCCAGAGGCACCGAATAACGAGAGCAGGATTC
>PMWT01000124.1 GCA_003166025.1 Acidimicrobiaceae bacterium | reverse complement strand
CTGCTTTCGAACCTAAAGGCCGCGGGTCGGCCGGCAGCTCACCTTCGCCGGTCGTGCCGCCGGTTTGGTAGACGAGCGCTTTGGCCCGGCCGTCCTTCCAACCCAGGGCATGAGGGCAGACCAGGCGCTCGTTGCCTCGATAGCGCATATGCACAGGGTGTTTGTGGCGCAGGGCTTGTTCGAGCACCGCCCATGCCGGGGGCCGGCCTGGCGTCATGCGCCCAAGACCCGCACCGCCTGGTCGGCAGTCCGGGAGGGCTGGGGCCAGTGGCGGTGCTCGGGCCGTTTCACGCCGTAGTTGCTCATCTTTCGCTTGACCACGCGGGCGGCGGCGCGCAACCGGCGGTCGCGGACCAGCTCATCGTTGATCTCGGCCACGACTTCGGGCAGGGCGGCAGCCAGGGCCCCGGTGGCGGTGCCGAGCCCAGAACGCACACTGCGTCGGGCGGCGTGCAATGCCCTGGTGAAACTGACCCTGTCGGGGTCAACACCCCGGTCACCGGCTGCGCTGGCCATCAATGCCCGGATGGCGTAGTGGGCGCACAGGTACCCCCATGCCTCTTGGCGGGCCCCCTCGGGCGTCTTGGACCTCAGCACCACCCGGGGGCCGCGCTGGTGGGCCTTCAGCTCGTCGAGGGCCGACTCGAACTCCCAGCGTTCGGCGTACAGGGCGGCCAGTTCGGCGGCGGGGGCCTCCTCGGGACTGGCGAGGGTGGTGACCAGGCGGTAGCGGTTGTCCTCGGCCTGGGGCCGGCCCGGGTCGTCCAAGGCGTACTCGACCACCCGCACCGGCACCCCGTGGGCACGAGCATGCCGGTCGGGGAAGCCGACCAGCTCGGAGATGTACGACCCGTCGGCCAGGCGGTCGAGCACGGGCAAAGAAGCGTTGCCCTTGGCCCGCCAGCACAGGGCCGTCCCGCTGGCCGCGAACGCACTGAACAGCGGGTGGGCGGTGAAACCCCTATCGGCGAGCACCAGCATGCCCGGCCCGGCCGCCCCGGCCAGCTGCCGGGCCAGGGTCGGTTCGCCGTTGGTGTAGGGGCCCACGGCCGCGGCGAACATGGCGTGGGTGCCGCACTCGGCCAGGGCCACCACCCTTAGCTGAGGGAACGCCCCCTCGCCCGATCCCCGTCCCGAACCGGGGCGGCCAAAAGCCGCCGCGTTCTCGGGAGTGTCGGCCACATCGAGGGTCGTGCCGTCCATGCTCACCAGCCGCCAACCTCGCCAGAAGGCCCCGGGTGAGCCCGGTGCGGCCAGAGGGACGCAGGCCCGGGCGAACAGCTCGGTCAGCGGCGCAGCGCCCAAACGGGCCCGGGCCAGGGAGATCGCCGGTTGGGAGGGCACCCGCCAGGACTGTCGCCACCCTGAGCCCCACGCCAGCCCCTCTACCAGGCTGCGCATTACTTCCTCATACCCAGCTTGGGAGAACAGCGCCAGTGCCATCACGTAATAGACGACCAGACGAGACGGGAGCAGGCGGTGGCGCCGTTGCTCACGGCCCGTTTGGCGCACCACCTCGTCCACCAGCTCAGGCGGGAAAGTGCGGGTCAGGACGCCCAAAGCCACATGGTCGGACAGCCGCTGGTCATCCTGCGGCTTCACCCAACCGGCCCGTGGCACGGCCTTCAGAATAGCACGCTTGTAACTCTAACTTATGGGTATTGGGGCTAGCCCAGCAGCTCGTGGGCGCGGGCGAGAAGGTGGTGGACGTCCCGCCCAAGCTTGCTGCCCGGGCGCGCCTGCTCGACAACGGTGAGACGAACAAGAACGACCCCAACGACGCCCGTTCTGTCGCCGTGGCCGCTCTGCGGGCAAAACGCTTGTCGGAAATCACAAAAGAGGACCATGCCGCCGTCATGAGGCTGTGGGCGCGGCGGCGCAAGGACCTCACCAGCTCCCGCACCCGGGTGGCCAACCGCCTCCACGCCGTCATCTTGGAGCTCGTCCCGGGCGGCTACGCCGGCGAGATCTACGCCAACAAGGTGGCGCGCCTGCGGTCCCACTTTGCCGCTTACAACGGCTCTGCCCCGATCGAGGTCTCCTCGGGGCCGAAGAAGCTCTACCGGTTGTCCATGCGAGGCAGCCGCCAGCTGAACCACGCTCTCCACATGGCAGCCGTCACCCAGGTGCGCCACGCCCACAGCGAGGGCCGTGCCTACTACGACCGCAAGGTCACCGAGGGAAAGACACACAAGGAGGCCCTGCGGGCGCTCAAACGCCGCATCAGCGACGCCCTATATGCCGCCATGGTGGCCGATGCCCGTCGTGAGCGCCAGGAGGAGCGCGCCTCAGGCGGCCCGGGAGGGCAAACGGGGAGCGGCTCAGTAGCCTGCGCGGCCGGCTCTCACCCCGCAAAACCGGCTCTTCGGCCAAGCCACTCCCGGGCCAAAACCAAGGCTACGCCTCTCCGACCGGCCGCGCGCACTGGCCTACAAGAAAACCAGAAGAAAATCTCCAAAGCATCTTGACATCTGGCACAAAGAGGACTCGTTAGGCACTGGTTCTCGTTACAAAACTTACTGTTCTGCGGCCACGCATAACAGGAGATCCGGCGTCGGTCAGACCGCGGACCACCCGCCGTCGGACGCGATCACCTGGCCGGTGACCCACTCTGCCTCGTCGCTGACGAGCCAGGCGACAAGGCGAGCCGCATCGGCCGGGGTGCCCCAGCGCCCGCCAGGGATGTGCGAGGCGACGGCCGATCGGAGCTCTTCGCTGGCGTAGCCAGTGTCGTTGGGCCCCGGGTTCACACAGTTGACGGTGATCCCGCGCGGCATCAGATGGGCGGCGAGGCTGGCCGTGAGCTGGTGAAGAGCGCCCTTGGACGCGACGTACGGCAGCTCGGAAGGCATCGCCCCGTGGTACTGGCCGGAGGTGAACAGCACTACCCGGCCGCCGCGCCGACCGTCGTGCTGAGCGGCAAAGGCCTTGGCCAATAGCAACGTCGCCCTGGTGTTCACGGCGAAGCTCAAGTCGAGCTCCTCGGGCGTCAGCTCCTCGAGCGTCTGGTCACTGCTCCGGGCGTGGTTGGCAACGACGATGTCCAAGTGGCCGAAGGCGTCCCGTGCTGCTTGGACCAGACGCTCAGGGGCGGCGGGGCCCGCCAGGTCGGCGCTCACATGCTCGACGCGTGAACCATCGGCCCGAAGTTCTTCGACAAGGGCTTCTACCCCGCCAGGGTCGGCTCCCCACGGCTGCTCGGCGTCATGGGCCGACCAGGCATGGGCGAGCACGGCGGCACCGTCCGCGGCGAGACGGCGGACTACTCCCGCCCCTATTGCGATGCGCCGGCTGGCACCGGTCACCAAGGCTACGCGCCCCTCCAGGGGCCTCTCACCAGGCACGATACCTGTCTACCAGGTCTCCCTACCGCCAAGGGGCAGGCAACATGTTCTGTTGCGCCTCTCGGGTACGACTTTCGGGTTGGTGACGGCGAGTTCTCGGTCGGGCCTGGAACCGTGGTGGTTGTGCCCAAAGGCAGCTTTCATGCCTTTACCACAGCAACCGGGGGCCGGATGCTCTTTGCCTGCTCCCCGTCGGGGAACGAGGAGCTGTTCGTGGAGATGAGACGACTCGGCCCCGCCGCCACAGCCGGGCAGCTCAGCGAAGTCAACGATCGCTTCCACGCGGTGAGTCTGCCCGGCGACGAGGGGCCGCCCTGGCGGCGCATGTTCGCCGAGGAGCCACGACAGAACAGCGGTTCACCTGATTCCGAATACGGGTCTCGCGTCCTTCACGCTACACACGTGCCGAACGCCGGGAGCGCCGAGTCGGCAGAGATCTCGCGGGTAGAGCCTACGACAACGTAAGGGACCGGTGGGCATTCATAATGGTCCACTTCACCTAGATAATCTGGGTCCTGGGTCTGGGCGCGGCCTTCCGTCGAGGACTGTCGAAGGCGCAGGCCAGTGGCGAGATATCAACATCAGGCTGTACTCAGCCGGTTTTGCTCGCCTCGTACGCGGGCCACGGGCTGACAGTCTGGCAACCGAACTCCTCCGGTGCCACGTCCGCCTTGGCTTCGGCCAACTGCCAGCGGTGGCCGGCGATGTCCTCGAGAGTGCAGTCCCGCTCGCCGTACTCCCGATCGACCGGCGCCTCAAGCACAACGGCGCCATGATGGCGGGCGCGGGCGAACGCCGTGTCGACGTCGGCGACGCGGACCCGAACGACGTGGGTGACCGCGCCTGGCTGTGGCGGGCGGCGCTCTGCGCCGACATCGGCGATGATCACAGCACCGTCGTCGCCGACGGCCAACTGGGCGCGATGGCTCTCGCCGATCCGCGTGCGCTCGACAAAGCCAAATGCGGCGCTCAGGAATGCAACTGCGGCGCGAACGTCGGGGTAGACGAGCACCGGCACGACCGTCGCCGGTGGCACCGACCGGTTGTTCTTCATCGGCGTTCCTCCCCGACTCTGTCAGTCGGGGGCCACGGCCCGATCGGCCGTCCGATCTCCCAGTGGTGGCCGAAGGGGTCCACCACGCGGCCGAGCAGCCAGCCGTAGACCTCGGCCACCGCCTGGAGTTCGCGAGCGCCCGCTGCCAACGCCCGTTCCACGGTTGCTGCCGGGTCGTCGGCGACGAGCAGCAGCCGTGCGGTCGCACCTTTGAGGGCCCGGGGGCTGAAGTTCCCGTGCTTAGGTGACTCGTCTTCCACCCAGAACCGGGTCGAGCCGACCTGGAGCTGCGCCACTACCTCTGGGAGCTCGTCGGTCCCGCCGAGACGGAAGCACGTCCGCGCCCCGAACGCGGCTTCGTAGAACGCCACCGCCTGACGCCCATCGTGGACCGACAGCTGGACCTCGACGCGCGGCACTACCAGGGCATCACCGCTCCCCACCACGTCCACAGGGCCCTCCTCGGCGCCGACACGATTCGCTAAGGTTATAGCTTAGTGAATACTAAAGCCGGTGCAACCCCCCCAACGCCAAAGTACGGTCGTCGTCAATATCGCTCGCCCCTGCGCCAGGCGCAGGCCCGCCGTACCAGGGCCCGGATCCTCGAGGCAGCGGACCAGGCATTCCGCTCCCACGGCTACGCCGGGACGACCGTCGCCGCGGTGGCGGAGGCAGCCGGGGTGTCGGTGGCCGCCGTGGAGCTGGCCTTCCCGACCAAGCCTGATCTGCTCAAGGCCGCGATCGACGTCGCCATCGCCGGCGACGACGAGCCGGTACCTGTCCTCGAACGCCCTTGGGCGGAATCGGCCCGAGCGGCGCCTGACGCCACCGCCTTCCTCGACACGGTCGCCACCATCCTTGTGCCGGCCGCCGAGCGCTCCGACGCGCTGGTGCTCACCGCCCTCGAAGGCGCACGCGGCGATGACCGCCTGGTCCCACTCGCCGAGCAGCTACGTGCCCAACGCGCCGTGACGGCCGCTTGGATCGTCGACGGGCTCACCGGCAAGACCCCTCTGCGAGCCGGCCTCGACCGCCCCGAAGCCATCGACATCGTGTGGCTGCTCATGGACCCGGCCGTCTATGACCGCCTCACCACAGCACGCCACTGGTCGCCCGACCGCTTTGGCCGCTTCTTCGCTGATGGGCTGCTCCGGCTCCTCACCGAGCCCGGCCAAGCGTAGGGTCACGCTGCACGGAGGTTGCCCGTCCGGCGCCCCCTACGGGCCCAACCTGGCAGGCGCCCATGATTGGCTGGATCTATTGGGCCGAGCCCCCAGTTCAGCAAGAACCCAAGTAATGATGGCCTATTCGGCCTCGGGCGCCTCACTACACGGCGAGGGCTCGATCGGAGCGACCAGTATGTTCCAACTGCGGCCTTGGCGAACAGAGGCGCACTCTGCTCGGGCGCTCTACTGCAGCGCAGGAGCTGGGCCGGCGTCAGTGCCGTCTGATCTGCACGCTGGCACCGCCCTAGAGGGCACCTGTCGAGAATGCCGTTGCGCCATTCGGTCACCGTCATCGACAACAATGTAGCTATGGCTGCCTGGAGTGGGATCGAGCGCGGCGCAGCGGATTTTGCGCGTCGAGTGCGGGAGCGCTTCGACGCCGGGACCAACAAGACCCTGGCCACGCTGCGGCGGAACGGGGCACCTCGGATTAGTGCGTCAGAGATGGAGTTCAGCTCCGATGGCGAGGTCACTCTGGGGATGATGGCGGGCTCGATGAAGCTCTTCGACGTGCTGCGCGACCCGCGGGTTGCTCTCCACAGCCCGATCTTGGAACCGCCGAAGGATGATCCCAGCTCTGGGCCGGGGGACGCCAAGATGAGCGGCTCGCTGGTGGACATCGAGCCACCGGCCGGCACCCCGTACGAGGGGGCCAGGTTCTTCAGGTTGGACATCACGGAGGTTGTCTTGACCTACGTCGGGACGCCCGCCGACCACTTGGTGATCGAGTCGTGGCACCACGATCGAGGTTGGGAGCGGCGAACGAGAACCTGACACCGGATAGGTTGTCACTCCCGACAGGGAACTTGCACGTGGCCCGCTAGCCACGACCGCAACTCTGTGGTCATTGGCCTAAGTAGATGATGGAGAAAGTTCCGCCTCTAGGGCCTCGGAGCCCATTGCCGTTACCGGCGGTACCGGACTGCGACGGCGGTGCCGCGTTGCCTTGCGCGAAGAGGTAACCCTCTGCGGAGTAGAGGTATAACGGTTTGTCTTGTTAGGTGACCTGTTCAGTACCGTCAGGTCGACGGATAGAGCCAAAATCCTGCGCCACGATATGGGTGTTCGCCATTTCGTCAATCTCGGGCTTGCCTCTCGTGAGAAGCGGGAGCCAGGTGAGGGCGCCCGCCCCCGTGCAGGCGCTTACACCCGGCCGGTCAACGCTGTAGGAGTAGACAGTAACTGCAGTCCCATATCGCCCCCACCACAGGTTGGGAAGGCGATGCCCTGCGGTAATAGAGAGCCCGCGACCGATGCGGGGTGTGGCCTGGAGGTGCCTGGACCGGTACCGGAGCTGCCGGGGAGCATGTTGACAGTGTCCACGTTCCGGGGTAAGGTCACGATGTAGTCAGTGTCAACATCAAGGGAGGTACCCGAGTGTCCCGATCAGTTTCCCTAGCAGCGCGGCCTCGCAAGCCGCTGGTGCTCGTCGCTCTGGTCGCGGCCGCGTTTGCCATCAACCTCGACACGACGATCGTCAACGTGGCGTTGCCAGCGCTGGTCCGCCAGCTGCACGCCACCGACACCCAGTTGCAGTGGGTCGTCGACGCCTACAACCTCGTGTTCGCAGCCCTCGTCCTCACCTCAGGCAGCCTCTCGGACCGCTGGGGCCGCAAAGGGGCTCTGCTGGCCGGGCTGGCGACATTTGGCGTGGCGAGCGCGGCCGGCGCGTTGGCCGCCAGCCCCGGCGAGCTGATCGCGGCGAGGGCGGTCATGGGCCTCGGCGCGGCCATGATCTTCCCGGCCACGCTCTCGCTCATCACCAACGTGTTCACGGGGCGGGCAGAACGGGCTCAGGCCATAGGAGCCTGGGGCGCCAGTGCCGGGGCTGCTATCGCCTTCGGCCCGGTCGTGGGCGGTTGGCTCTTGGAGCGCTCCAGCTGGCCCGCCATCTTCTGGGCCATGCTGCCCGTGGCTGTGCTGGCTGCTGCCCTGGTCGCTTTTTTCGTCCCGACCTCGCGTAGCGCCAAGGCGGGAGCTCTGGACTGGGGTGGCTTCGGGTCCTCCACGGTCGCCATGGGCGTGCTCGTCTACACCATCATCGAGGCCCCCGACGCCAGCTGGGGCTCTGTCCGCAGTCTCGGCGGTCTCATCGTCGCGGCGGCCGTCTTGGCTGGGTTCGTCTCCTGGGAACGCCGCAACCACAGCCCCATGCTCGACGTCGCCCTATTCGCCAACCCCCGGTTCAGCGCCGCCTCGGGGTCCGTCACTGTCTCGGCGTTCACCCTGTTCGGGTTCATATTCCTGATAACTCAGTACTTCCAGTTCGTCCGTTCCTATTCGCCCCTCGCTACGGGCGTTCGCCTTCTTCCGGTCGCGTTGTGCGTAGGGGCCGCTTCGGTCATCGGGACCAAATTGGCTGTCCGCTTCGGCACCAAGCAGGTGGTCACGACGGGCCTGGTCCTCGTCACCGGGTTCTATGCCTGGGTCGCCCTGACGATCACCACCTCGACCAGCTACGCCGTCATTGCCACCCAGATGGTCCTGTACGGGGTGGGCCTTGGCCTCACGATGGCCCCGGCGACCGAGTCGATCATGGGCGCCGTCGCCAAAGACAAAGCCGGCGTCGGGTCCGCCGTGAACGACGCCACTCGGCTGCTGGGGGGCACTCTCGGCGTAGCCGTGATAGGCAGCGTCTACGGGTCGCTGTACACCGGCCGGCTAAGCGCACACCTGCCGGCGGCACTGCCGGCGAGCCTGCGCGATCTGGCCGGCCAGTCGGTGGGCGCCGCCTACGCCGTGGCGCAGCACCTGGCCACCGGAGGGCAAGGACGGCTCGGCCAGCTCGTACACGGGGCAGCCTCATCTTCGTTCATCCATGCCATCGCTGTCGCCTGCGCCATTGCCGGCGCGGTAGCCGCGGTCGGTGCCGGCGCCGCGGCCGCAGCTCTACCGGCTCAGCCGCCCGCGCCATCCTTTTCTGACGTCCCTCCGGAGGTGCTCCCTCGGCAGGAGGAGCCAGTGATCGTGGGCGGAGTGGCCTGAGGTTGCGCCCGCCCTCCTGCAGGCCCAAGACCCGCTCGAGTCGGGGTCCTGGTAGCTTCCGGTCTGTGGACGCTGTCTACGACCCGAGGCGCGAGGGCGGTGGCCGGCCGCCGTTGGAACCACAGGTCACGCCTACCCTTTCGGGTAAAGAGCGCCGGGACACCTACCACCACGGCAACCTGCGAGAGGAGCTGATTGCCGCCGGTATGCGGCTCGCCCAAGTAGGCGGCCCGGAGGCCGTGGTGCTCCGGGAGGTCAACCGGGCCGCCGGCGTCTCCCACAGCGCCGCCTACCGGCACTTCCCTGACCGTGACAGCCTGCTGTGGGCGGTTTGCGAGCGCGCAATGAGCGAGCTTGCCCGCCGGATGGAAAAGCGAATGGCAGAGCTTCCTCCTAGGCGAGACCGCAAACGCCATGCCTGGGAAGCTCTTGAGGCAACCGGCCAGGCGTACATCGAGTTCGCGCTGGCCGAGCCAGGGTGGTTCCGCACCGCTTTCGGTGTGCCCCTAGAGCTCCGGCCGATCGCTCCGGGGGAGGGTTCCGGGGACTCGGGCCTTGACCCCTTCCAGCTGCTTGCCGGCTGCCTGGACGAACTGGTGGCCACCGGAGCCTTGCCGTCCGAGCGAAGGAGAGGTGCCGAGATCGGACCGTGGGCGGCCGTCCACGGCTTGGCCACGCTTCTCGTTGACGGGCCGCTGCGCGGTACCGGGCCTAAGGAGCTCGCCCTCCAGGTCCGCACCGTCCTGGGCATGGTGATGCACGGCCTGTAGACCTAGGCCGAGGTGGACGCAGCCGACCATTTCGCAGATTGGCATCGCTCCATCTACAGTTGACAGTTGACAGTTGTCGTGCTCGCGGAGGGTCGGTCCGGCAAGGCGGCAACGAACTCGTAGGGAGGCAGAGATGGAAAGAAACGGGGCAACGTCACGTGTTGCCGTGGTCACAGGCGCGTCGATCGGGATCGGACGGGCGATAGCGACAACGTTGGCGGCTCTTGGTTGGACGGTAGTCGGCATCGCGCGGAACCGAGCCCTACTGGAGAAGGCAGTCGGGGAGATCGGCGGCGTCGCCGTGGCCGGTGATGTGCGGGACCTCGAAGTGCTGAGGACTGCTCGCCGCGCCGCTGAGGAGCGTGGCGAGCTCCGGGCCTGGGTAAACAACGCCGCCGTGGTCAGGCTGGCCCCGCTTCACCTCATGGGCCCTGACGTGGTTACCGAGCTGCTCGACATCAACCTGACCGCGGTGGTGCTCGGTACCCGTGAGGCGTTGTGCTCTTTTCTTGCCAATCGGGTAGCCGGTTCGATTATCAACGTGTCTTCGATCCACGGCCAGAGGGCCTTTCCAGGCTACGGGGCGTACGATACGGCAAAAGGAGGGATGGAGTCGCTCACGCGGTATGTCTGTACTGAGTACGGCCACCTTGGTATCCGCTGCAATGCAATAGCCCCTGGGCCGGTGCGCACCGATATTGTCGCTCCAGTAGCTGCAGATGAGCCGAAACCGGCCTCGTTTGCCGCCACGGCCGAGGACCTATCACCGATGCACCGGATCAGCGAGCCAGAAGAGATCGCCGAGACGGTAGCGTTCCTCCTCAGTGACCGGACGGTTTCCATCAACGGGCACGTCCTCGCCGTTGACAATGGTATGTCCGCCTGGGCCTTTGGTTTTCCTCCCGACGAGTCGGTCGCTTTCGCGGCGGAGCAGTAGGTAGCTCGTACATGCGGCCCATCGTCGCTGCGCCCGTCGTGGGTCTCGGAGGCTAGTCCGAAGTCGTCAGTTCAGCGCCGATTACTTCAGCCAGAGGGATCTCCACCTGGTCGGTCCAGACTGACTGGTCGGCTCCGGAAAGGTTGCCACCGGTCACTTTTTGGCCGTTGACCCGTACTTCGTGTAGCCGAGCAGATAACTTGTCGCCGCGCCCACGGGCAACGTGTGCGGCGCCGAGGCGGCACCGGCCACGGTGGTCAGTAACCCGTATGTTCCCAAAGGCACAGACAGGTACATCACCGTGACCACCACGCCGGTTGGGACGTGTTTCATGAGTTAGGTCTCCTCGGTCCTCGACATGCCGGGCCGCCGGGACAAGGCCCCTATCGCAGCGCCCACTGGACCTGTCCCCGAGGGGACTCGCCCGGGCCCAGGGGCAGGAAGGCCCGGGAGTTGGTGGCCCGGCGGACTTGAGGGTTGTCCTGGTGGGCGGCGTGGTACACACCGCCCCGGTCCGTGAAAACGTCCGTCTCGCGGCCAGGTCCCTGGCAAACGACGAGGGCCAGCTCGCCGGCCGGGGACTTGGCCGGCCGGTCGACGAGGACGGACTGCACGCCGCCGGCGCCGCGGCCCTTGGCGGGGTACTCGTCGAGGGGGACGGCCAGGGCCAGGCCTGAGGTATGCAGGTTAAGCAGCGACTCCCCCTCGGCCCTGACGGCACTGACGACCCGGTCCCCGGCGTCCACTTTGACCCCCACCACCATGCCTGCCCCGCCCGTCGGCACCGGACGCAATTTCGCCCCTGTCTCGAGGCGCAGGACCTGGCCCCCCGCCTTGGCGATGAGGATCTCGTCGTCGCTTTCATGAGCCACGACGGCGACGATCCGGTCGCCGTCGGGCACCCGGCAACAGGTCGTCCCCGATGCACTGGCGTTGGCGACCGTCGTTGCCGGTATGCGCTTTACCTGGCCCTCGGCCGAGACCAGCAGGTAGAAGGGGGCGTCCTCCCCGCTGAAGGCGACGACGACGGCGTCCCGGCCCAGCAGGGACAGCAACGGCCTACCGGGCCCGGTGCGACCGATGGGCTGATCGGAAAGGGTGGCCCGCACGGCCTGGCCCTGCTCGGTAAAGACCAGCAGTCGTTGATCGGAGCGGGCCGCGGCCACTGCTACTAGCGAGGACGAGCCGGCCAGTTTGACCGGGGCGGACGAAGGTGCTCTCGCCGCTCGGGCGGTAACCAGGACGGCACCGTCCGATGTCACGTAGGCCCAGACGTCCTCGGAGGGGGCCGAAGCCAGTATGACGGCCTTGGACTTGCCGTTGGCGCTGAGGACCTCGCGTGTGGCACTGGTGGTCGCGGCCGAGATCACCGTACGGCGGGGCCGGGCAAAGCGCTTGCGAACGTCCTTCAGTTCCTCGCGCACGATGTTCGTCACACCGTCCGCCGAGCCGAGTATGGCTATTATCTCGTCCGCCCGGGCGCCCTTCTGCTGGATTTCTTCATTGATCCGGAAACGGTTGAGGGTGTTTATGCGCTTGAGGGCCATGTCCAAGATGTGTTCGGCCTGGACCTCGTCTATGGGTTCGGACTTCGACGCCCCGTGGGGGAGATAGCGCAGCCGGGCCATCAGCTTGGTTTTGGAGTCCTCGTCGTCCTTGGCCGTACGGATGATGGTTACGACCTGGTCGATCACGTCGGCGGCCGCCCGCTCGGCCAGCAATAGGTGCAGGCGGCGGCGGAGCACTTCGAGCTCGTGCTCCAACCGCTTGGCCACAACTTCTTTGCGAAAACCAAGGAAACAGACCAGGATCTGGCGCAGCGACAAGGTCTGGGGGACGTTGTCGACCAGGACCGTGAAGTTGAAGGCGAGGGTGTCACGTAGCTTGGTGTGCTCCACCAGCTCGTGCATGAGCCGCTGTACGGAGCCGCCCCGCTTGCACTTCACCTGGACATCGATGCCGTTGGCATCGGTCAGGTTCTTCGGCAGCTCAGCCGTGTAAATCTCGGTTATCTTTCCCGCCTTGGCCCCGTCCACCGCTTGTTCGACGATGGACTTGGCCGAGACCTGATAGGGCAGCTCGGTGATCCTGAGGACCTGCTGGCCCGGCAGTTGTTCGATCCGGCCCTGGACCATTACCGTGCCCCGGCCGGTCTCGTAGATGGATGCCAGGTTCTCGGGGTTGACGATGATCCCGCCGCCGGGGAGGTCGGGCCCCGGCATCACTTTGAGGAGCCTGTCGATGGTGACGTCGGGGTCGTCGAGGACGAGCAGGGCCGCGTTGATGACCTCGGCGGTGTTGTGGGGCGGGACCGAACAGGCCATGGCCCAGCCCACGCCCATGGAGCCGTTGACGAGCAGGTTGGGGAAGGTGACGGGCAACACCCTGGGCATCTGCCTGGTCTCGTCGAAGTTGGCTTCGTAGGCGACGACTTCAGGGCGCAGGTCGGTGAGGAACTCGGTGGAGGCCGGGGAGAGCCGGCACTCGGTGTAACGCTGGGCGGCGGCGGGCGCCTCGTTGTGCAGGTTGCCCCAGTTGCCCTGGCCGTCGACCAGAGGCAGGTTCGACTGCCAGGGCTGGGCCATGCGCACCATGGCGTCATAGACGGCGGTGTCGCCGTGAGGGTGATAGGTCCCGATCACGTGCCCGACTGTCTTGGCCGACTTGGAGTACTTGCGGTCAGACCGTAAGCCCAGGTCGTCCATAGCCACGATGATGCGGCGCTGGACCGGCTTGAGGCCGTCGCGCACGTCTGGCAGAGCCCGGGCGGTGTTGACGTAGCTCCCGTAAGAGCGGCCGCGGGTGAGCATGGCGTCGCTATAGTCGACCTGCTCGCCGTCCCAGGAGAAAAACACCGCGTCGGCACCGTCGCCCAGTTCTTGGTCGTCGTCGGGGCCGAACAGGGACAGGCCGTTGCCTGTCCCTCCCAGACCCGTGCCGCTCATACCAACACCTCTAGGCCGACTTCTTCGAGCCAGCTCTTGCGCTTGGCGGCGGCAGCAGGGCCGTTGCCCATTATCAGGTTGAGGGTCTCGCCGGACTCGCTTATGTCTTCCACCATGACCTGTTGGAGCTTGCGGGTGGAGGGGTCGAAGCACGTGGCGCGCAGGTGCTGCCAGGGCATCTCGCCCAGGCCCTTGAAGCGGCTGACGTCGTCACCTTTGCGGCCGTGCTTTTTCACCAGGCGGGACCGCTCGCCTTCGTCGTAGGCATAGACGAACTTCTCTCCCTTGGAGTCGAGGTTGATCTTGAACAAGGGTGGGCGGGCCACGAATATGCGGCCTTCCGCCACGAGCGAAGGGAACAGCTCGTGGAACATGGCCAGCAGGAGGTTGCAGATATGAGCGCCGTCGGTGTCGGCGTCGGTAAGGACCACTATCTTGCCGTACCGGCGGTCCCCGGGCTCGAGCGAGGCAACGACCCGCTTGCCCACCGCCTCCTTTTTTCCGCCCATGGCTATGAGCACGCTCTCGATCTCGGCGTTTTTCCATATGCGGTCGTTACTGGCCCCCAGGACATTGAGGATCTTCCCCCGCACGGGGAGCACGGCTTGGAACGTCTTGTCCCGGGCGTCCCCGGCGGTGCCGAGAGCTGAGTCGCCCTCCACGATGAAGATCTCGCGACCCTCCACCGGAAGGTTTTCCAGGCAGTCTTCGAGTTTGCCGGGCAAAGGTGATTCGTCGAAAACGCCCTTCTTTCTCTTCGTGTCCGCGCGGCTGCGAGCAAGCCGGGAGTCGCGCGCCTCGGTGCAGCGGGCCAGGATTGCCTCGGCGTCCTTCTTGTAGGCCTTGTCGCGCAACCACTCGGACAGGGCCGAATAGACGAAGGTCTGAACGGCGCCCTTGACTTCGGAGTTGTTCAGTTTGTTTTTGGTCTGGCCCTCGAACTGCGGGTCAGCGAGCTTCACCGACACGGCCGCAGTCAGTCCCTCCCAGATATCCTTGGGGTGGAACGACTCTTTCTTGTCCTGCTTGAGCTGACCGCATTCGAAGGCGTAACGGTTGAGCACGCTGGTCAGGGCGGCCTTCAGTCCCTCGACGTGGGTGCCCCCGTCGACGGTGGAGATGACGTTGGCGAACGAGTGGGCGCGCTCGTTTTCATCTGTCTTACCGTTCCAGGCTGTCCATTGCAGGGCCACCTCGACCGAGACGGGTTGCTTGGCGAACTGCGGGTCGGGGTGGTCCTCAGATGACAGGTAGACGACATGGGGATGGACCGGCGCGCGCTCGGCGTTGGCGTCGATGTCACGGACGTAGTCGGCGATCCCGTTGCTCGAGCAGAAGGCAGCCTCGGCGTGACCGGGCCAGCGCAGGACGAACTTCAGGCCTTTCACCAGGAACGCCTTTTCCCGCAGACGGGCTTCCACGGTGGTGTAAGAGTACCGGGCGTCGGGCTCGAAGACCGTGCCGTCAAAACGCCACCTGACCGTCGTCCCGCGCTGCGCCCCCGCCTTGAGGGGAGCGCCCTTGGTCACCGCCCGGACGGGCTGGCCCTGTTCGTAGCGGACGGTCCAGGTGAAGCCGTCGCGGCGGACCTCGGCTTCGAGCCAGGAGGACAGGGCGTTGGTGACGGCGGCTCCGACCCCATGCAGGCCCCCGGAGACCTTGTAGCCGCCACCGCCGAACTTGCCGCCGCCGTGCAGCTTCGTGAACACGATATCTATGGCGGAGAGCCCGGTCTGCTTGTGGACGTCAACAGGGATACCCCGGCCGTCGTCGGTGACCTCGACTACATTGCCCTCCAGCAGTTCGACGACGATCGTCTGGCAGTGGCCGCCGAGGGCCTCGTCGACTGAGTTGTCGACGATCTCCCAGATCAGGTGGTGCAGCCCCCGCGAGGTGGTCGACCCGATGTACATGCCGGGGCGTAGCCGGACCGGTTCGAGCCCCTCGAGGACCCGGAAATCATCGGCTGTATAAGTATCGGCATCGGCATCGGCTGCCATCTGGCTCCCTACGGCTCGGCTTGGTCGGCACGGCTCGACGCTAGCGAGACCGCCTTTGTCACTGGCGGACCGGTCCTGCCGCCCTGCTGGGGCGCGGGGCCGTCCCTCGTCAGGTCCGGGTAGGCCTCAGTCATGGCCATCACCCTACGATCGGCCGGTGACCACGAACCGGGCCCTGGAGCGTTCCCCGGCCATTGTCCTGGTCGGAGGGGGTGCCGTCTCGGTCCAGTTCGGAGCGGCCCTGGCCACCAAACTGTTCGGGCGGGTCGGGCCGACGGGGGCGGCGACCCTGCGCCTGGTCATCGCCGCCGCCATCCTGGTGGGACTGGTGCTGGGCTCCCGGTCCGCCGGCAGTCGTCCCGTGGCCCGTCGTGCCTCGAGCGCCGACCGTGCCGTGGCCATCGTCTTCGGGCTGGTTTTGGCGGCCATGAACCTGAGCTTCTACGAGGCCATAGCCCGTATCCCTCTTGGGGTTGCGGTCACCATCGAGTTCTCCGGCCCGTTGGCCGTGGCCCTGATCGGGTCGCGCCGGTGGCTGGACGGGCTGTGGGCCCTCGCCGCGGGCGGCGGGGTCGCCCTGCTGGCTACGGGCGCCGGACATCACCTCGACCCCGCCGGCCTGGCCCTGGCCATGTTGGCCGGCACGTTTTGGGCCGCCTACATCCTGCTCAACAAGGAGACGGGTCGACGTTTCGATTCGCTCAACGGCCTGGCCTGGGCCATGACCGCGGGCGGGCTGGCGCTGCTCCCGGTCGGTGTGCTCGGCGCTGGGGCAGCACTGTTCCGGCCCGCCGTCCTCGGCCTGGGGGCTGTTGTCGCCGTCCTGGCGTCGGTCATCCCGTACAGCCTCGAACTGGCGGCCCTGCGGCGGGTGACCCCGCGGGCCTTCGGCGTGATGATGAGCCTCGACCCGGCGCTCGCCACGGCTGCGGGCTTCCTGGTCCTCGGCCAGCAACTCACGCTTCAAGAGTGGGTAGCCCTGGCTCTGGTCGTCGGGGCCAACGTGGGCAACACCTTGGCCGGTCGCCCCGGCGCGGTAGCCCTGGCGTCCTAGGTGGACCAGAGGCAGCTGTCCGACCTCGCCAGTGGTGCGTTAACCTACCGGGGGTTGGATCGGCAAGCCGCCGTCAGCTTCGAAAAGGGGGATTCGCCGTGGGCGAAGACGCAGGCACCAAAGCGGGCCTGGAGCCAGGGCCAGGGCCCGACGACAAGGACGAGCTCCGTCCTCGCCCGTCATGGCTGGGGGCTCTCGGCCGGTCCGTGTACGGCCCGACGCCACCCTCAGGGGCCGTACCTTGTCCGCGCACGAGCGCGCTCAGCGCCGACGAGGTCGGAGAGGTGGTGGCGATCATCTACCGAGGACGCTCGGAGCGGCACTCCGAGACCCTGCCTGAGCGGTTACAGACGCGGGACTGGGGGTCGGTCCTGGCTGTTGCCCAAGCCCTGGAGGAGCGCGCCACCGGGCAACGGGCCGGTTGGAAGATCGGCGCCGCGGCCGAGGAGATCCGTCGGGCCGAGGGCGTCCCCAGCCCTTCTCCCGGGAGAATTTACCGCCATACGGTGTTCGAGAGCCCGGCCGAACTCCCCTCAAAGCTGTTCATCAACTACCGCAACTGCGAGTGCGAGTTCGCCTTCGAGCTGGCCGTCGACTTCCCGGCCCGGGACAAGCCGTACACCGAGGCTGACGCAGCCGCGGGCGTCGAGGCCATGTACCCCGCTTTGGAACTGGGCGACACGGTGTTCCTCGATTGGTACGGCGCCAGTGCTTACTTCGGTTCGTGCATGGACAACGGCGGCGGAGCCGCCTTCGTGAAAGGGACAGCGGTTCCGGACTGGGCCTCTATGGACCTCCCGAACGCAGCCATGGACGTCTACCTGAACGGCTACTACGTCAAGTCTGGAAAGGGAGGGGCGGCGATGGGCCATCCTCTTACGAGCCTTACCTGGATGCTGAACTGGCTGCGAGAACGAGGGCGCAGTGCCGAGGCCGGCGAGTTCGTGAGCACCGGTACTTGCACCGGCCACCTCTTCGCCCTGCGGGGCGACACTGTCCTCGCTGACTTTGGGGACCTCGGCCGGGTCGAGGCTAAGTTCCTCCCGTGACGACCGCCGACTCGCCGGGGCCCCTTGTCAGCACCTCCCCGGTGCGCATATCGATCGTCGGGACAGGCTCGCTCGGGCTGGCCTTTTCCGCCGCCCTGGCCCGCGCCGGCCATCTCGTAACGCTGATGGGACGTCCCGGGTCGGCGGGGGACTTGCTCGAGCGGGGCCACATCGAAGTCAGCGGCCGGCTCAACTTCAGCGTGCCTGCGGGCGCCGCCCCTGCCCGCCCGGGGCAGGTATCGGTGGCCGAAGGGGCGAGGGACTTGACGCTCGCCGATGCTGTCCTGTTCACCACCAAGGGGCCGGACCTCCCGGCGGCGATCGAGGAGGTGGCCCGGCACTGGCCTGGCCAGCACACGGAGCAGACATTCGTTGCCGGTGTCCAGAACGGGGTGGTAAAGGACGAGCTCCTGGCAGAGGCGTTCGGCGCCCCCGCTGTCGTGGGCGCCGCCACGGTCCTCGGCAGCCGTCGCCTTTCGTGCGGCGCGGTCAGCGTCTCGGGCCTCGGGACGACTTTTTTCGGTGAGTTCAACGCCCCCACTTCGGCGCGCACGGAGCGGGTGAGGGCCGCCTTCGTCGGCGCCGGCCTTCCCTGTGCCGTCGTGGCGGACATCCGGGTGCTGCTCTGGGCCAAGTTCTGCAATGCCATCGGGGTGTTCGGGGTCTCGGCGGTGACAGGCCTTTCGTCCGGCGAGATCTTCGCTCGCCGTCCCCTCGCCCTGGCCTACCGCTCGCTGCTTGAGGAGGCGGCTTCCGTCGCCGCATCTGAGGGCGTCGAGATCGCCGACTTCCCCGACCTGCCCATGAGGAGCTACCTCGAGCCCAGTCCCGACGACTGGGCGACCGATATGGCCCGTCGGGCCCTGCCGGCGGGGGACGCCCCTCCGGGGTTTTCTTCCATGGTCCAAGACCTGGCCGCCGGTCGCCGGACCGAGATAGAAGAGACCTTCGGCGACCTCCTCCGCCGCGCTCGCGCTCAGGGGACCGAGGTCCCCCGGGCCGAGTTCGTCTACCGCTTGATCTCCGGCCTGGAGCCCAGCCCGAGCGGTCCTCGGGAGGCCCGTCGACCGTCTGTCGACGGGTAGTTCGGCAGGCGTCCAGGAGCGGAGCAAGAACAACCGAGGGAGACGAAAATGAAGATCGTCGAAGTGAAGACCGTGCGGGTCGAGGAGTACGCCGAGTTCATCGCCGTTGTCCTGCGGACCGACAGTGGCCTGGACGGCCTGGGGGAGACGTGCTTCGGACCGGAATCGGTGGAGGCCTACATACACGAATCGGTCGCCCCCCGGATCCTCGGCCAAGACCCCCTGGCGATCGAGCGCCACGCCAAAGACCTGCCGTCGTTTTACGTGACCCACGGGGGGACGGGGGTTTCGACCCGGGCACACTCAGCGGTCGACATCGCCCTGTGGGACCTGCTCGGCAAGGTTTGCCACCAGCCCCTTTACCAGCTGCTCGGTGGCAAGGTACGGGAGAGCGCGCCCATCTACAACACCTGCGGTGGTTATCACTACGGCAAGGCGGAGGCGCGCCACCGGGGTACCAGCCGCCCGAGCGGTGCCGGCGGGGCGGGTGGGGGAGCAACGCCACGAGGACCGTACGAGGATCTTGACGCGTTCTTGCACCGGGCCGACGAGCTCGCCTCGAGCCTGCTCGACGAAGGGGTCACGGCCATGAAGATCTGGCCCTTCGACGAGGTGGCACGGGCCAACGCAGGTCAGTACATCTCGGCCAAAGAGCTGCGGAGCTGTCTCGACCCCTTTGAGAAGGTACGCGGCTGCGTCGGTGACCGCATGGAGATCATGGTCGAGCTACACGGCCTGTGGGAGGCCGCGCCAGCGATCAAGATCTGCAGAGCCCTGGCTGAGTACTCGCCCTACTGGGTGGAGGACGCCATAAGGTTGGACAGCGGTGACGCGTTGGCTCGTTTGCGCGATGCGACGACAACGCAGTTCGCGTTCGGCGAAACTCTGGCCGGCCTGCACGCTTACAAGCGCCTGTTCGACACTGGCGCGGTAGATGTTGTCATGTTCGACTTCGGCTGGGGAGGCGGCATTTCCGAGAGCCGCCGGGTCGGCGCGCTGGCGGAGGCCTACGGGCTCCCGGTGGCGCCCCATGACTGCGTCGGCCCGGTGGCACTGGCCGTGGGAGCCCATTTCTCCGTAGCCACGGCCAATGCGCTCATCCAGGAGACCGTCCGCGCTTATTACACGGATTGGTACAACGAGATAGTCGTGGGCCTACCGGTAATCGGCGGCGGACGGGTCACGCCTCCGGCGACGCCTGGTCTCGGTGTCGAACTGAGGCCGGACCTCGCCTCGCGCCGGGACGCTCACGTCCGCGTCTCATCGCTGGGCGGTGCCTGACGGTCTAGGCCCGGGAGGTGGACCGCCGGAAGTGGCAAACACCGTTCTCCAGCGGCGCTGTCTGCCTTGCGCCCCCGGGGCAGGTGGGTATACTATTGTTAACAGTCATCGTTTAACATTGTTAACAATTATGGGGTGGTCTGGACAAGAGTCCGAATCTCGTTAAGAGACTGTGTGTCGTCCGTCACTGACATGCGGTGCAGCAAGAACGGCAGAAGAAGGGGGGAGCTTTTCAACTGCTCAGGGTCCTGCTATAGCCTCAGTTTTGCCGACCGCGAGTGGAGGGGGAGCCACGAATACTCCAGGGCTGTGCAGGGCTCTGCGATCGCTTTCATTCTGGCCCGAGCAAGAGGGTGCTAGTGCCTCCCGGATGTTCCCGGAGCCCACCAATAGTTGCAACTGTTACGCGGGATTCACTCAGGCGGGATTGGGCAAAAATCACGCGCAGAGGCGCCATGCATGGAACGTAAAACACAGTGCCGGCCCCAAGAGCTCGCGCTGCGGCGTCGCATTCAGCCAATTCGTCTCATTCCGCGTCGTCGGCTGCTGAGGTAAAGGTGCACGTCCAGCGAACCCGCGACTGGAGAATACGTACCGACCCGGCTGATGAGGGTGTTGCTGCCAACTGGCCGGCCCGAGTCCCGGACGGCGCCGTGGCCGCGCCGGTGCCCGGGATCATCCAGCAGGTTTTTCCTGACTACCACGGAGTTGCCTGGTACTGGTGTGAACTGGCCCCTGTGCTGGTCCCGACCGGTCATCGGGCGCTACTCGACTTCGAGTCAGTCGACTATGCGGCCAAGGTGTGGGTGAACGGCCACGAGATCGGCTCTCACGAGGGCGACGGCGTGCCCTTCGTGCTCGACGCAACCGAATACCTGTTGCCGCAACGGGCGAACTTGCTCGCCGTGCGTGTCATCAACCCGACGGGCGAGCCGATCGACGGCCTGACCCTTAGCGAGGTGCCACACGCCAACAAGACGTTACCGGGCGAGTTCCGGCCCGGGTGGGCCTATAACTTCGGTGGGGTTACCGGCGAGGTTGTCCTGCACATCGAGCCCGCGCCGAGCCTGGTCGAGCCGGTTGTCCGCTCGCAGCTGGCAACGGGTGTGATCAGCGTGGATGTCACCGTGCCTAACGCCACGCCATCGGTTACCGGGGCGGCCGGCGGGCAGATGGTGGTCAGCGTACTAGTGAGCGAAGCCAGCAGCGGGCTCCAGGTTGCCGCGGCCAGCCGGCCCGTCGTACGGGGCACCTCGCCCGGGGACGACCCCGTCGTCCATGTCGAACTGCAGGTCCCCCCGGGCGAGGTGAGGCCCTGGGACATCGACGACCCGTTCCTTTACCTGGTCCGTGTGCGCCTTGAGCACGAGGGCGGTGGCACCTCTCAGGACGAAAGGATCCTGCGCACCGGGTTCCGCGAGCTGCGTTTGCGAGACGGCTGGTTCGAGCTCAACGGCAGGCGGATCTACCTGCGGTCCACGCACACGGGCAACCACTACCCGATCGGCCAGATCGTGCCGCAGGATGCCGCACTGGTGCGCCAGGACCTGGTGTACGCCAAGGCCTCCGGGTTCAACACCGTCCGTTTCATAGCCGGGGTCGCACGCGAGGACCAGCTCGACTTCTGCGACGAGCTCGGGCTGATGGTTTACGAGGAGACGCGGGCGTCGTGGATGCTCGCCGACTCGCCCCGGATGGGCGAGCACTTCGACCGATCGTTCGACGAGATGGTCCGGCGCGACCGTAACCACCCGAGCGTGGTCATCTGGGGCCTGCTCAACGAGACCTTCGACGGGCCCGTCTTCCGGCATGCGGTGGGCTACCTGCCCAGGCTTCGCCAGCTCGACGACACGCGGCTCGTCCTGCTTAGCAGCGGGCGCTGGGACGGTCAACTCACGGTCGGCTCCATATGTAACCCGGGTGAAGCGACCTGGCGCCACGAGTGGGGATCCGAGGCCGCGGGAGCCGCGGCGGCGGAAGTGGGATGGGCGCACGACCTCGACCGGGCCGCTTACGTCCCCGGGGCCGGGGACGTGCACTTGTACCCCAACCTCCCCGAGTCGGCGAGCGCCAAGCAGTTGGTGCGCACGATGGGTACCGGATCGAAACCAGTCTTCCTCTCCGAGTACGGCGTCGGCAGCCTGTTCGACGCCGTGACCGCGTTGGCCCAAGCATCGCACCACCTTGTTGCCGCCAACGCCTCGGCCGAGCAAATGGGAGAGCCTCCTGACGTCGCGTACGTCCGGTCTATGGCCGAGCGCTTCCTTTTTGACTGGGACCGGTTCGGGATGGACGAGATGTACTGCTTTCCCGAGGACGCGTTGGCTGACAGCGAGCTCAACCAGTCCCGGCACCGGGCTACCACCTTCGACATGATCCGTGCCAACGGCAATATCGCGGGCTACAACCTCACGGGCATGCTCGATCACGCTCTCACCGGTGAGGGCCCATGGACTTTTTGGCGCCGCTGGAAGCCGTCGGCAATGGAAACGACGGCGGCGGGATGGTCGCCGCTGCGATGGTGCCTCGACCTGGCGCCGGCGGTGAGCTTTCCGGGCGGCGAGGTCGAGCTCGATCTCTCGCTCGCCAACGAAGACATGCTCCCGGTGGGCCGGTACCCGGCCAGCGTCGCCATCGTCGGGCCCGGGGGCTGGCGCTGGCAGCAGTCCGCCGAAGTTGTAATCGATGCCCGCCGGGGGCCGCTCGCGGTGCCGGTGCTGACCGAGCGGGTGACGCTTGGCAGCCTTCCGGGCCGGTACCGCTGCGCCGCATCCCTGGGCACTATGGCAGCACCGGCGGCCGGCCGCACCGCTGTCGATGTGATCGCCCGTCCGGCGTCGTTGACGCCGCGCCGGCCTGCCGCCGCTCTCGGCTTCGGCGACGCGGAGCTGGGCTGGATGGAGGCACACGGGCTCGACATCGTGCGGCGGGACGAAGCCCCCACTGACAGCGCCCTACTTATTGTCGGGCACGCGGGCGAGCTCGACGGTGAAGACTGGCGAACTCTGGCCGCCGTGGTCGACCGAGGGGCTACGGCAATAGTACTTAACCCCTGGGAGCTGATCGTGCCCGGGGAGACTTCCGCCACGCTGCCGTTCGCGACGGCGATCTCCTGCAATGGCTTTCGGGACTGGCTCTATCACAAGGAATGCTTCGCTCGTGAACCCGCGCTCGTGGAGGGCTTGACAGAGCCAGGCCTCATGAACTGGCGCTACTACGGTCCCGTCCTCCCGCGTCATCTGTTGCAGGGAGACGCCGAGGAAGTCGCCGCCTTCGCCGTCGCCATCGGCTTCCCCTGTCCCGGCGGGTACGCCTCGGGCCTGCTCGCAGCCCGCTTCCGCCACGGGCAGGGGCGGGTCGTCGTCAGTACCTTCGACCTCCTGGCCCATCTCGGCTCTCTTGCCGTTGCCGACCAGTTGACGGCCAACCTCCTGCGTTACGCCACGTCATGAGCCCAGACCCGGCCTACACCCTCTCGGCGCCCGCGCCGGCGCCAGCATCTCGCCCGCGCATACTTACCCGTTTGCGTCCCTCTACCAATATCATGGATTGGAATACAAGGTGATCATTAGTAGCTCTCCCGCTGTCGGCGCTGGTGTCGCCCCCAGGACCGCCCGCCCTCCGGGCACCGCCCCTCCGAGGAAACGTCACATATCGCGGACGCTCAAAGCCTGGGCTTTTTTGGCCCCGACATTTATCTTTGTCGGCACCTTCTGCTACTGGCCGGCTATCCGGGCCCTCGAAGGCGCGTTCACGTCGTGGGACGGAGTATCAGCTCCCAAATGGGTCGGGCTCCACAACTTCGACCAGCTCCTCCATGACAGCGTCTTCTTAGGTTCATTCCTCCATCTGCTCTGGTGGTCCCTCATCGGGATCCCGGTCGGTATGGGGGCGAGCCTGCTCGTGGCGCTGCTCATCTACCGCTTGGACAGTAGAAGGGCGCAGTACTGGTTCCGAGTGGCTTTCAGCCTGACCCTTTGCTTGCCCGGTATAGTCGGCATCCTCACATGGTCGAACTTCTACGAGATCGGTGGGGTAATCGACACTCTCCTCAGCGACGTTGGGCTAGGCCGGTATGACACTGCATGGCTGGCAAATCCCCACACCGCTCTCGGCGCGCTCATCTTCATGGGCTTCCCCTGGGTGGGCGCCTTCGCCATGCTCGTGTTCTACGCTGGCCTGCAGAGCATCCCGGGAGAAATCCTTGACGCCGCTTCCGTCGACGGCGTCTCCTCGCTGAGGCGGGTCTGGCACGTAGAACTGCCCCTTATAAAGGGGCAGTTGAAGGTGATCCTCATCCTGTCCATCATCGGGATAACACAAAATCTTCTCCCGCCCCTGCTCCTTACTCAAGGGGGACCTGCTAACACCACCTGGGTGCCAGTGCTGTACATGTACGAGAACGCCTTCCAGTACGCCCAAATGGGCTACGCTCTCTCGATCGCCTTTATATTGTTCGTGGTCTCATTGGTGCTGGCTCTGATCACTATGAGGTACCTCCGTACCGATAACGAGACACGGAAGAGGGTTGCATGACCGATCGTCGAAGCCACCACTTGGGGGTCAGGGTACCCCATTACTTTGTTCTAATTGTCATCGGGGTACTTGCTCTCTTCCCTATGTACTTCATGGCCGTCACGGGGCTGAAGAACGGGATCCAGCTAGAGCAGAACCCGTTCAGCCTGGCCATAAACCACCCGTTCGGGATCTTCTACCGCCAGGCCTGGGACTACATAGACGATGACATGCTGCGCACGATCATTATAACTGCAGCCAGCGTAGCGGGCATAACGGTCCTCGGGATGCTGAGCGCCTACGCGTTCGCACGTATGGAGTTTTATGGGAGCACCGTATTGTTCTATGTAGTTTTCGGGCTCTTGTTGATACCCAGCTTCCTCACCCTCATACCCTTGTTCCTCGAGATCAGAGGCATGGGCCTGATCGATAACCCGGCGGCGTTGATCCTGCCCTATATAGCCGGGGGGCAGGCCTTTGCCATCTTCGTCTTCCGCTCGTCCATACAAGGCATCCCCGAGGAACTCTTCGAGGCGGCACGGATCGATGGTGCCACTCACCTGAGGATGCTGCTCCGCATTGCCGCGCCCCTGTCCCGACCGATCATGATCGCCGTCGGGCTCCTCAACATAACTTCGATCTGGGGCGATTACGTCTTCCCGAGCCTCGTGCTGCCGGTCGCTCGGTCGACAGCAGCCATGGCGGTCGGTAACTTCCAGCCGCCGCCTTCGGTCCCTGACATCAATGTCGTCAATTTGCAGTTCGCTGCCTACACGATCGTTTCGGTGCCCATAATACTGCTATTTATTTTCTTCATACGCTACTTTATCGCTGGGTTGGCTACGGGTGCCGTAAAGATGTGAAGCGCTCACCATCTCATAATCAATGCAACAACAACCAAGGGAGGAAAAGCTAGCGTCATGATAGCGAATCCATCAACAACTAAAAGAACGAAACGGGCAACCAAGGCTTGGGGTTGTGCTATTAGTGCCGCCGTCCTGGCCGGTGGCGTGACGGCCACGCTGTCCAGCACGGCGAGCGCCACGGGCATACCCAACCTGACCTACAAGGGTACGATCAGCATGTACGCCTCCACCTACACACCCCCGATCACCGGGGTCAAGCAGGCGCCGGGCACTATCGCGGACCCCGAGATGCAGGACGCCGCAAACGCGTTCGAGAAACTCTATCCCGGGATCACGATCAACTTCGTGCCGGGAGCCCGCGAGTTCGGGACCCCTACCTGGTATGTTTCCGAGGCAGCCGCCGGTAACCTGCCCGATGTTTCTTGGGTGCCGGGTTATTATGTCAACGTAACCTTGCCCACCGGTCTGTTCCAGGACTTGACGCCGGCGTTCAATCAACCAAACCCGTTCATCCCCGGCAACACGAAATGGATCAGCACGATGAACGAGGTTGCTTTGCGTGCGGATACCGTGCCTGGGAACACGCCGGGTTCGAGCGGGATATTCGTGGTGAACGGGGACTGGGGCGGCATCGGCTTTTATTACAATAAAAACCTGTTCCGTGAGGCCGGCATCACCGCTGCCCCGACGACGTGGAGCCAGCTCCAGGCAGACTCCGTACAGATAGACGTGCGTTTGGCCTCAAAGCACGTTTACGCCGGTGCGGCGATCGCACCGTACATGTACAACTGGCTCGCGCACATTCTCGGGGCGAACTACCTCGGCCTGGGGAAGATGTCAACGATATTCAAGATCCCCGCTCCCTATGCCGCCGCCTATCAGTCATATTTCTATTCCAATGATGGTGGCTGGTTAAATCCTTCCAAGAACCCGGCGCTGACCACTTGGTTCCCATTAGGCAAGGCGCTGATGGACACCTGGGCCCCCAAGGACGTAAATGTCCCCTTCACCAGCGGTGCCTCGATAGACGGTAGCACGTTCTTCTTGGGCCAGCAGGTGGCGTACGTGTTCATCAACGGGTACGCCATCCCGAGGGAAGTGGCGTCTCTTCCGAAGTCCCAGCAGTTCCCCGTCGGGTATTTTGAGATCACGAGCTTGAAAGGGACCTCACCCTATGCGACGGATCTGTCGACATGGCAGGACAACGGGGGGCCGACCCAGAGCTTCCAATACGGCATTTCGTCTTCCAAATCCGATAGGTCGATGACCACAGCGAAAACTCAGGCTGCCTTGGCGTGGCTTCAGTTCATCTCGTCGCCGAAGTGGAACTCGCTGATTGTGAACGCCGAGGGTAACGACCTACCGATCATCCAGGGCGCGACGACATCGCCGCAATTGCAGCCGATCCTGAACCAGTTGAACTCGGAGTCGAAGTATTACTACCCCATGGCCCTCTTCGACAGCTTGACGTCGTCCTCCTTCCAGACAATCGATGGCCTCTACCTCGAGTACGTAGACGGTTATATCTCGTTGGGGACGGCCTTGTCGGAGTACGACACAGATGCTGCGTCGATCATCAGCGCCTACAACGCGCAGCATCCCCAGCTGGTCGCGGAGACGGTCACCTACGAGAACAAGGTGCTCGGGATCAAGTAGTACCTACGTGGTAGTTGCAGTACCGGTCGGGCCCGCGTTGGTTTTCGCGGGTGTTTTGGGGGGGACGGGTCTTGCCGACCGTCCCCCCGTTTAATCCGTCCCGCGGGTCACGTGGTGCCGGGGGTCGACCGCGTCGCCGAGGTAGTGCTCGCGTTGAGTTCGCATCCCCGCCCGGCTCAGCAGATAGCCTTCGGCGAACTCCTCGACGGACGGTTGGCTCCCCGTGAGGTCGGTCACTGCCACCGAAAGGACTTGCAGAGAGATCTCGGGCCCTCGCCGGTCCCGGGCCATCAGTGCGACAACCGCGGCCAGGTTAGCTCTCGCCGACTCGCCTCCCTTCGGGCCGGTAGCACCTGAGCGGGATCTCGGCACTTCCACCGGTACTTGCAAGTCTAAGGTCGCGGCGGGCTCGGGCCCCGGCCGGTAGTGGGCGTCGCGAAGGCGCTGCTGGAGCTCGGTGGACCGAGCGCGCGCCTCGCTCACTGGCAACGCCAGGCGAGGCCTGGCGGCGTCTGTGCCGAGAACCGGCACGAGGCGGGGGTCGAGAGCCATGGCGTAGTAATTGTAGGCAGCACTGGATGATCTCGAAGTCATCGCGCCCCGGGAGGACGGGGAAGGGCGTTGACGGCAAGGTCTGGTACCAGAATCAGGGCCGGCAGCCTGAGGATTCCCGCCTTGACCGCTGAGAGCGGTGGCCAGGGTCTGAGGCAGGGAACGGCTATCGAGCGGGGGCGCTAAAAGCAGGCGCCGACGCGCCGCCAGCACCTATTATAGTCGGTGCCGACGGGTTGGCTCTGTCGTTTTAGAGAGGCTGACGTGACCGATCTTCAGGTTGACGGCCCCGTGGTCGGTCTAGCGCGCCGACGTGTCCTGGCGGACGAGGTCGCCGATGCAATTCGCAATGCAATATTCGCTGGTCAGATCGATCTTGGGCAACGGCTGGTCGAGGAAGAAATGGCGTCCAATCTGAACGTTAGCCGCGGCCCGGTGCGTGAGGCGCTGGTGCTTCTGGCACAGGAAGGCCTCGTGCGCATGGAACGCCACCGGGGGGCGACAGTGGCGCAGCTGGACCTCAAGGGTGTCCACGAGATTTACAGTCTGCGCACGGCTCTGGAACGTCTGGCGGCAGAGTGCATTTGCCGTCGTGCCTCCGCGGAGGACTTCGGGCGGATCGCCGCTGTCCTAGAGCGGTTCGACCACCTTCCCCGCCCGTTGACGCGTTCTGGTGTGGCTGGCGTTGACCTGGCTTTCCACGATGCCGTTTTCCAAGCAGCTCACCACGAGCGGCTCTACCGGGCATGGCTTTCGCTGCGCTCGCAGATCTTCCTCTATTTGGTGCACCGAGGAGCGTTGCATCAGGATTTTGGGCAGTCGTGGCTCAAAGACCATGAAGATCTCCTCGAGGTGCTGGTGCGCCGTAAACCGGGCCCGGCGCTCAAGCTCGTGGAGGACCATATCGAGGGCCCGTATCAGCGCGTCCTCCAAGCCAATCGTGATCCCTCGGCGCTGTGACAGGGCTCGTCGACGACGGGGGAGACATCCAAAGTTGACATAAATCACGGCACCCGCGACAGCCTCGAACGGAACCGATCGACGGAGCACGTCTGTGCCGGAGTAAGCTGTTTATTGTAGACAAGACTACAAGAGCGCCGGCTCTTCAGGGTGGCGCCTAACGAGGAGGGTCATCACGTGCGCTTGGCCACAGTAAGCTACGAGGGCCGGTCTCACGCCGCCCGGGTAGAGGACGACTACGTCGACTTGCTGCCGGCGGCGGACGTCGGAGCCTTACTGGCCGCCCCGGGCGGATTGGAGGCGGCGCGTGGCGCGGTGGCAACGGCGCACGTTCCGAGGGATGCCGTGCGCACCGAGATGCTTGTGCCCCGTCCGCCCAAGGTGCTGTGCATTGGGCAGAACTATCTTAAGCATATCGAGGAGACCGGCTCGACCCGGCCCGACTATCCCACCGTGTTCGCCAAGTTCACCCGGGCTCTGATCGGCGACGGCGACTCTATCATCCTGCCGTCGATCTCCAGCCGAGTCGATTGGGAAGTAGAGCTTGTCGTCGTCATCGGCCGAGAGGTACGCGATGCCGGGGCCGAAGAGGCGGCGGCGGCGATCGGAGGTTTCACCGTCGGCAACGACATCTCCGCTCGCGACCTTCAGGGCCGGACCTCACAGTGGTTACAGGGAAAGACGTGCGAGGCGACGACGCCGGTGGGGCCGTGCATGACGACAACCGACGTGACGGGCGTCGAACCCGACCTGGCTATCAGCTGCGCCGTCGATGGAGTGGTGCGCCAACAATCGCGGACCTCCGATTTGCTGTTCAAACCGGTGGCGCTGGTGGAGTACCTCAGCCATATCATCACCCTCGACCCGGGCGACCTCATCTTCACCGGTACCCCGGGCGGGGTCGGCCAAGGCATGTCGCCCCCCGTGTTCCTCCAAGAGGGGCAGACGGTTACCTCATCCATCGAAAGCATCGGCAGCCTCGTCAACCGCTGCCGCGCCGCGTGACCGGGCCTCCATCGGGGGAACCGACTGCGCATCGTGCGAGAATGTACAATGGCTGTTCCTTACGGGTAGCGATGCATCCTTAGAGAGGCGGACGTGACCGATCTCGTCGCTGGGGGGCCCATGGTCGGTCCGGCGCGTCGGCGCGTGTTGGCGGACGAGGTGGCGGACGCAATTCGGAATGCCATTTTTGCCGGCCGGATAGATCTTGGGCAGCGGCTTGTCGAGGAAGAGCTGGCATCCATGTTGAACGTCAGCCGCGGGCCAGTGCGCGAAGCGCTGGTGGTACTTTCGCAGGAGGGCCTCGTCCACATGGAGCACCACCGGGGGGCGACGGTGGCGCAGCTGGGTCTTGATGAGGTCCACGAAATCTACACTCTGCGCATGGCGCTCGAGCGCCTCGCCGCCGAGTGTATTTGCCGTCAGGCCACGGACGCCGACTTCGAGTGCATCGCCGCCGTGCTTCAGCAATTCCACAAGCTGCCGCGACCTTTAACACGGTCCAAGGTGGCCGGGCTCGACGTTGCTTTCCATGACGCCATTTTCCAGGCGGCTCACCACGAACGACTTTACCGTGCGTGGCTCTCGCTGCGCTCGCAGATTTTCCTCTACTTAGTGTTCCGGGGAGCGCTACGTCACGACTTCGCACAGTCGTGGTTGAAAGATCATGAGGATCTCCTTGAGGTGTTGACGCGCCGCAAACGTGCGCCGGCCGTGAAGCTTGTAGAAGCCCATATCGACGGCACCTACCAGCGCGTCCTCCAAGCAAATCGAGAGCCCCCCGACGGGCTCTGACCCCGGATCTTTATAGCAAAGCTTCCCGCACCAGCACGGCGCGGACGGCAGCGACCTCTTCGGCGTCCAGTGGGATTTGCGGGAGGCCCATGGCATTGTGAGCGATCACGCCACGGAGCATGAGCGCCGTCTTGAAACCGCCGAGACCCGAAGAGCTCGGGCCCTTCTTCAGCGGGTCGGCACAAGTGGTGATGTCGAAGAGCCGGACCAGTCTCTCCTGGATCTCCCGGGCCTTGGCCCAGTCACCCGCCCGACAGCTCTCGTACAGGGCGACGAAACCATGAGGGTCGACGTTGGCCAAGCCCGGGACTGCTCCCTCCGCCCCGAAATACAGGGCGCAGTCCACGACCAACTCGGACCCGGTGAACACTGAGAAGGTCTCGAAGCGCCGGGTGCCCGTGACGAGGCCGCGAAAGCCGGTGAGGTCGTTGCTCGAATCCTTTATGGCGTCTATGACACCCTCGCTGGCCAGCTCGAGCGAAAGGGCCACATCGAGTTTGGAGTGAACGGCGACGGGGATGTCATAGGCGACCAGCGGTAGCCCGACCCTGTCGCGGACCGTCTGAAAGTGGAGCTTCACCTCCGCCGGATGAGTGGCGCGGGCATAGAACGGCACGGTCAGGACGATGGCGTCGACGCCGCGCTGCTTGGCTCGTAGGGCGTGGTCGATCACCCGGCTCGTGGTCATGTCTATGGCGCCGGCCAGTACCGGGACTTGCCCTCCGTTGGTCTTGACGGCAACCTCCAACACCCGGTCACGCTGCGCGTCCGTGAGGAAGGCCACCTCGCCCGAGGATCCCAACACGAACAAGCCGTGTACACCCGCCTCCAGCAAGAAGCTGATATGACGCTCCAGCGACGCGGCATCCACGTCGCCGTCTTCTCCTAAAGGGGTGCAAACCGGAGGGACAATACCGGTCAGCCAGCGCCGGCCTGGCTCCACGACCGCTGTTCCTGCGCCCTTGCGTGCTGACTGATCGCTCATCGCCGGTCTGCCTCCCCTAACATGTCTTTGACCGCACCATCGTAGCATCGCTAACTGTCAACAATCCGCTACGCTCGTCCCGCCACCTGTCAGGGG
Source organism: Acidimicrobiaceae bacterium (assembly GCA_003166025.1). Taxonomy (GTDB): domain Bacteria; phylum Actinomycetota; class Acidimicrobiia; order Acidimicrobiales; family Palsa-688; genus Fen-671. The sequence continues at coordinate 25,296 of PMWT01000124.1, read as the reverse complement.
GGCCAGTGCCAGGGAGAGAGGACCGTCCGCAATGGGGGCTACCGGCGAGCAGACAGCAGACGGCGGTACCGGCGACCTTACCGGTCCGCGCTTCAGCGAGGAGGACCTCGTACGTACGGCCGCGGCCGTCCTGGGCGCGCTCGGGGCACCGCAACAGACGGCGCAGCTCGTGGCCACCTCGCTGGCATTGTCCAACCTTGTCGGTCACGACTCGCACGGGATCGTGCGGCTGATCCAGTACTCGGACTGGGTTAGGACCGGCCAGATCCAGCCTGGGGGCGCACCGACTGTCGTTCGCGCTCGCGGCGCGGTGGCCACCGTCGACGGCGGGTGGGGGTTCGGTCAGCCGGCGGCGCAGGCGGCTACCCGGCTCGCCATCGAGCTGGCCTCCGACCAGGGCGTCGCCGCCGTCGCCATCAGTTCGTGCAACCACGTCGGCCGCCTGGGAGAGTACGTAGAGACGATCGCCGGCGCAGGTCAGATGGGTATGGCTTTCTGCAACTCGGGCCCGGTCGTTGCCCCGTTCGGTGGCGCTGGGAGGGTGATGGGCACCAACCCGTTTGCGTGGTCGGCGCCCCTGCGTGAAGGCACCGTTGTGGTCGACTTCGCCACATCGAAGGTGGCTGAGGGCAAGCTCAAGATCGCGCTAGCCGAGGGACGCACGGTGGCCCCGGGCTGCATCGTCGACCGGGCCGGTCAGCCTAGTGTCGAGCCCGCCGACTTTTATGATGGCGGCGCGCTGCTGGCGTTTGGCGAGCACAAGGGTTCAGGGATGTCGATGCTGATCGAGCTGACGGCCGGGCTCGTGTCAAAGATGGGCACTTCTTGCGACCCGGAGTACCTGGGAGGCAATGGGGCGCTCATCCTGGCGCTCGACATCGCCGCCTTTGTCAGCGCCGACAGGTACTTCGATCAAGCGGACACGTTCTGTCGCGAGGCGAAGCGGCTCGGTGGTGGCCCCAGTTCCGTCGATATCCTTCTGCCGGGCGAGCTCGAGGCGCGCACCTTCGAGCGCCGTCGTGCTGGAGGCGTGTCGGTCCCCGCGCCTATCCGTCACCAGATCACCGAGCTGGCGAGCGAGCTCGGTGTGGACGTGGGGGCGTTTAGCCTGCCATGAGCGTTCCGTCGAGGGCAGGGGGCCCGGATGGGGGAGGAGCCGTGCCGGGCTCCACCAAGGCGGGTCTTCGCGGTACGTGGGGTTCGGTGCTCTTGGCGTTGCGACCCGACGAGAGCATCGATTTCGACCTGGTGGGCGTCGAGGTTGACGCTCTCTGCGAGGTCGGGCTGGCCGGGATCTATACGTGTGGCACCGCGGGTGAGTTCCACACCCTCGAGGAAGACGAGTTCGACGCCCTGAGCGAACTGGTGTCAGAAAGGAGCCGCCGCGCCGGCTCCGCCTTCCAAATCGGCGCTAGCCACATGAGCGGGCAGATCTGCCTCTCTCGCATCCGCAGGGCGCGCTCGCTTGCCCCTGCAGCCATCCAGGTGGTACTCCCCGACTGGCTTCCTCTCAGCCAGAGGGAGGTGCGCGTCGCCCTCGAGCGCATGGTGGCAGCCGCAGACCCGGTGCCGGTCGTGCTTTACAACCCGCCACACGCGAAAACGGTCTGCGGCCCCGAGCAGCTGGCGGCCCTTGCTGAGGCTTTGCCCGGCTTCGTGGGCGTCAAGATCGCCGGCGACGACGCTTTCTACACGCGGCTGCACGCTGCCGCGCCAGAGCTATTGATCTTTGCTCCGGGCCACGAGTTGGCTCACGCGCGGCGTCTGGGCGCGTCCGGCTCGTTCTCAAACGTCGCCGCCCTGAGCCCCGTCGGCGCACTCGAGTGGGAGAGGCAAATGACCGTGGGCCCAGACGGGGCGTACGCGCTCGGCCAGCGGATCATAGCTTTCTTTGAGCGTTATATCGCTCCCTTGAAGGCGCAGGGTTACTCGAACACGGCGCTTGATAAGGCTCTCGCCGCTATCGGGGCGTGGGCTCCCGTGGGCACCCGGGTACGCTGGCCCTACTCATGGGTGCCGGATGAGACGGTCGCTGCACTGGCGCCCTTGGCCCGGGCGGCGCTGCCGGAGCTTTTCTGAGGGGGCTGGGTTCGCTTGCGTCGTTCGTGAGGACCGTCTGTACGCCGACGTCGTAGCCGCCTCAACCGTAGCGTTGGAGTCCTTATGACGAAGCTACTGAGCGTTATCGCTGCTCAGTGCGGTCGTGGTGGCTTGGCCCCCGTAACCTTGGGGCCCTTTGTGACTGGCGTGGCGGTTGAGGCGGAAAGGTGGCCGACCTCAGTCCTGAGGGCAATCGGTGCAGGGCACTGTTGACAGTTGACGAAGCGCGCGCGATGCTACGTTGGTCGCAGTGCAATGATAGGAGCACCTTCGAGCAATCGATAGGCCTACCGAAATCATCCAGAGAAGTGGGGGAGCAATGTCCGATAAGAACGAGGTCACCAATACCGGCGAAGCGCCCGGGCTGAGCGAGGACGCGCCGTCCGGCCAGTCCCCGATCAGCAGACGTAACTTCCTCGGTGCCGCAGCCGTTGCCGCGGGCGCCGTCGCTTTGACCGGCGCCGCGGCGCCAAGCAAGTTCTTCGAGAAGTTGAAGACTGTCAACCTCCGGGCGCAGCTGGCCCCGGTCACCCTTAGCCTGATGTCGTGGGAGCCGTACGGCGAGCCGTACGAGTACCCCGAATGGATCAAGGTGATCTCCCAGTTCGAGATAGCCAACCCCAACATCACCGTGGTATGGACGGGTTGGCCGTTCAGCGACTTTGACCAGAACATTGTCGAGCAGGCACAGGCCGGCAAGGTTGACGCCGACGTGATCATGGTAACGCCCGAGGCTGCCTCGACGCTGGTGCAGAAGTACCACATCGGCGTACCCATAGGGAACATCGCCAAGGAGGTCGGCCTCGTCCCCGACGCCGCTCACGAGTCGTACGTGCGCAACGGCAACCTCTATGCCCTCGGCGTGATCGACGTAGCCTTCGCCCTGCTCTACAACGAGGCTGTGCTCTCGGCCCACAAGCTGGCGCCGCCCACTACGACTGACGAGTGGTTGTCCGCCGTCCAGGCCGTGTCCAAGGCGCCGAGCTACTTCGGGACCAACTTGCTGAACCTGGTCTCCGACGGTTCGGACTGGTGGAACGCGCTGCAAAACTTCTGCCTAGTGTACGGAGGCGCCTGGGCCAAGGGGACCACGCTCACCATCGACTCGCCCGAGAACGTCAAGGGCATTGAGTTCTGGCTCTCCCTGGTGAACGCTTCGGGGGTCAAGGGCGAGTCCGAGGCCGTCCTCACAAAGTTGTTCGACGAGAACCGCGTCTGCTTCAGCTTCAATGTCGCCGCCGGGCTCAGCTCGCTGCAGAAGTTGGCGCCGGCCTACTACCCGCACATGCGCAGTGTGGCGCCTCCGTGGCCGAGCCAGCAGGCCATCGAGCGGTTGCACCCCTTGATCGTCAACAACCAGTCCAAGTACATAGAGGAGGGGATGGCGCTTGTCAAGTACATCCTTACTCCCCAGACGCTGTACGACATCACTGTCGCCAACGGCTACCCGATCATCCCTTACACCAACTTCGGCGAGATCATCCCTGCGTACGCGAAGTACTTGGACACCATTTGGCTCAAGGGCTACGAGGAGACCAAGTACGTCGGAGAGTTCCAGATCCTGGGCCAGTACACGTACGCTTACGCCGAGCTGGGGACCATCATCTGCCAGAACCTGGAGAAAGCGGTTTCGGGCTCGTCCACGGTCGCTCAGGCCCTGGCGGCCGCTCAGGCCCAGGCCAAGGTGCAGCTGAACCTCTAGGAAAACGGTACGCGGCAGGCGCACAGGAGCCGAGGCTCGGGGACCAGCGACGGTCCCTGGAGCCTTGAGTGGCCGTACCTGCTCGTGGTGCCATCCTGCCGCTCCGCCGGGACGCTTGGCGGAGCGGCGGGCAGACCTCGGTGGTCCCAGCCGAGCGAGGCCCAACCCGTCCAGTGTCTGCCAAGCGAGGCTCAAAGGAATTGGCAATAACTACCGACGCTCTTCCGAGCGTTAAAGGGCCGGCGAGCAAAGCCGGGCCAGGTGGCCCTATGCAGGGCAGGAACCGGCGCTCTTTCACGTCGGCCTCGCAGAAAGGGGCTGGTGGCAGCTCGCGTTTGCACCTGAAGCTGTTGGCGCCCATCCTCATTTTCGAGGGGCTCTTTGTCGTTTACCCGATCGTCAAGGGCATCCTCATCGCTTTGCAACAGACGAACTATGGCACTACCAAGTGGGTCGGTTTCGCCAATTTCGACAAGATGTTCGGTGACCCCTACTTTTGGGCCTCGGTACGAACGACGTTCGAGTTCACACTGTCGATGGTGGTGGTGTGGCTTTCCCTCGGCCTTGGTGTGGCGTTGCTCACCAACCTGTCTTTCAAGGGCCGCACCTTGGTCCGTGGTCTGCTTGCCATCCCTTGGGCCGTCCCCGACATCCCGACCGTGATCACCTTCATCGTAATGCTCGACCCCAACTTCGGGATCCTGAACCACATAGCATCAGTGCTTTTCGGGGTCAACCACCACATCCTCTGGTTCAGCCAGTCGGACCTGGCCTTCATTTCGATCGTGGCCATGCTCGGCTGGAAGGGTTTCCCGTTCTTCGGCCTGGTCATCCTCTCCAGCCTGTCCTCGATCCCCGACGACCTCTACGAGGCCGCCATGGTCGACGGCGCCGGGACTCTGCGACGCTTCCGGTCGATAACCTTCCCGGCCCTAGTACCGACGCTGTCGCTACTGGCCCTGCTGGCGTTCATCTTCTCCTTTCAGCAGTTCACGCTCATCTACCTGACCACCGGTGGCGGACCGGGCCAGGCCACGTCGACCCTTGCCATCTACATCTACAACACCGCGTTCCAGTACTTCAATTACAATTACGCCGCCGCCATGGGCGTGGGCGGGCTCGTACTTGCCCTCCTCGGTACGATCGTTTTTGTGGTAGTCGAGCGGCGCGTGATCCGCGCCCGTTACCTCCAGGAGGGGCTAGCGTGAGACCCTGCCGCCGAGCCGTGACCGGCCACGGGAGCCCGACCCGGGCCCTGGTGATCACCAGATGAGCTCCGCCGTCCTGTCTATTCCCAAATATTCTGCCAAAATCAAATGGGCGCGTCGGCGCAAGAAGATCAGGCGGGTGGCACGCTACGTCGGGATCATCGGCGTGTGCGTCGTCGCCCTGTTCCCCGTCTATTGGATGGTGGTGGGGAGCTTCCAGCCCGAGGACGACACGCTTAGCTACCCGCCTTCGCTGTTCTTCAAAGGTTTCACGTTCAGCGCTATAACTTCGCTCTTCAAGGACCAGCCCCTGGCGTCATGGATCGTGCACTCCTTTGAAGTGTCGGCGGTGACGGTGGTGATAACGGTGGTCCTCGCCATCCCTGGGGCGTACCTGTTGTCCCGCCTCCGGTTCCGCGGTAGCGGGGCGTTTGGGTTCCTGTTGCTGTTCACGCAGCTCATGCCAGGGGCGATGATCGTCGTGCCGGAACTGGAGTGGTTCCGCACCCTGCATGGGACCAACAACCTTTTGGCGCTCGGTGTCGTTTACGCCGCTTTTTCCACGCCCCTCGGGTGCTGGATCCTCAAGTCCTCTTTCGACAATGTGCCCAATGACATTGTCGACGCCGGGTTTGTTGACGGCTGTAGCCAGATGGGGACGCTTCGCCGGGTGCTCATCCCTCTCTCGCGCTCGGGGGTGGTGGCGGTCATGGTGGTCGCCTTCTTCGCGAGCTGGAACGACTACCTGTTCGCTTCCGCCTTCATTACAGAGCGAGCCAAGTACACTGCTGGGCTGGGGATTTCCACGTTCATAGGCAACGTAGTCGTCCAGCTGTACCAGCTGCTGGCGGCCGGGCTGATCTTTTCCATCATCCCCGTGGCGCTCTATCTGTTTGCGCAGCGCCACATTGTCCGGGGCCTAACTGCGGGAGCGCTCAAGTAGGGAGGCCGGCGGCCCCCAGAAAGTCTCGGGTCAGAAAGTCTCGGGCCAGGGTGACTCTTCGGCGAAGAGCACCGCAGCGTCAACGATCTCTGTGGCTCGTTTGTCCAGGACCTCGAGGTCCCCTTCGGCGAGGGCCCCCATTTCCCTCAGGCGGCCGGCGCACCGGGTGATCGGGTCGCGCGCCTCTCGCCAATCGGCTATCTCTGCTGCGCTGCGGTAGGCACCGACGCCCTCACCCGAGCCGTGCCCCGAATACCGGTATGTACGCGCTTCGATAAAAGTTGGCCCATTACCGGCGATTGCTCGCTCGCGCGCTGCCACTGCTGCTTCATAGACGGCAAACACGTCTTGCCCGTCAACGCTTAACGCAGTTAGCCCAAAGCTTTCAGCGCGTTGTGTCATCGACCCACCACCGCTCACCGACGCTGTCGGCGTCTCCACGGCGTAGAGATTGTTTTCGCACACGGCCACCAGGGGCAGCTCCCAGGCACTGGCAAGATTGAGGAACTCCCAGGTACGACCGGTGTTGATGCCACCGTCGCCGAAGAAGGCAACTGCGATGCGGTGTTCTCCCCGGAACTTGGCCGCAAAGGCGTCCCCGAGGGCGATACCCACGGCGGCGCCAACGATGCCGTTGGATCCTATGAAACCTATGTCGAAACCGGCGAGGTGCATCGAGCCGCCCCGGCCCTGGGATACCCCCGTCGCCTTACCGTACAGTTCGGCCATGAGGCCATCGGGTGACATGCCCTTGGCTAAAGCGTGGTGATGGCCGCGGTGGGGGGCAGAGACGGTGTCTTGCACGGTCAAAGCTGCCGCGACCCCCACGGCCGTCGCTTCTTGCCCAACCGCAGGGTGCACACCACCAGGGATCTTGCCCCGCATAGTCAACTGCTCAGCGCGTTCTTCGAAGCGTCGGATGAGCAGCATGGTGCGGAGCCAGCCAAGCGCCTGCTCGGAAATGTCTGTACTCGGTGCGTTCGCTGACGGAGCGCTCATCTCGCCTCTTCCTCGATGACCGCCACCAACTGTTCGACAAACCCGCTTAGGAGTTTGGCGGAATCTATCCCGTCGTAGCGGCGGTGGTCGGCGGTAACCACGGCCGTAAGTACCGGGGCGACGACAAGCCCTCGTCCCTCCACGGCGGGGCGCAAGCTGATCTCGCCCACCGTCACCAGTGCGACCTGATTGACGGGGACGACTCCGGTAAACCAGGTCACCCCGGCTGTACCGAGGTTGGAGAGCGTGGCGAACACTGTTGCGCTGTCGGCTGACTCCAGCCTGCGGTTGCGCGCCCGGTTTACGGCCGCGGTGCGCAGGGTGGCGACCTCACGGACCGATCGACCGGAGAGTGGGTGGAGCACAGGGATCAGTACTCCCCATTCCGTGGCGACAGCGAGACCAATGTCCGGCGGCTCACCCAGCGCTTCCAGAGATCGTGCCAGCGCAAGAATGAGAAAGTCGGTGACCGTGACGGCCGTACCGTCAGCGCGGACGGCGGCGACTGTTTCTGCGAGCCCGTCCACGCGCACGTCCCGCCCGACGGAAAAGTGGGGGACCGTCCGCCATGACTCACTGACAAGCACAGCGGTCGCCTCACGGTTGCGCGAGGAGGGACCTGGAACGCGCTTCGCAACGGGCACGACCAGGCTTTCGCCCTCCTCCGCATCGCTACCAGCCGCAGCCGCTCCCGCCATGGCGCGGCGTTGCCGGGGGCTCAGCTTGTGCTTCCCATCGGCGTCACGTCCCGGCGGCGGTGGCGCCGTCAACGCCCGCTCGGCTTCCACGGGCAGGAGCACCTGCACTGGGACAACGGCATTGACCGCTGCGGGTGCGACCTCCCCCTCCTTGAGCACGTAGGCCACAGTCGCACCGCCGAGGACCCGCTCCCCGACGGCGACAAGATGGCCAGATAACCGGCCCGCGGTCGTACTGCTCAATTCGATCGTCGACTTGTCGGTCTCTACAACGGCAACTCCGTCGCCCGCGGCGACCTCGTCACCAGGCTGCTTCAACCACTCGGTGAACAGGACGTCTTCCATCGCCATGCCCGAAGCCGGCACGAAAATCTCTTCCATTACGACCGTCGCGGGCCGGTTACCGGCCACTGGATGGTCACGGGCGGAGCGCCCTTGGTTGGTTTCACCGGTCCCCCCGGACGACGATATTGCCGTACTTGATGTTGCTGGACTGGGCCCAGGCGATGGTGTCGCTCAGGGCCCAGTGTGCGAGACGCCAGGACGAACGATCAGAGTATGAGGCGCAATGGGGCGAGAACACCGTGTTCTTTGCGTTGAGCAACGGGCTCGTCGAAGAAAGGGGCTCAGTGGCGAAGACGTCGAGCGCGGCGCCGCCGAGGTGCCCGCTGTCGAGAGCCGCTGTTAGTGCGACCTCGTCGACCAATCCGCCACGGGAGACATTGACTAGAAGCGCGCCGGGGCGCATGGCATCGAGGAAGGCCTCGTTGACCATCCCCGCGGTCTCCTGCGTTAGAGGCAAGTGAAGCGATACCACGTCTGAGCGAGCGAGGACATCTCGCAACTCGCCAACGGCTTCGACGCCAGCGGGGAGCGGAGGGTTGGCGGGATCGAAAGCCAGGATCTGCCCCACCAAGCCCGACAACATTTCCGCGGTAGCGCTGCCGATGTGCCCGCTGCCGACTAGGCCCACCACAAGCTCGTCGACAGCTTTCATTGGAGCGAGAACGGGCGACCCAGACCATCCTTCGCGGACGAAAGTGTCAAGACTACAGATGCGCCGCTGCAAGGTAAGTAGAAGCGCGACCGCATGGGATGCAACCTCTTTGGTGCCATAGGTCGGCTGGTTGACAACCGTTATGCCGGCGGCGCGCGCCGCATCGAGGTCGATGGTGTCCAGGCCGACCCCGGCGCGCCCAATCACCCTAACGCTCGGCGCCAAGGCTTCAATGTGGGCTGCACGCAGCGGTTGGAGCGTTACAACGACGCCCGACGCCCCAGAGGTGGCAGCCGACAGAGTGGCGGGGTCGGAAAGGTCGCAAAAGTGGAGCACCGCACTGTCAAACTGGTCCACTAGGCTCTGTCGGTCGCTGAAAGCGCGGTCGGCGACGACGATCACGGTCGGGACCGGCAACGCGGCCTCCGAGGCCGGCACGAACGTTTGCTCCGTCGTCACAATTTCTCCCTACGTGTGTGCTCGGTCCCTTACGGCGGGTAGGAGCGCTGTCGAGGCGCACCTAAGATGTCTACAGTAGACGAAGGCACGGCACCTGATCAAGAGGACTGGAGCGGCGGGCCCGATGCCGCTCACCGCACGCCGAGCGGGCCAATGTCCACGCCGATCTCGTCTGCCAGCTCACTTATCTGCCGACGGATCTCGTAGGCCACGAGCAAACCCCCGGCACGGCGGGTCTCGAGTGTCCGAGCTTCGAGCTCACCAGGGAGCATGACGTCGGCATGGGCGGGACCACCTCCAATGCGCTTCGTCTGCCTGGCGAAGGTCTCCGCCTGCTCGAAGTACTGCGGAAGGCCGGTAAACGCCCCGATGTCGAGCGCGATGATGAGGGTACCATTGCCGTTCTTGTATCCCGGGTCACATGAGGCACCCATGTTCGAGACCAGCCCTGCAGTCAGCTCGATGAGCATGGACATCCCTGAACCCTTGTGGTCGCCGAAGGGCAACATGGCGCCACCGGCATAAAAGTCGGCAGGGTCGACGCTGGCCTTGCCCTCCCGGTCAATGATGCAGCCCGGGGCGACAGTTCGGCTATCGGCGAGCGCGATCCTGAGCTTTCCTTCGGCTACCTTCGAGGTGGCGAAGTCGAGGACGACTGGGCCATCGGGCCCAGGCGCCGCCCAGGCGAGCGGGTTCGTGCCCATAACACGTCCTACGCCGCCAAAAGGGGCCACAACCGGTCCGGAGTTGCAAAACGCCATGCCCATATGACCGGCTCGTGCGATCGTGGCTACGTACTCGCCGAGACGGCCGATGTGGTTACAGGCGCTTATCGCCACGGCGGCGACCCCGCTGGTGGAGGCGGCCTGGACGGCGAGGTCTGTGGCCAACTGTGCCGCTGGTTGGCCAAAACCCCACCCGCCGTCAACAATTGCCACCGCGCCGTGTGCCGCTTCGACCCGTGGTCCGCCATCCGGGCGGATCTGGCCCCTCCTAACGGCTTGCGTGTAATCGACCAGCCGTACGATCCCGTGGGAATCGTGACCAACCAGGTTCGAAAGCACCAAAGAGGCGGCTACGAGGCGCGCCGTGCTCGTAGGCGCACCGAGGGCGTGGAGGAAATCCGAGGCAATACCGACGAGTTCGTCCTCCCCGAACCGGGGCCCTTCCACGGTGCCCGTCAAATTGGTCGGTCCTCCGCTTGCCACGGTCCCGACAATGGGACCAGTCCCCTCGCAGCCGCCTGCTTGCGGGGCTGTGCGCCCTAACTCTAGCCGAGGGTTGACAGCTAGCGACCCGACGGCACGTTGAGCTCGACGATTGTCGGGCTCATAGGACCGATCTCCACGCCGATCACGATGTTGCCGTCTCGGACCGAGACATCTGCCCCGCTAACGGTATGGACCGTGCTGAGACCGAGACGGTCCTTGTCCACGACCAGTTCGCGTCGGATCTTGGAGGCGCCCAGGTTGAAGGCGATGATCACGGCGGAGCTGCGGTCCCTGAGCACGTGACCGTGGGCGAGGACGTCGATCCCCACGAAATCTCCTCGGGCGAGGAAGTCGTACAGTCGATGATAGGTACGGACCGTGCTCAAGAGGCCCGGCCAGGCAGGGGACTCCGGTGTCAGGCCGCCTATGCCCAGGTGCCGGCAGCATGAGGCGTACCACCAAAAGGCCAGCCACGTGCCGCTGTCGTGGCTCGAGTTCAAATGAAGGTACAGCGGTATGTCGTAAGCGAGGTTGTACTCGTACAAGGAGAGGGCCTTGCCGGACAGGAGGTCGAGATAGGGGTCCCACATGTACTCGAACCCCCAAAGCTCGTCGTGAGCAAACGGCCTGCCGTGCTGGTAATAAAGGGGGGCAAAGTTGTCCCCGATCCGGTCGTGCGCCTCAATCACCACATGAGGGAACAGCTTCTTCACGGCGCATACAACCGCCATGATGCCGGCGGCGTGTTCCCCACGCGTGAGCGGGACGTTGTGGCCGTGCTCTGAAGACCAGCAGCTCGGGACTTCGCTCCCAGGATCGATGTAGCGTTCAGGGACCGCCCGCCCATAGTTGACGAAGTCAAACATGAAGAAGGCGACGCCGGCCTGGGCGAGCTGGGCCAACCTCGCCGTCTTCTGCTCTTGCCAGGCCTGAGACGCCGGGCATATGTAGCCACCGGCATATGGGGTGTCATCGGACCAGAGGTCTATCTCGCCGTCGCGTCGCCGACGGTAGATGCGAGGGTCCTCGTCGGTGGACTTGGTGTGGACCATGACGTGGAGGGCGAGCTCCAAGCCGAACTTGGAGCGAAGAGTGGTCACGAAGTCCCCGACGTCACCGAGCCTCGAAGTGTCCCACACCGAGCTTCCCTCGTGGAGATCCCAACCCGGGTCGAAGTAGAACACTTCAGCCCCTACGGACTTCGCTAGCTCGGCTTCCGCCCACAGGGCGGGCAGCTCTTGGAGGGGCTCGTTGGAGCCGCACCTCCAGCCCAGGTTGTAGAGCTCGTTCCAGTGCAGCCTAGAGCGATAGGTGGGTACCAGCCCGTGCCCGCGGTCGTTCAAGATATCCTTATAGCGGGCAAGCCCGACGGTCCATTCCCCGCCGAAGGCTTCGTAGATGCTGACGCCAAACGACAGCCGCTGCTCAGAGCAGAGAGTGGCTGCCTTCTCGGGGCAACCGCGGGCTATACCCACGCCCCCGAAGCGCAGGCACAGGTTCTCATCGGCGCTGTCTATGGGCCTCGACCCAATACCTGCGGAGCGACCGGGCTGGGCCACGAGCTCCCCGTCTGCCACACCGAACTCGATGTGTCCCTGGGAGTACTTGGCCGAGATAAAGCCGACCTTGTCGTCGGCCCAGATCCATGCCTCCGCGGCGCGGTCAGGCAGGCCTACGTGGGCCCAGTTGTTGGGGACCAGGTCGGTCGCCGCGTAGCTGGCCATCCGGTGGTCGACGGACTGCCCGATGTGCCGTCCGAACGGCACGGGGACCAGTCGGGACCTATCCGCATTGTTTACCCACGTGTACCGCTGTCGGTCGAACAGCAGCTTGCGGAACCCAAAGCGGAGGTCGCTTAGCTCGTGGCGGTCACGACCGTACCGGTGTACCAGGGAAATACGCTCCTCGAGCCTACTGGCCTCCCTGAACAGGCTGAACGTGTGCTCTATGCGGATGTCGGTCGGGCCATCGGCGGAGAAAATGAACCGCCCTTCGATCACGAGATGATCTGCAGCCTCGTCTGGCACGAGGGCCCAGCCCACGGTCTCCACGCGCTGTGACCGGGTGGTCGGGCCCACATAGCCTGATGGGCCCAGCGGCCCGGCGGCCAGCTGGTAGCAGTAGTGCTGGTCGGCCAGGAGCTGACCGGTAGGGATGCTGTAGAGGTGGTACGGGCTCAGGCTTTGGCCGAGCCGGACCTTCAGTCGCCACCAGTCGTTCTCGAACACCAACACCTCTTCGCCGTCGATATCGACCACGTCGAGATGCGGCCCGCGCGTTCCCGCCGGCGGAGCGCCCGGTGGCGCAGGAAATGGCGGTGGCTGGGACGTCAACTGATGCCGTCCAGCCCGTCGAGCGCTATGTTGTCCATGGGGACGACATCATAAGAGTTCAACATCCCGGACCCTAGTCGACGCCGAAGGCGACGTAAACAGCTCTCAGGGCGGAGCCCGCAGTACACGTGAGAGGCTCCCGGTGGCCGAAGCAGGGACCGGGGTGAGGCGCAGGACGACCTCATAGTTTTAGTCGGCGACCCCAAGCTGGACCGGGGAGGCGACCATGCTATTGCCCAGACAGTTGTGGCTGGATAGCCAAGTCAGGGCTTCCTTGCCGTCTCTCGGTCGGCCATAATGAGGGAACGCGTGGGTTTCAAAAGGGGGAGTGCTGTGAGCGTGGTCCAGACAGAGATCGACAGGTTCCTTGGAAGCTCGGCGGTGCCGCTCTACGTGGGCGGTAGCTGGACGCCAGCGCGAGGGGGAGCGGCCTTTGAGGTCAGGCAGCCGGCGGACGGCAGCGTGCTGGCCGTGGTGGCCTCGGGAGACGGCGCGGACATCGACGACGCTGTCACTGCGGCAACCCGGGCCTTCCCCGAGTGGGCGGGTCGGTCCGCCAATGAGAGGGCTACCCTGCTTCACCGTTACGCTGATGCCATTGAGGCCAGCGCCGAGGTGTTGGCCAACCTGGAATCGCTTGACGTCGGAAAGCCGGTGAAGGACGCCACTGGTTTCGACGTCCCTTTCGCCGCCAAGGCGTTCCGCTACTTTGCCGACCTGTCCGTGAACGTCCGCCGGTCACAGCCGTTGCCCGTGGAGCACATCGAAGCTCGTCAGGTGCAGGTCCCCTATGGGCCCTGCGGCTTCATCTTCCCCTGGAACTTCCCTTTCCTTCTTTATGCCTGGGGCGTGGCCCCGGCTCTAGCCGCGGGGAACACGGTAGTGGTCAAGCCCGCCGAGCTGACCCCCCTCAGCACGCTGTACGCGTGCCACCTGGCCGCACAAGTCGGGATCCCCGCCGGAGTGGTCAATGTGGTGCCGGGCCTGGGCCGCACCGCGGGAGCCGCGCTCAGCCAGCATTCAGGTATCCGCCGCATGTCCTTTACCGGGTCGCCCGAAGTGGGAAGAGCGGTTGCCCAAGAGGCGGCTAGGAACCTCGTGCCCTGCAAGCTCGAGCTCGGCGGCAAGGGTGCCGCGGTGATCTTCGACGATGTAGACGTGGGTGATACCGCTCGCAAGCTGGCCGGCGCCATCACCTTGAACACGGGGCAAGTTTGCTGTACGGCCACACGCTGGTTCGTCCACCAGAACGTGCTCGATGAGCTTGTGTCAGAAGCATCAAAGGCCCTGTCCGAGATCTCCATCGGCCCAGGCGACGACGAGGCCACCACCATGGGACCGCTCGTGAGCGAGACGCAGCGCCAGCGTGTGCTCGGTTACGTGGACAAAGGGATCTCCACGGGTGCCACTGCCTTGCTGGAGGGAGGTGCCGTACGGCCTGAGGGCCATGAGGGCGGTTACTACGTGAGGCCTATGCTCCTCGCCGGGGGACCGGACAACGTCTGTGCGAAGGAGGAGATCTTCGGCCCTGTCGCCTACGTCATCCCCTTCCGGGACGAGCAAACGGTCATCGGGAGCGTCAATAGTTCTCGTTACGGACTTGCAAATAGCGTCTGGAGCGGCGATTTAGACCGGGCCAACCGGGTGGCAGAACGGCTCGAAGCCGGCAACAGCTGGATAAACGCTCACAACGTCTTCGCCTACGGTCTCCCCTACGGGGGAGTCAACCTGAGCGGCTACGGCGGCGGGGTCAACAGCCCGGAGACGTTGTTCGATTACCTGCGGCACCAGACAATTGCCCGGCCGCTCAGTTGAGCCGTTGACCGGTACGACGAGGCAACTTCACCCGTGGGTGGCCGAAGGCCAGAAACGGGCCCGGTTCGCCATCGTGTCGGTCTTCTTGTCCGAATGGAAAGAGGTTCTTCGCTTCGCGCTGCGGGCCGAAAAGCTCGGTTTCGATGCCTACTGGGCCAACGACCACCCCAATCGCTCTATGGACACTTGGACGTTCCTCAGCGCGTTGGCCATGGCGACCGAGCGGATCAGGTTGATCTCCCTGGTCAGCTGTATCTATTACCGTAGCCCCCTCCTGATCGCCCGCCAGGCGGCCGACGTGGACCGGATCAGCGAGGGGAGACTGGTCTTGGGTATCGGCATCGGCGACGACGTCCCCGAGTTCAACCAAATGTGCCTGCCCTTTCCTCCGGTGGCGCAGCGACAGGAGGCAATGGAGGAGGCACTGTCTGTGGTCCAGGGGCTTTGGACCGAGGAGACCTTTAGTTTCGAGGGCAAGTACTTCCGTCTTGACCAGGCTCGGCTTTCTCCCAAGCCGGTACAACAGCCGCATGTGCCCATACTTATCGGGGGTGGGGGAGAGAGGGTCACGCTACGCCAGGTCGCTCGATTTGCTGACGTGTCCAACTTCGCACCGCACGAGTGGTCGGGCTCCGCCTTCGATATCTCCGACGTGCAGCGCAAGTACAGTGCCTTGCGCGCCCATTGCGAGGCGGTAGGCCGCGCTTATGACTCGGTGCTGCGCAGCCACTACACACCCCTGCTCACGCTGGCCGAAAACGAGGACGACCTGGAGCGTAAGCGGCGCGATGCCCGGATCCCGGACCGTCAACTGCGCAGCGTGCCCGTCTTTGCTACCCCCGAGACGGCCATTGCCCACTACCAGGCCTTGGCCGATGCGGGGGTGCAGTACTTCCTGGCCACCATCAACGGGCGCGACGACGAGACGGTGCGACTGTTCGCCGAGGCGGTGGTGCCGGCGGTGAAGTTGGGCCCGAGGTGAACGCCTCGCATATTGTATATTGTCGATGGTAAACAATCCCACCGAGCCACCACGACGTCCGGGGCCGGCAGAGCCAGGCCAACCGTTTGTAAAAGGAGAAGTCGCGTGACCTTCATGCGGGAGAGGATCGAACGGGGAGAGGCGCCGCTCTGGGGAGCGTTCCTAAGTGCCGGTAGCCCGCTCATGGCCGAGATGCTGAGCCGTTCTGGGTTCGACTGGCTGGTCATCGACATGCAGCACTCACCGCTCAACTCATCGTCAGAGCTGCTGGGAATGGTCCAGGCGATCTCCTTGGGCCAGAGCGCACCCTTCCTCCGGGCGCCCTGGAAAACCCAGTTCGGAGCGATCATGGCTGCTCTCGACGCCGGCGTTGAAGGGGTGATAATCCCCATGCTGGAGACGGCTGACGAAGCAGAAAAGATCTCCCGCTGTTTTCGTTACCCTCCCAGAGGCGACCGGAGCTGGGGCCCTTGGCGAGTGGCGATGACCGATCCGGACTACTCGCCTGAGGAGGGCGACCGCAGGGCGCTTTGCCTGGTACAGATCGAGACCCGCCAGGCCATGGACAACCTCGACGCCATCTTGGCGGTGAAAGACGTTGACGGTGCCTACATTGGGCCCCAGGACCTATCCCTGTCCCACGGAGGTGGTCTGAGTTGGCGGGTAACCAACCCCGTGCTCCATGACCTCTGCCAAAAGGTGCTGGATGCCTGCCGCCGGCACGGGAAAATCCCGGTGGCCCACACCGCCGACCCCGATGATGCTGTTCAGTGGGCGAGCGAAGGTTTCCAGTTGGTCAATGTAACCTCGGACACCCACCTGGCCCAGCAGGGCGCAGTGGAGACTCTGAAGATCCTCAACAAGGGGGCAGAGCGGACGACAAGGCCCTCGACCACTTCGACCGGCGGCTGAGAGCAAGCCTTTAATTTGTCGATGAAGGCCGGAAATCCGGCCTGAGCGCTATAAGGAGCCCAAGATGATCAATTTTCAGTTCGACAACGAGACGGCCATCGTGACCGGGGCAGCCGGGGGCATCGGCTCAGCCGTGAGCCGGGGGTTGGTTGCCAGCGGCGCCCGAGTGGCTCTGGTCGACGTAAACGGCGACGCCTTGGCGGCCTTGGCCGCCGAACTGCCGGCCGAACGGGTCATGGTGGCGGTCGCCGACGTACGGGAGCCCTCGCAAGTCACGGACCTGGTGTCGGACGTATGCGGCCGCTTCGGCTCCGTGGAGATGCTCTTCAACAATGCCGGCACCGGCTCTCATACCCTGCCTGAGGACCTGGGCCTAGACGAATGGTCGGCGGTCCTGCGTCTCAACCTCACCGGTTACTTCCTTATGGCCCAGGCTGTGGGCCGCCAGATGATCGACAAGAAGATCGCCGGCCGGATAGTCAACACCAGCTCTACCTGTGGGAGCACGGCGATGGGCCGCGGCAACTTTGTCTATAGCATCAGCAAAGCGGGCGTCCTGCACTTCACCCGGGAGCTAGCTTTGGAGTGGGGCCATTTCGGGATCCGGGTCAACGCCATCCAGCCTTCGCAGGTTGACGCCCCGGCCATGCGCACCTGGATGGAAGACGTCTCGCTCGACGGGGAGACCCTTGGCTTCAAGTTCCTGAACGGGGTGCCCATGAACCGGTTGGTGACAGCTGAGGACATGGTCGGCCCCGTTTGTTTCCTGCTCTCGTCGGCGTCCGCCATGGTTACGGGCCTGGCCTTGCCAGTGGACGGGGGCAACCTTATTTGCAATGTGGCCAGCACAGTGCGCCACAGCTGAGCTGTTGGTGACCAGGGCCCCGACTGGCCCCAGTTCTTGTTCCACGGGCGCGCAGAACGCCTCCACGTGGGGGCCCTGCCCTGGCTAAGCGGGTTCTTCGAAGGCGGTGAACGTGCGCCGCACCGCTTGGACGACGTCGGCCAGGCTGGGCAGTACCTTATCGAGCAAGGGAGTGTTCTCGGGTATCGGGGTTATTAGGGCGCCGACACGACCAACCGGGGCATCGAGGTACTCGAAGGCGAGCTCTTGTATAGCCGCCGCCACCTCGGCTGCCGGCCCCCCAAACTTCGGCGCTTCGTCGACTACCACGGCATGACCTGTCTTTTTCACCGAGGCGACACAGGCCTCCACGTCGAGGGGGGCGAGAGTCCTCAGGTCGATCACCTCGGCGCTGGTACCGTCCTCGGCGAGGCTTTCCATGGCGGCCAGCGCTTTGGCCACCGCGCCGCCGTAGGTGATTATCGTGCAGTCCGTACCGGGATGTAGGACATTGGCCCGCCCGAACGGGACAAGCTCGTCCGGGCCGCCAACCGGGCCTCTCGTGCCGGTCAGGCGCTTGTGCATCAAAAAGATCACAGGCTCAGGCGTCCGGAGGGCGGTCTTAATTAGACCTTTCACGTCGTAGGGGAAGGCGGGTACGAGCAAGCTGATACCGGGAAGGTGCATGAAGAACGACTCGAGGCTGTTGTTGTGCTGTGGCCCGCCGTGGGCGATGCCGGCCGTCGCCCGGATCACCAAGGGGACAGGCCGCCCGAGCATGAACGGGATCTTGGCTGCTTGATTGGCGATTTCGTCCATGGCCCCGAAAGCGAAGTCGATGAAGTTCAGGTCGACGATCGGGTGCATACCGGCCATGGCGGCACCGACTCCCGTGGCGACCATGGCCGCCTCGGAGATCGGCGCGTCGAAGACCCTTCCCGGCCCGACTACATCGACGAGGCCCTTTATCTGCGCCCAGTGGCCACCGCGGTGAACAAGGTCGGTGCCGATGACGAAGATGTCGGGGTTGGTTGCCATCTCTTCGGCCACGCCTGAGGCAAAGCCGGCTGAGTACGTCATCTCATCGGGCACGAGCGCGGCACCTTTCATGTTTCCTTGGCAACGCCATCATCCAGCACCATTGTGTGCCGCGCCAAGAGCCTCTTGTCAATTGTTGACGACCACTGCCTATCAGGTTAGCTTGGAACGCGACCGGGAGAAGCCGTGGACCTCTACCCTTTGCGTAAGAACCGCCTACGTGAGCTCCTCGACCAGGGTTTGCCGAGCCTCGGTACGCACCTGATGTCGACGTGGCCCACCATCACCGAGCTCGTGGGTCAGACCGGTCAGTTCGACTATGTCGAGTTCGTGGCCGAGTACGCGCCGTGGACCATGCACGACCTCGACAACCTGGGCCGGGCCATAGAGCTCTTCCCGGACTTCAGCGGCATGATCAAGATCGAACAGGACACGCGCGGTCATCTGGCCATGCGAGCAATTGGGTCAGGGTTACAAAACGTACTGTTCGCCGACGTCCGCACGGTGGAGGACGCCCGTCAGTGCGTCCGTTCGGTACGGCCCGAGCACCCCCTTCACGCCGGCCTTCACGGGGTCGGCCTGCGCCGGGACGCCCGTACCATCCTGCATGTCGGTTCCCCGGGCTGGATCGACGCCCTGGCCTCGTCAGTGGTGGCCCTCATGATCGAGAAAAGGCAGGCGGTCGAGGATCTGGACGCCATCCTCGATGTCCCCGGCATCGACATGGTGCAGTTCGGGCCGGCCGATTACGCCATGAGCATGGGCCTGTCGCGCGTCGATGACGCCGAACAGATCCGCCAAGCCGAAAGGGAAGTGATCGCCTCCGCGTTCCGCCACGGTGTCACACCTCGCGCCGAAATAGCCGATGCCGGCAGCGTCGAGTACTACCTGGAGCTGGGTGTGCGCCATTTCTGTGTTGGTCACGACGTTGGGATCCTGCACAACTGGTTCACTGAACAGGGTGCTCGGATGAGATCCGTCCTGGGCGGGCTCACCGCTCAGCCCGGCGTCCGGGCCCACCGTGGCGGCGAGGGCTTGCCTGCGGACTTCGTCCCCCCCGCCCCGTACTGAAACCCCCGCCCCGTACTGAAACCCCGGGCCCGGACTAAACCCGGGCCAAGACCTACCGAATAGGAGAAAGATGCCGGCACCGGCTACGACCCAGCTGTGGGACGACATACTCGGGACCGTGGTGGCACCGGGGACCGTGTCTTTGTGGTGGCTTTACCAGTCGGGACTGGTGGTCAAGTCGCCGGGAGGGACATTGGTCTGCATCGACCCTTATTTGTCCGATGCTGTCCTTCGGTCCTATCAACAGGCCCGTACCGTGCCCGCGCTCATCGACCCGGCCGTCGCCGCGCTCGACGCCCTCGTGGCGAGCCACGCTCATGAGGACCACCTAGACCCTGATTCGATCAGCGGGTTCATGAGCCACGAAAGGGCCCGGTTTATCGGGCCTCCTCTGGCGGTCGCCAAAGTGGTCTCCAAGGGCGTGGCCGCCGAACGGACAACCCCGGTCCGGCGGGGCGACATCGTCGAGGTCGGGGACCTGAGGGTACGAGCGGTCTACGCAAGGCACCCCTTCGAGCCGGAGCCGGCCCCGGACGCCGTCGGCTACGTGGTCGAGCACGACGGAGTTAGCGTTTACCACAGCGGCGACACGCAGTACGACAACGAGATTGTTGTCGACACGATGCGGACGAGCGCGTCGCTCATCGCCATCAACGGCACGGCAGGCAACATGAACGCCCACGAAGCCGCCATGCTGGCCTGGCAGCAGAAGGCACACCTGGCGGTGCCGTTCCACTACGGGTTATGGAGCGACAAGGGTTACGGCGAAGGGGCCACCCTCGACCCCGCCATTTTTGTGGAGACCTACCACCGGCTTGACCCGCAGGGCCGCACCTTTGTACTGACCGCGGGTAAGGAGGTCGTCATAGGCGTCGGAGGCCTGGTCCGCGGGTAATTAGAGCTCGACAACAGCTTTCACGCAGCTGCGGTCGCCGCGGACGGTTTGGACGGCCTGCGCGTAGGACGTCAGGCCGAAGCGGTGGGTGATCAGCCCTCCGGTCCTTACTCGACCAGTGCGTAGCGCCAGCACGGCCCGGTCGAAACTGAAGGCCTGTGCGAACGACCCTTTGATGGTCAACTCGCGACGGAACACGTCATAGGGGCTGACGGGGAGCCGGGCCAGTTTCTCCGCCATGCCGTAGACGAACAGTGTGCCGCCCTCACGCAGCAGCCCGAGGCCGCGTTCCAGGGCGGCCAGCGCGCCGGTGGCGTCGATGACGACGTCGAAACCATCAGGGGCTATTTCGCGCAGCGCAGCCACGGCGAGGTCGGGGTCCTCTCGGCCGAAACGGACCGTGTAGTCGGCCCCGAACGCACGCGCCAGCTCAAGTTTGGCCGGGGTGGGCCCGGCGACCGTGAGGCGTCCGGCGCCACCGCTACGGAGCAACTGCGTGAGGATGAGGCCGCTGGGCCCGGCGCCGACCAGGAGCACATCGGAGCCCGGCCGTAACGAGAGGACATCGAGGCCGTGCATGGCACATGCCACCGGTTCGGCCAGGACGGCGGTGTCCAGGTCGAGGTCGTCCACCGGGTGGCACTTGCCCGCCGGCGCCACCACGTACTCGGCGAAACCACCGGGGTCGGTCACCCCTAGCGCTCGGAGGTGGCGGCAAAATGCCGGGCGCCCGCGCTGGCAGTTATCGCACAGCCCGCACGTGAGCATGTTGTCGAGGGCCACCACCTGACCGGCCGCGACCTCGACTACCCCCTCCCCGAGGAGGTCGACCTCCCCGACGATCTCGTGCCCCGGGACAAGGGGGTATACCGGGAAGAACTCCCCGTCGTGCAGGTGGACATCGGTGCCGCACACCCCCGTGACAAGGACGCGCAGACGCACCTCCCCGGGGCCGGGGACGGGGTCGGCGATCTCGGCCAAACGGAGTTCGCGGGGCTGGTCGTATACGACAGCGTGCAAGGCCGGCTCCCTGTGGTGGTCAAGCCGTCCCGGGCAGGACGGTCGCTTTCAGCCCGCTCCCGTCCCGGGTCCGGCGCAAAGCGGTCGCGATCTCGCCCAGCGGGACGGGTTCGTCAAGGAGCTTGTCGCCTGGGACCCGGCCACCGGCCAGGGCACGCAGGGCCCGACCGAAGCTGTGCCTGACTGAATTGGAGCCGACGATGGTCAGCTCACGCTTGAAGATGTCGTAAGGCGAAATCTCGACCTTCGCGGCCGCATGGGAGACGCCGAACACGGCGAAGGTCCCGGCTCGGCGCACGAGCGACAGGCCCTCCTGGATGGCCGCGGCGTTCCCGGTGGCGTCGACCACGAGCCCCCAACCGCGCTCCCGGTCCAATTGGTCGGTGCTCGTCGCCGTCCGGTCGGCCCCGAACGCCGGCGCCGACTGCAGGCGCTCAGGCCGCCGCTCGACCACGTCGACGCGCGCTCCGCCCAGAGAGAGCATGCGGGTGAGCATGAGGCCTGCGGGCCCTGCGCCGATGACAAGGGTGTCGGTGCCCAGCACCGGTCCAATGCGGTCGAGGGCGTGCAAGACGCACGAGAGCGGCTCGGTAAGGGGGGCCCATTCGGCGGGGACGCTCTCGGGCACGGGCTCGCATTGGTTGGCCTGGACCTTCACGTAGCGGGCGAACGCCCCGTCGGCCGTTGTGCCCAGGCCTCCGCCGGTGACGCACAGGTTGGTCCAGCCGCTGCGGCACTGCACGCAGTGACCACAAAAGACCATCGGGTCCACCACCACGAAGGTCCCCAGCGCCGGATGGGTCACCCCCGCCCCCAATGCCACCACATGGGCGCTGAACTCGTGACCGGGGATGACGGGATAGGCCAGCGAGCCCGCGTCCCCATCGACGACGTGCAAGTCGGTGCCGCAGATCCCGCACCGCTCGACCTCGACCACGACTTCGCCGGGGCCGGGGACCGGGTCCGCGACGTCCAGGACGGCCCAATCACCGGGCGCGGTGACGACGGCGGCCTTCATGGCGTCAGGACCGCCGGCTCTAGGGCGTGGAGCTCGCATATCCGCGCCACCGGGTCGGGACTGGCGAAAACGAGCGACCCGGGCACGACCCCGTCCGCCCCTGCCTCGGCGAGGGGCCCGACGGTGTGGGCGCGGATGCCCCCGTCCACAACGATGATGGGCCCGAGGCCGGCTCCGAACCGCCGTGCCCGGGCGGCCACGAGGGCCGAGACCCGCTGAGGGGTGCTCGGGTCGAGGCCGACGCCCTTTATGCCGATGACGGTGCCCATCAGCAATACCCGGTCTACGGCATCGAACAACGCCTCGGCCTGGCTCACCGGCTCGTGCACCTCCAGGCCGAGCGACGGGCGCGCCCCCCGGGAGCGGACCTGGCCGAGGGTGGCCCGGATGTCCGGGCTGGCCCCGCTTTGGACGGTCACCATGTCGGCGCCGGCGTCGACAAAGCGACCGAGCCAATAGTCGGGGTCGGTGACGTTGAGATGGACGTCGAGCGGCTTGTCCGTGCGCCCACGCAGAGCGGCCACGACGTCAGGGCCAAAGAGCAGTTCGGGGGCATTGTGCCCGTCGAACACGTCGATGTGGAAGGCATCGGCCACCTCGGCCACGCGGTCCACGGCCTCACCCAGCGCCAACAGGTCGGCGGACCATAGAGACACAAAGGCCAGCACTTCCAAATCCCCCTCTGACCGCAGGACGGGCGCCGGTGCTCTTGTCCCGGCACTTCCGGAACGCTACCGTATTGCGCCGGAAGGATTCGAGTCAAGACCGGTCCGAAAGGATTCGTAAACAATGGTCGAGCCGCCTGGTCCCGGTGCCGCCCAGCGCCGCGTGCCCGCAATGGCCCGCATGCCCNNGTATGCCCGCATTGGCCCGTATGGTGGTCGGGGCCGACCTCGGTGGGACCAAACTTGCCGCGGTCCTCGTCGACGGAGCTCATACCGTGGTCCACCGGATCTGGCTGGACCGCCCGGGGGCGGGGCTGGCGGCACTGGTGGTCGCCCTGGAGGCGGCCGTCGCCGAGTGCCAGGTAGTGGCGGCGGGGCTCGGTGGTGAGGTAGGCGCCGTGGGCCTGGCTGTGGCGGGGTGGCTATCGGCCGACCGCGAGCATCTCGTCTGGGGGGCCAACCTCGCCGCCCGGGACCACGAGCTCGGCGCCGAGCTGCGCGGTCGGCTCCAGGTGCCGGTCGTCATCGAGAACGACGGTAACGCCACCGCCCTGGGCGAGTTCCGGGCGGCCGGCCTGGGCCAGGGGTGCATGGCGGTGTTCACCTTCGGCACGGGGGTGGGCGGGGGTGTGATCGTGGACGGGACCCCGTTGATCGGGGCCCGGGGCCTGGCCGGTGAGCTGGGCCACATACCCGTCACCGATGGGGGAGGCCCTTGCATTTGCGGCGGGAGGGGCTGCCTCGAGCTCTTAACCAGTGGGCCGGGCCTCGCCCGGGCCGGCGGTACCAGCAGCAGTTTTGAGGTTGTTGCCGCTGCTCGGGCCGGCGACGCCGGCGCTCTCAGGGTCCTCAGTACGGCCGGCAGGGCTATCGGTAGAGCAGCCGCTGTACTGGTGGCGGTGGTCGACCCCGACATCGTGGTACTGGCCGGCAGCCTGGCCCACGCCGCCGGCGAGTACCTGCTCCCGGCGGCCCGCTCCGCGTTGGCCGAAGACCGGCCTCTTCGCGCCGTGCGGCCCCCGCCGCCGATCGAGCTTGGCCGGCTCGGGCGCGATGCCGGCGCCATAGGAGCGGCCGAGCTGGTCCTCGACGCTCCGGCGCCATCGTCCGTTCGCCGGGCTGGCCATCCTCGACCGGCGCCCACCGCCGAGGAGCCGGCCGTAGACCACATGGGGCTCGAGCACATGGGGCCCGAGCACATGCCAGCCGAGCACATGCCAGGAGGCACAAGATGAGCACTGTCACTACCACGCCGGGCTCACAGCTCCGGCTGGGCGTCGTGGGCGCGGGACGGATCTCCCAGGTCGCCCATCTGCCCGCCGCCACCAAGGCCGAGCGGGTGCAGTTGACAGCCATTTGCGACTCGAGCCCCGTCGTCGTGGGGAAGGTGGCGGAGCGCTATGGCGTACGCGGCTTTACCGACATGAGCCGGTTCCTCGACCAGGACCTGGACGCCGTGCTCGTGGCCACGCCCGATCCCTCCCACCTGGCTCTGGCTCTTCAGGCGATGGGCGCCGGCAAGCACGTGCTGGTGGAAAAGCCGCTGGCGGACACAGTCGAAGCCGCTGAGGAACTCAGCCGCAGGGCCGCCGAGCTGGGGCTCAAGCTCCAGGTCGGGGCCATGAAACGTCACGACCCGGGGGTCGAGTACGCCCGCCAGGTCCTCCCGCGGATTGGTGCGGTCCTCACCGCCCAGGTCTGGTACCGCGTGATGTCGGCCTTGCGTCCTCCCACCGAGGCCACTCTGTTCCCGAGGACGGTGGTCGACGAAACGGCGCTAGGGGCATCGAGCGACTACAAGCAGGACCGCCAGCGCTATCTGTTGAACACCCATGGAGCGCATGTCTTTGACGGGCTCCGTTTCCTGGTCGGCGAGCTCGCCAGCCTGCGGGCGGAGGTGGCGAGCTCGGGCAAGGACTTCACCTGGCACGGGACCGGACGGTTGGCGACGTCGGGCGGTCTGGCGTCGTTCGAAATCTCCGCCAGTGTCCACGGCCTGTGGGCCGAGGGTTTTGACATCTACGGTGAGACGGGTCACCTTCGGGTGCGGTCGTTCTTCCCGTTTTTCCGCCGTGCCAGCGAGGTGACCGTTTTCACCGAGCGCGACTCGGTGGCGCAGAGCCCGTCCTTCGGCGACACCGACCCCTATGAGCGCCAGCTCGAGGCTTTTGCCCGCTCTGTCCTAGACGACGAGCCCACCGTTCCGGACGGGCCTGACGGCGTCGCCGCCGTCCGCTTCATCGAGGCTGTCCGGGCCAGTGCCGCCGGGGGAGGGGCTGAGGTGGCGCTGTGACCGTCGAGCTCGGCATATTTGCCCGCATCTTCACCCGTTCGCGGGCTGAGGACGTCGCCGCCGCCGTCGCCGGGGCGGGTTTCGGCCTCACCC